>NZ_CP167895.1:310868-621737 GCF_041504345.1 Vibrio sp. BS-M-Sm-2
AAGTAGCTTTGATTCAGGTGCCGACGACTTCGTAACCAAACCGTTCAAGTTTCCTGAATTAGAAGCTCGCCTGTCAGCACTGATAAAACGCAATAAAGGCTTAGTCGCCAAAAAGTCGTTGAGCTTTGGTGAAGTGATCATCGATGAAAAAACACATACCGCATCAAGAAGTGGTCAATCACTCAACCTAACCCCTATCATGTTTCAAATTTTGAGAGAGTTAGTCAAAGCTCAAGGTGGCGTCGTGTCTCGTGAAAGCCTCATCTACATGCTTTGGGGCGATGACATTCCAGACAAAGACGTACTCCGCAGCCATATCTACCTATTACGAAACGTGCTCGATAAACCCTTCGATTTTCCTATGCTCAAGACCATTCCTAAACACGGTTTTCAATTAATCGTGTCTAACAATGAGCCTCAATCCGCATGAAAATTCGCACAAAGCTAGGCAACTCAATTGAGGATGTCAGAATCCGCACTATGCGAACGTTTTCGGTCATCGCACTTGTCTCTTCATGCATTGTCTTTTTCGTTTTCTCGCTACGCTTGGTGTGGCAAGAAGAAGCTCAAATCGAGAATCACTTAAAATCATATAAAGGGGTAGCACAGCAGTTTTACCGCCTTCTTTCTCCAAAAGGCAGCCTCAAGCTGTCAGAAAACGTAACGGCCTACTATGGTGAAACCGATTTTACCGACCAACTGAAAAAGCTTCCGCCAATGGCACTAGAAACGGTCGATCGACAGCGTTTTGAGATCAGGCTTTCCGAAGAAGATATTATTATTCCCGGGGTTATCGTCTACCACTTTTCTTTTGAAGACCAGGGGAAAACCATTCCGACTTACATCACCATCAGCTCTTTTGATATGGACCTATGGGATGACAGTTGGGGCGTATTGATGGCGATTTCGACTCTGTTGATGATCGGGCTGATCATAGTATTGCGGATTACACTTAAGCGAGTATTCGACCAACTAATGGCGCCCATTTCGGAGCTCAGTACTCAACTCACTAAACTTGAATCTGACAACTTCAAAGTACCCGACCACACGGTTGATGAGCTGCAGATGCTCACCTCGCACCTCAACAGTTACTCGACAATGAAAGACAGGCTTGCCAAGCAAGAGATGATGTTTGCGAAATACGCTAGCCATGAATTGAAAACACCGATCTCAATTGTTATTGGCGCAGCAGAATTACAAGCCATGAAGCCCGATGATCCTGTATTTCAAGCTAAGCAACGACAACGTATTCTTGGAGCCGCCAATGGCATGAGTACTACTGTTAAAGTGCTACTGAACATTGTTAAGCAAGAGAACTCTTCCGCCGAAAATACACTAACGGCTATCGATGAAGCCGCTATCGATTTATCGAAGTACCACACGATGTTGGCTCCAGATGCTGAGCTACAGTTAAACATTGAGCCAAATACTACGCTTAACATGCCTTTGACAATCGTCAATATGGTGCTTAAGAACTACATTGAAAATGCGATTCGATTTACCACACAAGGTAAGATTGTAGTGACCATCAACTCCAACACGATTTCGGTTTCAGATACTGGCTCGGGGCTTAATGATGATACTAAAATGGAACACGGCCTTGGCCTAATCATCGTAAAACGCATCGGAGACAGTTACGGCTGGACATCCACACTGATAGATAACGTCCAGTCGGACACGAGCCTACATCCCGCGGGCTGCACTGCGACTTTTGCTCGAAACGATGTATAAAAGCTGCATCTATTCAAAAGCGACTCTTACAAGAAACTGCGTATACAAAAAAGGACATCGAATGATGTCCTTTTGCTATTTAATCGTCGTCCTCACAAGGCTCCCAGTCTCGATCGAATGGAGAGGTTTCGTTATCTCTTCGGTCCCACCTGTCGCAAGGGTCCTCTGGGTCTTCCGGATCATCATCTTCACACGGTTCACGATCATTGGCTTCAACGCTATCGTCATCCCAGCACGGCCTTTCCCAAGGTGGCTTAGGATCTGGGTCTGGGTCTGGTTCGGGATCCGGGTCTACAGGGTCTACAGGGTCTACAGGGTCTACAGGGTCTACAGGGTCTACAGGCATCGAGCCACCACCATCACCGATTTCAACACCTCTAGTGCCAACGACGTAAGTTAAGAAACCATGAGAGCTAAAACTTTGATTTGAAGCTCCTGCCATCGCGCTTGCAGAAGACAGAACTGGGGCGTTGTAATAATAGTACTGGCACGCAGCATTTTGCGCATCAAACACAGCAACCAACGAATCTGAATCTATACTATCAACGCTTGCTCGAATGCCTGTCGTTATTACATTCCAAATCGATTCACACTCTAATGCTGACGACGCTAAAGGGTATTCTGATCTCTGTTGAGTCTCTTCATCCCAAAAACTCAACATCTCACCGTTTACCTCAAGTTCGTTCGGTTCTCCCGCCACTTTATGTTCTGAGTAAACGATATCTAGACCAGAAAGCAGCGTTCCTTTTAAACCAAACAAGACTGAGTCTTTTGCATCACTAGAAAAATTAAGAAAACGAGGGGCAGCGGTTACGGCGAGTACACCTAAAAGAACAATCACAGACACCAGTTCGATCAGTGTAAAACCCTTAGAGCTTTTCATCTTGCCTACTTAGAAACTATTAAAACAGATAATAAGGAACAAGATACTATAAAAACAAACTTGTGGTACAGCGTACTTATAACTTTAATGGAACATCATATGTAACAAAGTATGAATGAGGAATTCACTCCAAGCCCATGTTAACTAAGACTTTCCTTTCACACCGCAACCTTTAATAACTAGCTGGGTGATAAACTCAGCGGCTTCTTCATAATCTTTGTCATCGAGCTGCTCTTTCTGCATCACGCTGCAAATCTGCCAACCAAAATCGGCGTAGGTTTGGGTAGCCGCCCAGATGGTAAACATCAGGTGGTGCGCAGGAACGTCATCCATTAAACCTTGTGCTGACCACGTTGAGAACTTATCAAGAATCATCTGCGATTGCTTATACAGCTCATCACCAATCTCTTTCGGCAGCACTTTCGCGCCCGACATCACTTCATTGGCAAATACTTTAGAAGCATGTGGATGGTCGCGAGAAATAATCAGCTTGGTTTGAATATATTGAGACAAAGCTTCAACAGGATCGCTGAGCTCTTCAATCGGACGAGATGCTTCTAGCAAGGGCTGAGTGACGGTTTCAAGCACAGCGTTGTAGAGCTTATCTTTAGAGCTGAAATAATAGAATACGTTAGGTTTGGGAATGTCGGCCGCTTTTGCGATATCAGCCATTTTTGTTGCGGCATAACCATGAGTGGCGAATTGTTCACACGCGACTTCGATGATTAAATCTTGATTCTTTTGTCTGATCCTAGACATATTGCATCCTTTACAACTCATTACTTAAGCCATAGTAATCAACGTGCTTCATTAGTCCAGAAGATAATCTCAGAACTCGAGGTCACAACATTGATAGCAATAAAATGGTCGTTCTTATGTGCAGAAGAGCGACCATTCAATACTGCTAGCTTTCCAACGCTAATATTTTGGGGGCTATTCGCACCGTTCAGATTAAAGAATCAATATCGCGCGGAAGTCATTCACGTTGGTTAGCGTCGGCCCCGTGCTCAGTAACACACCGACTTGCTTAAAGAAGTCGTAGCTGTTGTTCGCGTCAAGGTAGTCTTGCGCTTTAAGCGACAGGTTCAAACCTTGCTGCCATGTTTGAGGTGTGATCCATGCACCGGCGTTATCTTCTACACCATCTATACCATCAGTATCGGCAGCCAGAGCAAATATATTGTCTTGGCCTTTAAGTTCGTTATACAAACTTAAAAGGAATTCACAATTTCGCCCGCCACGGCCATTCCCTTTAACGGTCACCGTGGTCTCACCACCAGAAAGTATCACGCAAGGCGTCTCAAATGGGTGCTTATTGTCAGCAATTTGCTTAGCCAGGGCAGCATGAACCTTCGCTACTTCTCGCGCTTCCCCTTCAATACAGTCACTCAACACGTAAGCGGGGATCCCCAAACCTTCAGCTTCTGCAGCGGCAGATTCTAATGCTGACATTGGAGTTGCGATAATATGATGCTCTGCATTCTTCCAACACACATCATCCGGCTTAACGGTTTCTGACTCAGGGTTATTGAGCCATTCAAATGCCGAGCGTGGTGTTTCAATTTGGTAGCGTTCTAAGATTGCCATTGCATCAAAGCGAGTGGTGGTATCAGGTACGGTTGGGCCAGAGGCAATCACACTAATATCGTCTCCCGGCACATCAGATATTGCCAAAGACACAACTCTTGCTGGGTATGCCGCTTTGGCAAGTCGACCACCTTTGATTGAAGATAAATGCTTACGAACGCAATTCATCTCATCAATGGCTGCACCCGACTTAAGCAGCGCTTTATTGATTTGTTGCTTCTCTGCCAAACTGATATCACCACCCGGTAAACTCAATAACGCAGAGCCTCCACCCGACAACAAGCAGATCACAGTATCATCAGCACTAAGATCATTAACGAGTTGCAACATACGTTGACTCACTTCTAAACCCATCGCGTCTGGAACTGGGTGCGCCGCTTCAATCACCTCAATGTGTTCGCAAGGAGCCGTGTGCTCATAGCGAGTCACGACCAAACCTTCAAGGTCACGCAGTGCAAGATCTTGTTGCTTCTTTGTTTGCCATACGGCTTCAAGCTCCGCCGCCATTGACGCTGCAGCTTTTCCCGCTCCGATCACGACAGTGCGCCCAGCTTGATTAGCAGAGCGATAAAAAATGTCTTGAGGTAGAAAAGGTTCGATGTGATTTTTTGGTAGTGCCTCATTTACAGCACTTGAGAAAAGGGTTTGCAGAAACTGCTTAGCATCAATGTCCATCAGCCACTCCTTAGTTGACGGAGAAAAAAAGAACCCCGATACAAGGCGAAAGGGTGCCTGCTAAGATTAAGTTGGAAAGGAACAACTTCAACCTCTGCCTCGTATCAGGAACGCGTATAAAAGGAGACGAAACTACGCGATTTATAAACAAACTGTTTGAAACTGGTGGGCTCGCACATCGCAGCTCTGTCGAGGCGCAAAGTAGATTCACAATTCGACATTACATGTAATGGCAGCCCAGATTCATTAGCCTTAGCCCTACTGAAGCGACAAAGCTTTACAACAAAGCCACTACAGCGACAAAAGCCAATGAATTGAGACGGATTAATCGTTACGGATATTAGCGAATAGAGTGGTCAGAACGCTTCTCTATCGCTTGGATAAGCGCAGAGTGGTCCCAGCCTTCACCGCCCATTTCGGCACACTCGCCAAACAACTCTTGAGCGTTCGCCGTATTCGGTAGTGCGACACCTAACTCTTGTGCGCCCGTTAGCGCAAGGTTCAGGTCTTTCTGGTGAAGCGAGATTCTAAAACCTGGGTCAAATGTGCCTTCAACCATACGCTCGCCATGAACTTCCAGGATCTTAGAGTTAGCAAAACCACCTAGTAGTGCCTGACGAACTCGCGCTGGATCAGCACCGGCTTTTGAGGCAAATACCAAGGCTTCGGATACCGCTTCAATATTCAGTGCAACGATGATCTGGTTAGCAACCTTACACGTTTGGCCAGCACCGTTATCACCCACCAGCGTGATGTTCTTACCCATGATTTCGAATAGCGGACGGGCTTTGTCAAAGGCGTCTTGCTCGCCACCAACCATAATGGTCAGTGCGGCATTGATAGCACCTACTTCACCACCCGATACCGGAGCATCTAGGTAAGAAGCACCACCTTCATTGATGCGAGCTGCTATTGCTTTGGTCGCGATAGGCGAGATTGAACTCATATCGATAACCAGTTTTCCAGTCGCACCGCCGGCAGCTAGGCCTTGCTCTACTCCGTTGTTACCAAACAGTACCTCTTCAACTTGAGGTGTGTTTGGCACCATTAGGATAATGACATCCGCCGCCTCTGCCGCTTCCGCGGGTGAGTGACAGACTGTTGCGCCCGCTGCGACCAGATCAGCAGGAGCTTCATTGAAGTGGTCTGATAAAAAGATATCGTGGCCCGCTTTTTGTAGGTTGCTCGCCATAGGTTTACCCATGATGCCAGTACCGATAAATGCAATTTTAGACATGTTGTTCTCCTTAACGTTTGAGGGTTACCAGACGGAATTAACGGTACTGGTGTAGCCAACCAAGGCCTTCTTTAGTCGTTGTTTTGGGCTTGTACTCGCAGCCCACCCAGCCTTGATAGCCAAGCTCATCAAGATAATTGAGCACGAATGGGTAATTGATTTCTCCCGTCCCCGGTTCGTGTCGACCTGGATTGTCAGCCAGTTGAACGTGCGCGATTTGGCCAATGTTTTGTTGCATAGTCGGCGTTAAATCGCCTTCCATAATTTGCATGTGATAAATATCGTATTGGATAGAAAGGTTATCGCTCCCTACCTCTTTAATGATCGCTTTAGCTTGCTCAGTGGTATTTAAGAAGAAGCCCGGAATATCACGCGTGTTGATCGCTTCAATCACTAGGCTAATCCCTTCTGCTGCTAGCGCGTTCGCCGCGTAATGCAGGTTAATCACAAACGCCGATTGCGCATCTTGTTGGGTCACACCTTGCGGAACAATCCCTGCCAAACAATTCACTTGGGTACAACCGAGCGCTTTAGCGTAAGCAATCGCCTTAGTTACACCCGCTTGAAACTCTTCGACTCGAGCTGGGTCGACCGCGATACCACGGTCACCGGCGTCCCAATCCCCTGCAGGTAGGTTAAATAGCACTTGTTCTAAATTATTCGCGACAAGCTTTTCTTTAATTTCGTCCGCATCAAAGGCATACGGGAAAAGGTACTCCACGCCCTGAAAGCCCGCTTCTGCTGCGGCTTCAAAGCGATCCATAAAATCAACTTCCGTGAATAACATTGACAAGTTTGCTGCAAATTTTGCCATGACTCTGTCCTTACTCTTTATTTGGTGAAGCTCTGGTTATTAGGTAAAGAAACCGTTATTTATTGAAACTATGACTGCTTAGTGAAGCTACAGTTGCTTAATGAAGCTCCGATCTCTTTGAGCTTCTCCGTTGAGCCAAGCTTTGGCTCAACGGGTACACGTACAACAAAGCTACTTGTATGCAAGCGCTGTCGGGGCATCGCCGCGGCTTTCGGCAAGCGGTTCGAATTCATTGATGGCATTGATCTCGACACCCATTGCTATGTTGGTTACTCGCTCAAGAATTAGCTCAACAACAACCGGGACTTTATGCTTATTCATCAGCTCTTTGGCTTGTTCAAACGCAGCGGCAATTTGCTCTGGTTCACGAACTCGAATCGCCTTACAGCCTAAACCTTCAACAACCGCAACATGGTCAACACCGTAACCTTCAAGCTCTGGCGCATTCTGGTTATCGAACGCCAGTTGTACACAATAATCGATATCAAATTGGCGCTGTGCTTGGCGAATCAAACCTAGGTATGAGTTGTTCACCAACACATGAATGTATGGCAAGTTGAATTGAGCACCTACCGCCAGTTCTTCGATCATAAATTGGAAATCGTAATCACCAGAGATAGCAACGATATCGCGATTTGGATCGGCCGCTCGTACGCCTAATGCCGCAGGGGTTGTCCAACCCAATGGGCCAGCTTGACCACAGTTAATCCAGTTACGCGGCTTATAAACATGCAGGAATTGAGCAGCAGCAATTTGCGACAAACCAATGGTGCTCACATAGCAAGTGTCACGACCAAATGCCTTGTTCATCTCTTCATAAACACGCATTGGTTTCATTGGTGCTTCATCGAAATTGGTTTTACGCAGCATGGTCGACTTGCGTTCCTGACACTCACTTGCCCAAGCATTTCGGTTTGGCAGCTTGCCTGCATCACGCCACTCTTGAGCAACTTCAACCATTAGCTCAAGTGCTGCTTTCGCATCAGAAACAATACCTAAGTCGGGACAGAACACTCGACCGATTTGGGTCGGTTCAATATCAACGTGCACAAACTTGCGCCCTTCGGTGTAAACATCGACAGAGCCGGTATGACGGTTTGCCCAGCGGTTACCTACACCAAATACAAAATCAGAGTTGAGCATGGTTTCGTTACCGTAACGGTGGGAAGTTTGTAGCCCCACCATGCCGGCCATTAAGTCGTGATCATCTGGGATAGAACCCCAGCCCATCAAGGTTGGGATAACCGGTACACCCGTGATTTCTGCAAACTGCTGCAGCAACTCAGATGCGCCAGCGTTAATTACGCCACCACCAGATACAATCAGTGGTTTCTCAGATTGAGACATCATGGTTAGTGCTTTCTCAACCTGCGCACGTGTTGCTTGTGGCTTATATGGTTCTAGCGGTTCATAGGTATCGATATCAAACTCAATTTCAGCCAGCTGAACATCGATAGGCAGGTCAATCAGGATTGGGCCTGGACGACCCGAACGCATTAAATGAAACGCTTTTTGGAATGCGCGTGGCACTTGTGCAGGTTCCAGCACCGTGGTTGCCCACTTTGTTACTGGCTTAGCGATAGATTCAATGTCGACCGCTTGAAAATCTTCTTTATGAAGACGAGCACGTGGCGCTTGGCCTGTGATACATAGAATTGGAATCGAATCTGCAGATGCAGAATACAGACCCGTGATCATATCCGTGCCCGCAGGACCAGAGGTGCCAATACACACACCAATATTACCTTGATTGGTACGCGTGTACCCTTCAGCCATATGGGATGCACCCTCTACGTGACGAGCTAAGACGTGTTCGATTCCTCCGAGCTTTTTCATAGCCGCATACATAGGGTTTATTGCTGCGCCGGGAACACCAAATGCGATGTCTACGCCTTCACGTTTAAGCACTTCTACCGCTGCTTCAATCGCTTTCATAATTGCCATTCGAACCTCCAGTTCAGATTGTATACAATTAAACTAACTTTTGTACACTATGAATCATCCTCAGCATTTATCAACCCTAGATTGAAACATTTTTGTTACATCAACCTATCCTCTTGAACAGCAAACAAGCCTGAAAAGCTTACAATTCATTACTTTACATAAAATATCTTTACGTAAAAATAAATTACAAAAAGACCAAATGATAAATAAATGTTAAATACCCTTTGCTTGTTTACAATTTATGCAATATAAATATCCTTAAAAAGAGCGTTTTGTATACAAAATGGCATCGTATTGTTTAAAGGAGACAACAATGATGAATGACGTAAAAGAGAGAGAAGAAGTACAGTGTATGCAGGTACTCGGGAATATGGACAACTCCGAGTACAAAGAGATCTTGTCTAAAGATGCATTAAAATTCTTAGAAGCTCTTGTGAATAAGTTTGGAGATCGCCGTCATGCCCTGCTAAGTGACCGCGACACAAAACAGGCTCAATACGACGAGGGTGAGTTACCCAATTTCAGAAAAGACACTATCTCCATTCGCCAAAACAAAGAATGGAAAGTAGCACCACCACCACCGGAGCTACTGGATCGCCGCGTAGAGATCACCGGCCCAATCGAAAGAAAGATGGTGATCAACGCATTAAACTCAGGCGCGAAGGTCTTCATGTGTTGCTTTGAGGATGCGTCTTCCCCAACTTGGGCCAATATGGTCGAAGGGCAAATCAACCTAAGAGATGCCAACCTTGGCACCATTAGTTATTTCGATGAGAAGAAGCAGAAGCGTTACCAATTAAACGACGATCCTGCACTGCTGATCGCACGCCCACGAGGGATCCACCTTCCTGAGCAATCCATCCAATTCAACAATCAGCCTATCGGAGGTTGCTTGATGGACTTCGCCTTGTACTTTTTCCACAACTATCAATCACGTGCACAACAAGGTTTAGGCGTTTACTACTACATTCCAAAGCTAGAAAGCATGGAAGAAGCACAGTGGTGGGACGATATTTTCAGCTTCACCGAAAACTATTTCCATGTACCAAAAGGCACCATTCGCGCGACAGTATTGATCGAAACGCTACCAGCCGTATTCCAAATGGAAGAGATCTTGTACGCCATGCGTGATCACATCGTTGCGATGAACTGTGGCCGTTGGGATTACATCTTCAGCTATATCAAAACGCTGAAGAACCATAAAGACCGCATCCTGCCAGATCGTCATGGAATCGGCATGGATCAAGAATTCCTTAACGCCTACAGCCAACTGTTGGTGCGCACTTGTCATGCTCGCGGTGCACTGGCAATGGGTGGTATGTCTGCCTTTATTCCAGCAAAAGATCCGCAAGAAATGGCGCGTGTAACCGCCAAGGTTATCGAAGATAAACAAAGAGAATCTCAAAATGGTCACGATGGCACGTGGGTAGCGCATCCAGCATTGGTTGATTTAGCAATGTCGATCTTTGATAAACACCTTGATGGCAAAGTAAACCAAATGGATTTCCAAAGCCCTGAGCATGTGATCAACGCAGACACGCTATTGAAATCTTGTGAAGGAAGCCGCGACGAAGCGGGCGTACGTAAAAACATACGCATCGCGCTTTATTACATTGAGGCTTGGATCCAAGGCTACGGTTGTGTGCCTATTTACGGTTTGATGGAAGATGCCGCAACCGCTGAGATCTCAAGAGCCAACATCTGGCAATGGATCCACCACGGCGTCACACTTGATGACGGCCAAACTTTTACCAAACAACTGTTCCACTCTTGGCTTTACCAAGAGCTAGACACGATAAAACATGAAGTCGGAGACTCGCGTTATGCAGCTGGTCGATTTGAAGAGACAGCCGATCTTTTCTATCAACTTTCTACAGCCGATGAGTTCGCTGCCTTCCTAACTTTACCCAGCTATGGGCTACTACAAAAGTCCAGTTAGGACTCTTGTACCAAGTTGAATCTGTCAATGGCATTCACGAACATGAGTAGCAATTGGCTGACTGAGCTTGGTACATATGCCCCTTGAAAAACTAGGAGATAACATGGGAAGTTTGACTCTACAACAAGCGTTAACCATCATAGATGGAACCTTAAAAGCAGGAAACAAGATCCACACCGAGCCTTTGACGGTCGCCGTCTTAGACAGTGGTGGCAAGTTGATTTCTTTGCAACGTCAAGACGGCTCTAGCATGATGCGACCAGACATCGCTATCGCTAAAGCATGGGGAGCACTCGCACTGGGTTGTTCCTCTAGAAAACTCGCCCAAGATGCTGACAACAGGCCTGCATTTATCTCCGCCGTAAACGTACTCGCACACGGTAATATGGTGCCAGTACCAGGGGGCTTACTAATTCGAGACAAGGATAAAACGGTACTCGGTGCTATTGGGGTAAGCGGTGACATTTCAGATATAGACGAAAGCTGCGCCATCAATGGTATTGGGTGCGCGGAACTGTTCAGTGATGAAATGCTGCAAGCTTAATTCACCAATTCTTTGTACTTGAAACTCTTAGAAAGGAACAAAAAACCGAAGCGATTAAGCTTCGGTTTTTTAATGAATCTAAAGAAAGATCAGCAAAACTATTCGTAAGCACTCAGCCACGTTTTCAGGAGTTGGTTAGTGTTCTTCTTCTGACTCGCAGACATGGATTTAACCAGTTTTTTCTGCATTTCGACATGCTCAGTCATCATTTGGTCAATCAGAATGAGACCATCTTTGGTTAGCTGGACACTCACACTACGTCGGTCTTCTTTGCTGTGCTCACGGCTGATCAACCCTTTAGCTTCTAGCTTATCAAGGCGATTGGTCATCGCGCCAGATGTCAGCATCATCGACCCGATCAGTTCTGACGGAGTCAGTCTGTAAGGCTTTCCAGAACGTCGCAAGGTGGCTAGCACATCAAACTCACCCAGCTTCATGTCGTATTTTTTATGAAGCTCGGCAACTTGCGTCTCCATATACTTGGCAATTCGCATAATCCGGCCCATCATTGCCATAGGCTCAGTTTCTAGCTCAGGCTTTTCCTTTGCCCATTGCTCTACTACGCGGTCGATAGCATCCATTTGCAATCTCACTCCGTTGTTAGTCTGATTACTTTAAACTAGTTTAACATAAAGATACTTTACAACCACTAGTTCTCAGTATACAGTTCACACAACAGTTACCTTAACGTAAAGATATTTTATATGAACATATTATTAGCAATGATCCCCGCGTTCTTCTGGGGAACAACCTATGCAGTGACGCAATTTACGCTACAGGAGTGGCCACCATTATTATTGGGTGCTTTGCGTGCGTTACCTGCTGGTTTGTTATTGCTAGCAGTAAAACCTACACTGCCTAAAAAAGGCGAGTGGCAAATCATTTTCACATTGGGCCTTATCAATATTGCGACCTTCTTTGGCTTGATCTTCGTAATGGCGTTAACGCTGCCTTCGGCCATCTCTGGTGTAGGCATGATCTCCGTGCCTGTATTTGCGATGATCTTTCACTGGGTAGTGAAAAAGCAACGCCCGCATTTGATTCAAGCTTTGTCTGGTATTGGTTTGATCACATTGGCGTGGATCCTGTTTAACCCAAGTCAAATCGCGTTAAACCCCATCGGTTTGGGAGCAATGTTCGCCGCTATCATGTGTATCGTTATCGGTAGCAGCATTACCAAATCATTGGGTAATCGCATGCACTGGTGGAAGGTATTAACGTGGCAACTGATTTTGGGCGGTACGATTTTATCCGTAGCTTCTGGCGTTCATGCATTCATCGACCCGCAGCCTTATGTTAACGCAGTGACTCATTTCGATACTCGTAATGCTATGGGGCTAGTGTGGGTGATTGGCCTAAACACAGCGCTGGGATACGGCATGTATGTGTGGTTACTGCAACGTATGTCAGTGGTTGATTTCACCTTCGGTGGTATTGCAAACCCAGTAGCTGGCATCGTAACTGGTATGGTTTTGATGGGTGAATCATTCACTGCAGTCCAATACTCGTTAATGACTGGCATGATCGTGATGTCGCTGCTCCCACAACTTATTTTGGCAATTAGACAGTCCAAGCAAATTAAACCTGTTACTCAATAGCAAGCGCATATAGAAAGTATCTATTCCAGAGCCCAACAAACCCGCCAAGTGCGGTTTTTTTTATTAGCATCACATCTATATACGTTTTCTATTTGTTCTCAATCGGTTACCAACTTATGATTAAAGAACTCATAATCATTCGGTGCTCCTTATGGCAAAAGATCTATTCTCGAACTTAGATTTAAATTTACTTCGCACTTTTATCATTCTTCATCAAGAAAGAAACATGCGTAAAGCCTCCGAGCGCCTATTCGTATCTCAGCCTGCGATAAGTAAAGCTCTACAACGATTGCGCGATCATTTCGACGATGAACTATTTGTCAAAACGCATCACGGCTTACGAGCAACTGAACACGCGAATATGTTGGCTGAGAGTATTTCTCCGATACTCGATGAGCTTTCTTCTGCATTAAACAGTAGTAATGAGTTCAACCCTGAAGAGCTGCAAGGTGTGATTAAAGTCGCTCTCTCTCCTTATTTGCTTTCGTCCCTTTCCAGTAAACTTTTTAAAGCAATAAGAGCAGAAGCTCCCTTGGTACAGGTTCAGCTGTTGAACTGGTCTGGTACTACTATGACCGACATCATCAATGATGAAGTACATATCGGCTTAAATTATGAAATCAATCACGCGCCAAAAGAGCTGCTTCAACAGCCAATTGCGAAAGACACATTTAAGGGGTATGTACGAGAAGATCACCCCTACGAAAATGATTATTTAGAAGTCAAAGATGGCGTCAATTTCGAGTTAGCCTCTGTCATTGCTGTTGATTGGAATTCACACCAATCACTTGCGGAAAAGATTTTGAAGCTAAAAGGCCATACTGCCAATATAGGCTTTCGCTCCGAGCTACCATCAGCCGTCATTGATGTAGTTAGAAACTCAGATATGATTTTTCCGGCGTCAAAGTTTTTGGAGATCGAACAAAAGACCTCGCTCAGAGCGATTAAGTTGTTATTTGACAGTGCAGACGTTCAGCCAACCGTTTGTGCGTATTACCACCATAAAAACCGAAACAGCCCAGTCACATTATGGCTCAAGAAAAAACTCGAGCTATTGCTCAATGATAACTAGCGGTTATCACCACCTTTCCCCTCTTTCATTAATAACTCATCGTTAAGGCCTCTATTCTTTTAAGGGATTAGAGGCTTTTTTACACAATCCATATACTTCTCTCATCGGCTAGGAACGCCACATAACACTGCAAGAAGCAACCTTCGTTCCTATACAATATTTGAGAGTAAACCATGAAACTAAAATTACTAAGCACACTTATCGCAGCCTCATTCCTAGCTGGTTGCTCTTCTTCTGGTTCAAGTGGTGGTGCGACACCAATGAATCCTATAGAGGTGACGCCAAGCAACCCAATCGAAATGAGTCCAAGCAACCCTATCGAAGTCTCTCCAGAACACCCTGACAACCCGGAGTTTGTAGAACCAAGTGTTCCAGTAGCAAAAGATATTGTAGTGGTAGATGAAGAGCTAAAAGTCAATGGCGAAGTCGTAGCGTATGTTGATGGAAACGATAGACTCGTCAACGCAGATGGTCATGCCATTGGACACGTTGAACGTAATAAAAATGGTCAAGTTAACGAAGTCTATGTAAGCACAAATACATATGGCTCAGTAAAAATTGAACTGAATCCTGCTGTAAACCCACAAGACCGTATGGTTACGGTAACTGGTGAAAACGGTAATAAGCTTGAAATCTTCCGTGGGGATGGTTCGTGGACTTTTATTCCTTCAGGTACACCTGATTTACCAATCTACGATGACGTAGAAAACCCAATTGGTAAAGATATTGCTGTGATCGATGGTGAACTGATTGTTGATGGTGTAGCTATTGCAGGCATCAATGCAGATGACCGAATTGTTGACGCAAATGGCAATGGGATTGGTCACGTCGAGCGCAATAAAAATGGCCAAATAAACACTCTACATATCTCTACTAACATCTACGGTTTTGTCAAAATTGAGCTTAACCCAGCAGTCAACCCGGAAGATCGTATGGTAACCATTACGGGTGAAAACGGAAACAAACTTGAAATCTTCCGTGGTGATGGAACGTGGACTTTTATTCCAGCAGGAACTCCATCCAATCCAATTCACGATGGTAACGGTAACCCTGTGGCAAAAGATATTGTAATTGTTGATGAGGTATTAATGGTGAATGGTGAACCAGTTGCCTTCATTAATGGCAACGACAACATTGTTGATAGTGACGGAAATGCGCTAGGTCACGTTGAGCGAAACCGAAATGACCAAGTCAATAAGATACACCTATCTACGGAAGCTTATGGTGTTGTTAAGATTGAATTGAGCCCAGCTGTTAACCCAGAAGATCGTATGGTGACAATCACCGGCGAGAACGGCAACAAGCTTGAAGTTTTTCGTGGCGACGGTTCATGGACATTTGTCCCTGCACCAGACGCTAACCTACCTGAATTAGATAGCTCGAATGCAGTACAGAAAGCTGAACTAAAATCGAAGATCCAATCTCTATCTCAAGAACAACGTCAGCAAATTAAGCAAGCTGTCAAAGACCGCGCTAGCCGCAGCTAATAAAAAATAATAAATGCAAAAGCAAGGGAGCCGCTTATTAGCGGCTCCTTTTTATTTGAGAGTTGAGAACACGATGAAACGATTATTAATCCCTTTATTGATGCCCCTTGCGGCATATGCAAATGACCATCAATTACAAACTTTGAATTATCATGAACCAAGCTTGAGCTTTCAAACCGCGAAGGCTGGTGATAATTGGATAGGGACAGTATCCGGAGTAATTCAAGCAACTGAAGAGATCAACATCAGTGCAGAAATTGACTCGGAAGGTTACCTAGAACTAGGGACTGGTTACGGCTTGATGCTAGGTAACTTTTACACTGAAGCTTTCGTGAGTTATGGCCGAGCTGACCTTATCGATATCTACGACATCGGCTTATTTGGGGGCACTGCCATCACCAACAATATTATGGTTTTTGCCAACACTTCGCATGAATGGCGCGATGTTTCTTTATCCCTCATAGATATGACAGATAGAGAATGGAAAAACACTATCGGGACAAGTTACTCTCCCACAGAGTTTATGAACTTTTCCTATTCATTCAGCCATGATCGCCAATTAACGGGTTCAAAAGGTTATTACAACAGCCAAGACGTCACGTTTACCCTGAAACCCAAATGGGTGGAACCTTATGTGAAATATACTTTCGGCCAGAAACGTGTGAGTCCAGGAGACGTATTTCGTTCTGATGGCAGCGTCGAGCTAGGCTTCAACCTTCGTTTTTAGTTTACCGTTTCGTGTGGTAGCTCTCTCCCCTTTACGATCTGTTTGAGTAAAGGGGCTTTTTGCTACAGATAACCATCCATCGATTTTCCTCTCCACGGTTTCACAATAAATAATTACACACTCTCATTTTTGAGCCTGCCGCGTATCAGATATGTTTTTTCGACTAACATAAAGTAAGCGCATCGAAACAAAACTGAAAGGTGACATCATGATTAAGTCGAAGCTGAAAGCAATAGCGTTAGCGAGCAGTATATTTATCTCACACCAAGTACTGGCGACTGAAAACTACAATACCGATATTCCACTAAGCATCATGACTCCAGATACGGTGCAAACGAGCATCGGTGAATTGAACTTTAAAGATGGTGCACCAACTCCTGAAACCGCCCAAAAGCTCTATGACAACCTAGACACGCTTCGTTCAACAGAAGTTTTCCTCAATGCAATTCCAATGGCTTCAATTGAAGCACTTCGTATTGGACATACTGAGATTGGTTCAACATCATCAAACCAAGTGGTGGTTTTCGATAACCTGATGGATTCAAATCCTCTGTTTTTAACGGGCAACACCGATACCGTTTATGCTTCGGTTTTCCTAGACCTTGAGAAAGATGGCCCAACCGTCATTGAAGTGCCTGAAGGTATGGGGCCGACAACTGTCAATGATGCATTCTTTCGCTTTGTAACCGACTTAGGCATTGTCGGACCTGACAAAGGTAAAGGGGGTAACTACCTGATTCTACCTCCAGGCTATAAAGGTGAAGTACCAGAAGGCTACTTCGTTTCGCAATCCACCAGCTACACCAACTGGTTCATCGCTCGCGGATTCCTGAAAGATGGTAAAACCGATGCTGCAGTGAAAGCATATAAAGAGAAGCTTAAGATCTACCCACTAGCGAAGAAAGATGATCAGCCGAAAATGGAGTTCATCTCCGGTAGTGGCAAACCATTCAATACCATTCATGCGAACGACGAGCATTTCTACAAAGAGATCAAAACCGTATTGGATAAAGAGCCAATCTCGTTTATCGACCCAGAACTTCGCGGATTAATGTCGAGTATTGGTATTCAAAAAAACAAACCTTTTGCTCCAGATGAACGCATGCAAAAGCTAATGAAAGATGGTGTCGCAATCGGTAACGCAACAGCAAGATCACTGTACTTCCAGCCAAGAGACAAGAAGGCTTACATTTATGAAGATCGCCTATGGAAGACAGCGTTTATCGGTAAAGATTACCAATGGCTAGTGGATAAAGGTGAAGGCGGACGCAACCTAGATGCACGCTCTTATTTCTTCTATGTTGCAACGGTGAATACGCCAGCAATGGCCCTCAAGCTTATCGAAAAAGGCTCTCAATATGCACTGATCGACCAAGAGAAAGGCGGTGAATACTTCGATGGTGGTAAGCACTATAAGTTGAATATTCCAGCGAATGTACCAGCAAAAAACTTCTGGTCAGTTGTGGCTTACGACACGCAAACACGCTCAGAGCTGCAAACCAGTCAACCGCTGCCAAGTAAGAATAACCAGCGTGATGATTTTATTGAAAATGAAGATGGCTCAGTGGATTTGTACTTTGGCCCTACCGCTCCAAAAGGAAAAGAAGCGAACTGGATAGAAACCGTTCCAGGCAAAGGTTGGTTTACCGTGCTAAGACTCTATGGCCCACAAGAAGCATGGTATGACAAGACATGGAAACCAAGCGACATTGAAGAGGTAAAGCTTTAACACGAAGCCTACATCGTTAATCGAGCTGTAAATCTTAAACAAAAACGCGTCTAAATTGGCGCGTTTTTTTCATTGTTAACTGTTTTTCAAACTGTCACTTAAGATCTGCGCTATGCGCTTCACTATTGGGTGCTGATAACAAGCACGGTGATACTGAATACCAACATCGAAAGTAACCGTTTTTCCATTGAACAGCACTGGCCGTTTACTGAGCCCGCTTGGTATGGAGGCCGAATCCATATCAAAGCCAACAAACACATACTGGCTCACCTGAACACACTCCAACGCAGAGAAGACCGATGCAACGGTCAGCTTTTGCTGCAACACCAATCCTGTGCGTTTTTTCAAACGCTCGTAATATGAGTTGCCGTCCAATGACCCCATAGACACACGAACCGTATCAAAGGTTTCTAGTTGTGTGAGGTCGATGGTTTCATTTTTGGCTAAAGGATGTGCATCTGCCACATAAGCGAACAAGTCTAGCGAACCGACTTTACGCTCCACAATGCGATCATTAAGTTCATTAGGATAACCCGAAACACCAATCGCTAAAGTACCAGCCTTCGGAAACTCGACTCCATCTAGAGACCAGTCCATCATCGATATTTTGGGCTTAGACTCCTCGTTGGTTAGCCCTTGCAACAAGGGAACCGTAAACAGTGTGCTCAAAGGGTTAGCTGCATGAAAAACATATTCAATATTCGAATCGGTACCAATAAACGACTGCGATATTTGCTGAGCTTGCTCTAACTTTTCTAGCGGTTCTTTCACCACCAGCATCAATTGAGTAGTGAACAAGGTCGGTGCATAAATACCTTTAGTCGCGATGAATAATTCATTCGCAAACAAGTCTCGACCTTCCGCCAAATGGCGATTAAACGTCGCTCGACTAATATCCAAGATATGGCACACCTTCGCCTGAGACTGTTGCTCATGCAGCAAATCTAAAAATCGATACAGATTTAGGTCGATTGTGTTTTTCAAATGCCCTACCTCATTTCCATGCTATGTCGTTCTTTGTTCAGTATGAACGCGAACAAAATAAACCTTCAACACTCAATGCGATAACTTTGCTGCCAGTAGCGTTTTTCATGAAAACTTTCTAAATACGATTGCAGGAAGGGCTCAATGCCGAATGAAAAGGAACCTTATCTTACTTCGCTGAATCCAACACCTACACACAAAAATTAGACCTCACAAAGAATAATGGCTTTAAGTAAATCCATTTCTATAGAAAATATTTATACCACAGGGTTATATTATAGATTTAATTTCTACAAATCATTTCAATTAGAGACAAAAAGACAAATTTTTTCTCCGACTACCTACTTATACTGTGCCACGTCATTAAGGCGCTACAAGCCTGTAATTTAAAATAATTATTAATGAGTAGTCACCATGAATTCGAAGTCGCTAACTATCTTGCTTTTTGTCTCTGTTTGCTTAATTTGGGGAACTACTTGGTTCGCTATGGAAGTGGCATTGCATTCTATCCCACCTATTTTTGCCACTGCATTACGCTTTCTACTCGCAGCACCTCTGCTTGCGGTATTAGCGAAAGTCTTTAAACAACCTTTGCTATTTCCAAAGGGTAAGCGTCAATGGCTGCTCATTGTCGCGCTGATGTACTTCGCTATTCCGTTCACTTTAATGATCTACGGTGAGCAATACATCTCTTCTGGTTTAGCATCGATCATTTTCGCGAACATGCCGGTTGCTGTCATGCTGATGTCTGGCTTATTCCTAGGCCTGCGCTTGGCGAAGCATCAAATCTTCGGCTTGATCACCGCAGTTGTCAGCCTATGTTTAATCCTTGGCACCGAAATGCAAATGGGTGGCGATGACTACCTTATCGGCACGATTTGTTTAGGCCTTGCTGTTGCCATTCATGCAGTGATGTATGTGCTGGTTCAAAAGCACTGCAAAGGAATCGAAGTACTGACTTACAACGCTGTACCGAGCTTAATTGCTTCCCTATTCTTGTTCGCAGTTTCAGCGATGGGTGAAAGCGTTAATGTTGAATCCTTCACTTGGGATTCAATCTCAGCCGTGGTTTACCTAGGCTTTGTGGCGAGTGTTGGCGGTATTGTGGCTTACTTCAAATTAGGACAGGTTTCGACACCTTTCCAAGCGTCTATCTGCTTCCTAATTTTCCCTGTAGTAGCACTACTGATCTCTTGCTATATCAATGGTGAAGTGCTTTCTGAACAGTCATTGCTTATGATGATTCCTCTGCTTTGTGGCATCTTACTGACCAAGGCACCAAAAGGGATCTTTAAGCTGCGTTCTTCGTTAAAAACAGCGAGCAGCAACTAAGCTCTATGAATCACCCTAGAAGCTCGTAATGTGCTTCTAGGGTTCTATTTAGCTACTCGTATCGAAGCTTCTACCACACTCCTCTTTGCATACACTCCTATCTGTTTCACCGCGTCCATTCTTTCTCTGCCCATCACTCATTGATAATGGCAAGCAAATGACTTAAAAGTCGTAATCGACTACATTAGAAACACCAATCATTGTCGGCTTTGGTCATAGCCTTCAGCGCCCTTCTCCAACCAAGGAATGTCATGAGAACTCTCATCAAACACATGCGTCTGATTAAAGGTCAACCTTGTAGGGTTGAGGAACTGACTAACAGCGACGATGCGTTCTTAGAACCGCACAGACATGAGTATTGGGAGTTGGTGTGGTGTGTGGATGATCTCGGTAGTCAGAGTATTGATTTCGTCGATTACGACAACAAAGTCGGGCGTATTTTTACCATTGCTCCTGGTCAAGTACATCGCTCAGAACTGGTGGGAGAAAGTGCTCGTTTACTGGTATTTACCCCTGGCTTTGTTAAAACCAATCACCGCAACACTCAGCTGGTCGATACTGTTTTTGCCATGCACCAAAGCCGCCCTCCCTATTTGGATTGCAGTGAAGAAGGCAACCGCTACCTGTTGCCTATTTTCGACATGCTGAAAGAAGAATGTGCACGAGAAGAGAGCGACTGGGACCTAGTAGAGTCGCTCGTTAATAGTTTTTTACGCTACATACTACGCTTCGCAACCCAGTCCTCATTGAAAGGCGAAGTGCGCGACAGTCGAGTAAACAAGGTTGTTGATTTGATTGAACAACATTACACAACACACAAACATTGCGAGTTTTATGCGCAAGCACTGTCGATAACTAACAAGCGCATCAACGAAATAGTCAAAGCGGAACGAGGTAAAACGGTCACTCAGTTAATCCATGATCGAACCATCTTAGAAGCGAACCGAGAACTGATCTTTTCGACCAAGACAATTAAAACCATCGCCTTTGAACTTGGCTTCGAAGACCCTGCCTATTTCAGTCGTTTTTATCGTGGGCAGATGAAAGAGTCTCCTGCAGAGTTTCGAGCTCGATGTGCAGATCGTGCAACATAATGCGCAGATAATCCCTTTTTAGAATCCAATTAAGTTCCGATAATGCTCCCTCTTTATTTCATCCAATTTGCTGGGAGCTTTCTGGAATGAGCATTAATCTCAAAACCGATCCTATCTCAAAATCCTTTTATCAATACCTTTGGCCCGCACTAACGGGCATGGTGATCAAGTCTCTTTTTATCATGGGAGATGCTTGGTTTGTCGGACGCGGTGTTGGCCCTGATGGGCTTGGTGCTATCGCTTTGACCATCCCTGCTTTTTCAATATTCACCGCCATTGCCATGATGGTGGGTATTGGCGGCGCAGCTCTTATGTCTATCGAAGTCGGTAAAGGGAACACGACGTCAGGTCAAACCCTGTTTAGCCAATCCATGCTCAGTACCGCTGTGCTTAGCACCATTTCAGTCAGCATTGCCCTGTATTTTCTAGACGACATGATTGCGTTAATGGGCGCTTCTGGTTACATGGCTGAACTGACTCACGATTACCTGTCTGTGATGCTGCCATTCTTTGTGTTGTACTCGTTAGCTTGGGTCATGTCATGCTTTGTTCGTAACGATACCAACCCAAAACTGGCGACTTACGCGATGTCGATAGGTGCTGTGGTTAACCTAGTTTTAGACTACTTCTTCGTTTTAGAATTTGGCTGGGGCATGAAAGGCGCGGCCTACGGCACAGCAATTGCTCAAGGTGTTATCGCTTGTATTCTATTAAGCCACTTTGTACGTAGACAAGGCACCTTGGAAATGAGCTTAAAAGGGATTGGTTTGAGCAAACTGCCAAGCATCCTAAAAATAGGTACACCGACATTCTTCATTGAAGTAACCGCAGCGATGACGATCTTATTGTTCAACTACGTGTTGCTACATCAGTTTGGTGAGAATCATATTATCGCCTATGGCTTAACGGCAAACGTTGGGGTATTCGCCCTGTTTGTAATGGTCGGAATCGCTCAAGCCTGCCAGCCAATCATCAGCTTTAATCATGGAGCCAACCAACCAAACCGCATCGAAGCGATTTTTCGCTTAGGTTTAAAAAGTGCAATTGGTAGTGGTTTGGTGTTTATGGTTATTGTGTACCTGTTTGCTCCTCAAATAGCAGCCATTTATCTAGGTGCTTCAAGTGACTTGATTGAACTTTCAGCCACTGCATTGACGTTCTTCTTCTTTGCTGTACCACTGATGGGAGTCAACTTGGTGATCGCCAACCTGTTTCAGGCAACGGCAAAACCCAAACAAGCAACACTGATATCTCTTGGACGTGGCTTCGTCTTCGTCGCATTGGGTATCGTCATTTTACCTAAGCTATTCCCAGAACAAGGTATTTGGGCAAGTATTCTGTTCGCGGAAACCGTAACAGCCATATTCAGCCTGAGTATGCTGCGCAGCTACAAGAAGCGCTTTTCTGGCTCATTAGAAAAACAGGCGGCATAGGAAGCAATCCGTTTAGAACGCCACGCCTTTGACTACCAAATAGCACATACAAAAAAGCTCCAATATCGCTATTGGAGCTTTTTGTTTATCTCATCAGATTGAAACCAACTTAACGCCAGCTAAACATTCGAACTTCGTTGCCCTCTTCAGGCTTCTTGGGGATGTTTAAAGACAGCGCCAAAGAAACCACCGCCATCACTGCACCAATGTAGAAAACCGTTGCGGGAGACGATAACCAAATCACACCAAACGCGACTGGAATAACAACCGCGGCAATATGGTTGATGGTGAAAGAGACACCGGCGGTTGAGGCCATGTCAGCAGGATCTGCAATTTTCTGGAAGTAGGTTTTGATCGCCAATGCCAACGCAAAGAACAGATGATCGACAACATACAGCGCGGCTGCCCACTCCGCCGTTTGTACTAAAGCATACCCAACGAACACTCCTATCAAACCGACATACTCAAAAATCAGCGCCTTCCGCTCACCCACCACACCAATAAACTTACCAATGCGTTTGGCGAACAAGAAGTTAAACAGATAGTTGATTAAGAACAGTAACGTTATGTCAGCGGCTGAGTAACCGAACTTCTCTACCATCAAGAAGCCTGCGAACACCGTGAAGATTTGTCTTCTTGCTCCGCTCATGAACGTCAGTGCGTAGTAAAGCCAGTAGCGCTTTCTTAGCACCAATTTCTTATTTTGTTGAGTCTTAGTTTGAAATTCAGGAAAACCAAAGGTCATCACCAATACTAAAACGAAACCGATGCCCCCAGTGATGCCATACACCCAAGCAAAATCGAGTTTAAGTTGCTCTAGCATCACCCAAATAGAGCCATAAGTGATTAACGAGGCCAACGCGCCAACCGAGATCATTTTACCCAACATCTCTGGCGCTTCTTCTTTACTCAGCCATTGCAGTGACAAAGACTGCTTCAGCGTTTCAAAATAGTGAAAGCCCGTCGACATCAAAATCGTAGTCAGCAACAAGCCTGTGAGTGTAGGAAATAAACCGGTTATCGCCGTGCCCACGGTTAACATCGCCAGCGATATCAACATAAAGCGTTGCTCTCGAATGAAGGCCAACACAAACACCACGGTAAACGCTAAGAAGCCTGGGATCTCACGAACACTTTGCAACAAGCCAATATCGGCACCATCAAAGTTCGCTTTCTCAATCACGAAGTTATTCAACAGAGCCATCCAGCTCGAAAACGCGATAGGGACAACAATCGAAATCAGTAATAAGAAGTTTTGCGGCGTTTTCCAGCTCGCTGTTGATGCACTCATGACAGCCAAATCCTAAATAGTAATCCAGTATCATACTCCGGTTTTATGGCAATTAACAAACGATTAACTTTTGTTTTCTAGTGTTCATACGGAGCATAAATACATACTTCAAAAAGAGATAAATAAGAGAAATAGGTCGTTGTAAAAAAGAGAGGGGTGAAATAAGAAAAGAAGAATAAGAAGGGAGCAAGCCTCCCTTCTTTAGCGCAAAAAACCGTTAAAGACCTTTATAGAAAGTTAGCCATTCACCACGTTCTAAGCCGCTTACATGTACCCCAGAGATGCCACTTGAAGTTGTCGCATTGGTCGGAGAAAACGAGAGGTTTACGTTTTTGAATTTATCGGAGATTTCACTTGCTGTACCCGTTTGAGAAAGAATGTAACCCAAGTTGGTTGAATTCCAATTTGAATTACCGCTGTCTTCCCACTTTTTGAGGAGTTCTTTGGTCACCAACTGGCTGCCAACCTTGAGAGCCGGGCCGCTGATATTTCGGAACTGATAATAGTCCGCACCCGAAGAAGTTAACACAATCACCTTATCTTCTAACACATACAAAGACTTGATAGCATTGTTACTCAGAGACTCTGTTACAAGTAAGGTTCTCGTCATGTTATCAACGATATAAAGAGAACTTGCTGTGGTAATCGCACTGGTTTTTCCGTCTCGCGATGTCGCGATCTTGCTAATAGCAGAATCAACGGTCAGCTCCCCAAGTACAGTTTGTTGTATCGAGTTAGACACCCACTCAACCTTATTGCTATCCAACCCCAACAATATCTGCTGATTCACGACAATATTGGCTGTTTTAAGGTTTAACTTATCAATCGTCATTTTAGTGGATAGGTTAGAGGTGTCGATAACTTCTGCCGCTAAATTACTGTTTGAAAAGTAATTCTTATAAACAATTAATGCTTCACTTTCGTCGTAAGATGATATGACTTGCGGTGAGGAAGCTTTCAATGCGTGACTCCAGTTTTTCATATCAAGCTTATTAGCACTTAGCAATTTGAGTTCTTGCTGTGAGTATATCGAGCTTCCGGTATTTTTAATCGCCAGTAACGAGCCACTTTGTAACAGAGGAACCACTGCTGCGAAGTTATCATTGATGCACGACTCACTCGATTTAGGCGGCACGGCTGGATTAGGTTTTGGAATGGGTGGAAGCGTACCTCCACTGCGACTGCTGTATGTATCAATCGCAAAAGCCTTCACGCCAACATTGTTGTTATTCGAACCATTGAGGCTTGTAAGGAAAACACCATTAGCGCCTTGGCTATTACAAATATCACTCGATGTGGGTGAGACGTAAGCGGTCGGTTTGTAAACCTTATAGGCCTGAACACCATTTAACGCAGGAACTAACTGAATGATTTCACTCGAGTCGACCGGTATTTCTCCGCCTCCAGTACCACCTCCGTGATCGCCATCGTGGTCATCATCATCGTCATCATGGTCGTCGTGATCGTCATCGTCGTCGTCGTGTGAACGGATACTAACCAGACCAGAAACCGCTTGAGATGCAGGGTCACCATTGATTGTCACCGGCTTATTGCGTGAAGAGCTATCAATTTGCATAACCACATCATTAGCCGTTAAAAACACAATCTGACTGCTCGCTGGATTCAGAGCTATCGACTTCGCACCAGACAATTGCGGTACCGATTGTGAACCGCGAACAACCAAAGAGTCTTCAATTTGTAGATGCCGAGAAACCGTACCAGCAACGTCAATATTAGATAAGTCTAAAGTTTTATGCTCTATCATCAAATCAAGAGCATGCGCAATATTGGTATAAGAAGACTGCTTACCGTCACTTTGTGCCTTTTTCAGTGATTTTAACAACAGATTTGATAGATCTTTAGACCCATGAGTTGAATCCAGCACACTAAAATTGATGCCAACATGATCGCCTAACTTACTTTGAAGCGATGCTTTTGCTTGCTCTACATCGTTACTTACCGTTGGGTTAAACATCATCTCGCTATGAATCAAAGTAGTGAAAGGCGTCACCACTTTCATACCAGGAGAAGCAGTCAAAATTGCACCATCATATTGCCTTTGCTGTGCGTACCCAGAAACATCAGCAATCTGTTTCTCTTGATCACTGCATACGCCATTCAGATCTGCATCAGCGCATACTAATGAATCTAGAAACGCATAGCCTGAAGCCGTAGACCCAACTGGGTTTTCGCTATCAGAACTACCTCCACATCCAGAGACCATTAAGACACTAGAGATTGCTAGTGACAATTTGCATATTAAGAATTTATTGTGCATTTTTTCGACCGATTCACCTAGTTTATGATTTGATTGATAGTATTTTATTTTGCTATTAAATCACTTAACGAAATAAAAGATCAAATGATATTGATAATTACTATCATTTAAATTAATATCCTCCGCCTTTCCCATGGGTAATTTATAAATTATTTGGAGTTCAGGTGGTAAGGAATCCATACAAATTAATGAGTGTTTCACTCGTTTCCACAATGCTGATTGCTTGTGGCGGAGCAGAGTCAGATCCGAAGCTCGAACAGTCACAAACTAAGCCAAGTTCTCAGAATATTTCGGGCATTGCTTTAGATGGTTATTTACGCAACGCGAAGGTTTGTTTAGACAGAAACAGCAATGCTATGTGCGACTCTGCTGATGGAGAAATTGCCACTACGGACGCCGAAGGACGATTTCAGTTAGACGTCGACAATGATGTCGCCCAATACCCAATATTGGTTGAAGCGGTTGCCGGTATAACCATCGATATGGATTCACCGAATCAGCCTATTGAATCCGGATTTACGTTAGAAGTACCGAGTAACACTTCGAACGTGATCAGCCCCATGACATCTCTTATTGCGAGTGTAGCGAAAACCAGTGGCATCAGTTTTGATGAAGCAACTCAGCTTGTGGCCAGCGACTTAGGCATCGATAAACAACTGGCTGTTGGTGATTATTCCGCATCAAACTCAGCGATAAGCCGTGAAGTACACATGTTTGCACGCGGTGTTACTCGCGTACTTCAAGAAGCACAAATGGCCTCTGTTGATGCAGGTGTCGACCAAGTGAATGCTCGAAAAGGCTCTATGTACAAATTGGCCGAACTTGATTTGGCAGAATTTAAAGCCAAGACCGATTTGCTGTCTCATGGCGCATCAGGAACCGATAGCGCATTGAAGCAACTTGGTAAGGAGTACCGAGATCAACTCAAAGTTTCCCAAGAAGACATCGATGGCAATGAAATCATCACTAGACCGCCGGCTCCTAAACATGGTCAGGTCAATGATGCCTCAGACACCTTCGACTGGCAGTTTGTACGTGGCTTCAACCACAACACAGATTACGAATATTCGCTAGATGCCGGTAGCACCTGGTCGACTGTCATTCGCAAACCGATTGTGGTAGGGAAACTGGCATTCGATAAAGGCGCTATTCAGGTTCGAGTCGCAGCCTCTAGTGCACGTAATACTCCAGCAGGTAAACCGCTTCTTTCACACAAAGCATTTACACTAACGACAGTTCCAGCAGCACCCGCTTGGGTCACCGTGGACAACGCGAGCAATGAATTTGATTGGGCGCTGGTCGATTCTTTTAATGAATTATCTCTTTACGAGTACTCTTTAGATAACGGTGCTAACTGGGTAAAAGCAACTGAAAAACCTCAACGCATTCAAGACTTAGACATTCCAGTTGGGCATCTAAAAGTACGTGTCGCGAAGGATGACTCCATAGGTCACCCGACCGGCTTAAGTGCTATTTCAGACAAACCGATGACAGTAACCCCAGCGCAACCAGTAAAACCTGTGCTGGACTTTGCAAACGACAGCACCAATCAGATCAACTGGCTTTGGGTCTCTGGATATGATGCGCCATCTTTCTACGAGATTAATCTAGGTAACGGTTGGAATACTGTCACTGAACTTCCATATGTGGTTGGCAACGTTTCACTTCCGACTAACAGCATCTCTATCCGTGTAAAATCCAATGTGCAAGATGCTCGCCCCGCAGGCATTCCACTAGTGATCAGTACGGCTTTCACTCGCTCAGAAAACCAGCCTGTTGCGCCAACCCTGCCGATTATTGATGATGCTGAAAACACGTTTGCGTGGACAGAAGTTACAGAGTTTGCTGGCAGTGACTTCTACGAATACTCACTAGACAGAGGTCTTACATTTAGCCCTGTAACTAGCAATCCACAAGCAGTCCCAGATGAGACGTTTGCTAAGGGACAAGTCTGTGTGAGAGTGAAAGCAGGAACAGATCCTCAACATGATCCTGGTGAAACGCTGTGCTCAGATAAGCCATACTCGATGACACCTGATAAGCCACCGGCACCAACATCTCCAATCACTCACGATGGGCTAGACACATTTGATTGGACATTCGTAACAGGCTTCTCAGAAGCTGCGAATTACGAGATCAATGTACTCAACACAGGTTGGGCAACGGTTACTCAGAAACCTTATCAGTTAAACGATCAAGCTTACGCTATTGACTCAATTCAAGTGCGAGTTAAACGAGATCCAATTACCGGTCGCCCGAGTGGATCAGAGCTGACAAATGATACTGCGTTTACCGTTCGTCCCTCTGCACCCAATGCTCCAACAGGCCTAGTGGTGAACGATACGGACAACACACTAGATTGGACATACTTTGGCGAATTCACACAACTAGAGCATTTCGAAGTCACGATCGACTCAGGCTCGACTTGGACTAAAGTCACTGCCAAACCGGTTGTGATCGGTAACATCGACAAGAATATCGGTGAGGTTCAATTACGCGTCGCTCAAAATCCGACGAATGGCATGCCTCATGGCGTAGCAGCATTAACCACACAAGCCTTCACCAAAGTGTTTGAGATTCCAGCACCAACCTCGCCTGAGATTACCAACACCTTCACTGGCTCAAACCCAATCAAGACCAATGGTTTTGAATGGGACTACTTAACGGCTAACGTTGATGGCCAATCTGTTCGCTTTGATGACGCCGAATACTATGAGTTCACCAACGACAAAGGCCTGACCTGGCGACCTGTTGTTTCGATTCCTCAATTTATTGGCCCAGAAGCGTACGACAAAGCCAATGTCGGTGTTCGACTAAAAGAGAATGCGAAACAAGGTGTATCAAACTCAATCAGTGACACCCTTTGGGCTACAGCGGCGAGTAGTCGCTTCACGGCATTAAAATTCGTACCGATGAAAACCCGTTCGCAAGCCGCTAATTTTAGTTACAACGGATCATGGAATACGTACTCGCTCAATTGTATTGCTGAATACGATGATAAAGGAAAAGGGGAGCCGAAGTTTTGGACGAAGCGATTCTCTTCAGAAACCGATACCGTCTTCGATAAAGTCGCACAACTGGATGATTGTGATATCACTGGTTGGACGCTTCCAGACACCAATGAAGTGATTACGCTATCGCAACGAGATCCTGCAACACTGCCATCAAATCTAAGAAGTGGTGGTTACTTGGTATCGAATCAGTCAATGAATATATTAGCGGATAAAAATGGCGTCGCTGTCACTATCAACAAAGGCCAGGAATCTGTTGAGCAATATTATTCAAAATACGCATACGCTAAATGGCAATTACCATCGGGTGCAGAGTTACTCACTGGTGTAGACAGCGCGACGACTGAAATAACCGCATTTTTGAGTACACAAGATACAAAAATTAACGCTACGGAGCTTTATTTAGAAACCTGGCTAACCGCCAATCAATCTAAGAGCAAAGGTTATGCTGCGTTAGAAGCGGAAGCTCAAGCTAAAGTAGTAGAACTGAAGGCTTTGACCCAACCATGGGCAGATGATCTTAAGAACACAAAGCTAAAGCTAAAAGCTCTTGAGTTTCAGGCCTCTGTTGCTCAAAGCCGAACTGATGCTGAGAGCCTTGAATTCATTAACAAGGTAAAAGCGTATAAGGAGCAAGTCGCTAAATTAGAGCAAAACACCGTTGTACTAAGCGCACTAGTCTCTGGTTCTGAGTTTGCTCAAAAATTAGCGTTCATGCAGCAAAAGTCCGTAAGTCTATCCAGCTCGACCAACGCACTAAGCTCAGCGTCATTGGCTAAGGACATTCACCAGGCAAGTTTAGACCTGTACAAGGCTATCTCAGACCTAGAGTATCAATATGGCATGGTTAATTCGTTCGCAAGTGAGCTGAATACATCAACACAATCGCTGAGCTCGGAGTTTGCCACCCTAACTACATTGTTCCAGAAGTTTATCAGTGAGATGAACACGACGGCCAAAATCCACAACCTAGTACAATCAAAAGTGCTAGCAAAAGATGGACTGAAACTGGCGAAAGACAATGGCTTTAGCGTTTCTCAAGCTGACGCAATGGTAAGCAGCCGCTTCGCTAAATTGGACGAGTTAGGCAACTACCTACCAAAAAGCACTACCTACCAACAAGGCTGGCGTTGTGTTGAAGACACTAACATCGTAGGCAAACGCCGAGTTTGGACACTGCTCAAAGACGGCCGCCCAAAAGGTGCTGACGATCTTGCTTATGACGCTTCAGCCTCTGGTGTAGCAAGTGTCTTAGGCAGTAACGGCCTATTAGAAAGCACTAATGATGCGGACTTGTGTGGCTTCAACGATTGGAAAGTACCAGCGCTGTCTCAGCTACTTTCATTGCAAACTAAAGCAATCTCTAGCTCAAACTCGACCATAACAATCGATACCGATGCATTCCCTCATCACCGGGGGCTGGATCCGGAGTATGACAAATATAGCTCTTACGGTGGTGTGACCTTTTACTACTGGTCAAATCAAACGATGGGCACTGAGCAATACATCACAAACTACAGCGCCGAACGCAGCTACCAAGATGTATATCTTTCAGAAGTCGGCGGTACTGAAGATGTTGTCATCTTAGGGCGTCTGGTTAGAGAAAAAGCGACTACATACCAGTACCTAGATATGCAAGGGAGCGTGGTAGCCGATCGCCAAAATGCTATTTGCGCACAAGACACTGACAGCACCCTCGTTTGGCAACTGTTTACCAACGGAGACAGCAGTCGTTTCAAGAAGTACGTAGAGGTAACACCTTTAATTTCAACACGAAATACACAAAAGGTGTGTGGCAAAGCAAACTGGCGCTACCCATCAAAAGCAGAACTATACGGGTTGCTACCGATCAATGCGGATGTCTTTAAATTTAATGACGTGACGGGTGGAGGCTACTCAAACCATGGTTTCTATATCACCAGCGATCCCGCCAATTATGGTCGAGTCCTCGGGTTGAATATGACAACCATGGATGAAAGTGACGTAGGTACTCAAAGTTACGACGGCCGCTACCTATACCGACTCGTTGCCAAATAGGCACTCAAAACACCTTTATTAATGACCACAGCAGCCTCAGCTGAGGCTGCTTTTATCTAGGAAATAACAACATGTTGAACAAGAAAAAGCAGCGCGGCGCGGCCGCTATCGAATACGCAATCCTCGCAGCAGCAATGTCAGTGGTTTTACTCAGTTTTGTTGGCGGTGAGAACGGTGAGCTAACAACAGCTATCAGTGACGCCTACGGTACTGTAGTCGAAAAACTAAAAGACGCACAACAAGCCTCAGAGTAAGCCCGTTTATTGCAAATTAAAGGAATAGTTATGACTGCCAAGCGACTCATGTTGCTGTCGTTATTTTGCTCGGTGCTCGGAATATCCGTTTTACTGTTGAGCCAAACCAATAGCGAGTCTGCGACCACCTCTTCTAAACAAGCCGTTAAGCAAACGGTCAAAGTGCTGGTTCCGACTCGCACGATAGAGATAGGTCAAGCCTACACACCAAACTCGTTTCGATGGAAAGAAGTTCCACAGCAAGAGTTAGAGAACTACATCGACCACGTGACACCAGAAGATATTTCTGCCGCTCATACGATGTCAGGGCTTGCACGCACCAAACTCGTCAAAGACTCAATATTGTCGAAAGCGGACATTACCGAGCCCGAAGGTGGCTACTCGCTCTCATTGAAGTTGCAACCAGGCTATCGCGCGATTTCAGTCCCTGTCGATCAAGTCACATCTAATTCAGGCTTCATTGAACCGGGCGACCGAGTAGATATTCTCCTACTCGGTTCACAAGATGGTGAGCTACTTCGTTATGGCAATTCATCTCAAGGATTGTACGTTACAACGATAGTGTATGATGCAAGAGTCTTGGCATTTAATAACAAGCAAACGGCAGAATCTTATCAAAAGGCTCGGGAATCGAATGGTTTCGAAAATGGTATCCCTGACGACAGCAGTGTCTCTTTAGAAGTGACACCCGAGCAAGCAAACCAAGTGGTACTTGCAAAACAACTAGGAAAGTTAACGCTTGTATTACGCGGGCAAAACGAGGCTCAAGATCAACCTCAACACGCAAATGCCGTGACGCTGAAAGTCATTTCTCCAGACACAACTCAGGTATTACCTGACGTGGGTTTGGTGGAATTTAGAGCCGAAAATAAAACCGTCAATAATAAAACTGGAGCTGATAACAATGGCTAACATCTGTCGTTGGTGGGGTGTTCTCCTGCTATCAAGCCTATGTGTCTCTTTTGCATCTGCAGCATCAACATTTGATGTCACGATCAATGAGGCAAGAATGATTCGCTTACCAGAAAAAGCGAAATCTATTTTCATCTCTAGCACCCATATCGCTAATTACCAAACCTTAACCAATACCAAAGTGATGATATTCGGTAAGCGAGCTGGCAGCGCTACGATCACCGTTTTGAATGAGCAAGAGCGCGTGATTTATACCAATAAAATTCGCGTCACGCACAACAGCCGCGAGTTTAATGAACTGGTTAAAAACAAATTCCCTGAAGCGTCAGTCAACGCGGAATCTCTGGGCGGAAAATTATGGCTTAAAGGACGCGTTCCTTCTCCGATGATGGCACACAATATCGTGTCGCTAGCAAAAGGCTACCTATCCCCGGTTGTCGATTCTACCGGACAACCAGAAAGCTCAAGTTCGGAAGGAAACAATAGCAACAGCAGTAGTTCAACCAATCAAAATCAGCAGACTCAACCCAATGATGATGAGCTGATCAATCAATTGGTTGTCACCATGCCAAATCAGGTCAACATTCGTGTAAAAATCGCTGAAGTCTCAAGAAATGTATCCAATAAGTTGGGCATCAAATGGGGTTCAATCGCTGGCGGTGTGGGGCAATTTTCGTTTTCAAAGCTGCCTAATGTCAGTAGTTGGGGCAAGCCGAGCATTACTGCTCTGATTGATGCGCTAGCAACCAACGGCATGATGTCTGTGCTTGCTGAACCTAACTTGACCGCGATGTCAGGCGAAGATGCGGAGTTTTTGGTTGGTGGGCAAGTACCGCTACCACTGATCACGGCTGACACCACTCAAATCGAATACAAAGATTTCGGTGTAAAACTGAACTTCACCCCAACCGTGCTCAGTCAAAACCGTATCAGCTTAAAAGTAAATCCCGAGGTCAGTAACATCTCAATCGAGAGCCAACAAGTGATAAACGGAACTAACTTCCCTTCTTTTACCACTCGTAGCGCCGCCACCACCATTGAATTGGCAAGTGGGCAGAGCTTTGCTTTAGGTGGGCTATTGAAATCGGAAGACATCGAACAACTACAAAAAGTACCGCTCATCGGTGAGATACCAGTACTCGGTAGCCTGTTCCGCTCGACTGAATTCACTCGTAGAGAAACAGAACTGATCATCATTGTAACGGCTTACCTAGTTCAACCGACTCGTTCGGACTCAATGCCACTACCAACCGATGGCTTAATCCCATTGAGCGATGTTGAACGTTTACTGGCATGGCCAAGAGAGCAACAAAAAACATCAAATAATAAAGCGACTTATACCGACAACCAGAAGCCTCGCTTACTGGGTGACAACGGGTTCTACTACTGAGGACATCATGAACAAATTATCCTTATTACTGCCCGCTCTCTTTGCGCTTGCGGGTTGCGCGCCAACGCCTACAACCCAACAACCTTCTGTGGATGTGGTGTCCGTGACAAACAAGCTGACTTTAACACTGTCGGGTAAAACGTTATCGGCTCAAGAGAAAGCTGATATCTCTGACTTTATTGCTCGCCGAGGCACGCTATCCAACTTAATGGTCAAGATTGAAAATACGACTCAGAAAGGAGAAAGCCAAAGCGAAAAAGTTAGGCTTCATCTGATCGAGTCAGGCCTCTACCCTTCGCAAATTTCAGTGTCAGACACTGCGGCGCAAGGTAAAGGCGACATCACGATTTTTGTTGAATCTTATCGTGCCAAAGTAACGGTATGTGACGCGGGTAAAACACCAAGAACCACACTCAACGCTTATCGTACTCAGCGCAATTTTGGCTGTGCGAATGCCAATGCACTGGCGCAAATGGTCGCAAATCCAAAAGACCTGATAGTTGGTCAGCCCATCGACAGTGCACAAGGACAAAAAGCGGTGTCTAGCATCGATAACTACTTTGCGCCACCAGCACAAAACCAACAGACAAACTCTGGCTCTTCGAATACAACGCTAGGAGGTTCGCAATGAATCAAGTACACAACTTAACGGTACTGATCGCGGCATCGGAGCAACTCGATACATTAGCGCTCACATACACACTGAATGATTTCGGTATCAACAACATCACAACCTCTTCGAATCAAGAAGATGACGTGGTGAGAGAGGTACTTAAGAATGACGTTAAAACCATCTTCCTCGATGTATTGAATAGCGAATTGCCAGAGTCGAAACAGGTTGTGCAACGTTTAATACAACGTACTGGGTGCCAAGTTATCGCGATTGGTCATTCAACCGAAATTTTTGCTTACCGTGGAATGCTCGCATCCGGTGCCAGTGACTATTTAGTCAACCCTGTGACACCACAAGATCTTGAACACGTCTCCTTTGCTGCTTTGCAACTCAACAACGAAAAACGAAATGAAAAAATCGTTTCCATTGTCAGTGCAAAAGGCGGCTCAGGAAGCAGCACCATTATCGCGACTTTATCGCAGCAGCTTGCCGAACTCGATAAACGAGTAACTTGTATGGACCTCGATTTTTCGATGGGTGATTTAGATTTGCTACTCAATGTCGAAGGCAACACGGCGTTGGTCGAGCTTTTACAATACCCAGAAAGATTAGAACCTCTCGTGTTTGAGCGCAGCGGGATCAGTGTGTCACCCGAACACACACTCTTTACCGGTTATCTACCTTTAGACACCACACCATTTTGGCCACAAAAGAGTGCATTCGATCAGTTTACAAAGTTCTGCCTGCAAAGCTCAGACTACTTATTGATCGACATTCCGACCTATTCATTGCGTGACCAGGTTGGCTTTGAAGCGCTTAAAAGTGCCGATATTCGAATCATTGTGGTTGAACCTACACTCAGCTCCATTCGCAATGCCGGTCAGATAATCAAACGACTTCAAAACCAAGCCGCTTCACAAACTATTGTGGTGTTGAACCATTGTAAGTCCGATTCCGCATCCCTTATTTCGGTCAATGATGTGAAGAAATCACTCGGAACATCCGTAGACGTCGTGATTCCGTTTTTGCCTAACCATTTCTTGAGCAAGTCATCGCTTGGTCAGCCTGCCCATAAAGGCAATAGGAAAGTGAAGCTCGCGTTTAACTCTCTACTTGAACTAGTCACTGGTGAGCCGCAACAAGGCAGCCGCCGTTTTTGGAAGCGAGGCGCATAATGTTTGGTCAGAACACACAAGTCATTGATCCAATTGAAGCGAATAGAGTTCGATCGCATGAAGCCCTAACATCAACACCTTCAGTTCGTGAGCATTATCATGTGATCCATGAAGAGGTCATCAAGGCGATCGACCCTTCGGTTGTTGTGAGCTTAAGTGCTTCCGATCTTGAAGCTAGAATTGCCGAAATGGTAGCTGATATCGTGATCTCTAAGCAGTTACCGCTTGGTCACAAAGATGTCGCTCATTCGGTGGAACAACTGCTCAATGAGTTTCTAGGATTAGGCCCACTGCAGCCCTTAATTGAAGACCAAGGCATTACCGACATCATGGTCAATGGGTACCGTGAAGTCTACGTAGAACGCTCAGGAAAATTGCAAAAAACGGCCGTTCAATTTCGTAATGAAGAACAACTACTCAACCTAGCGCGACGCATCGTCAGCAAGGTCGGGCGAAGAATCGATGAATCGAATCCATTAGTCGATGCTCGATTGGATGATGGTAGCCGTGTCAATGTGATGATCCCACCGCTAGCGCTTGATGGAACCTACATTTCCATCCGAAAATTCAATGAGAATAAGCTAACACTCAGCCAATTGGCTCAGTTTGGCGCAATGTCGAAATCGATGGTTAAGCTTATCGATATTATTGTTCGCTCACGCCTTAATGTGCTTGTTGCGGGAGGCACTGGTGCAGGTAAAACCACACTGCTCAACGCGATGTCTTTTAGCATTTCACCTCAAGAACGCATCATTACCATTGAAGACACCGCAGAACTGCGTCTACAACAGCCTCATGTTGTGCGCGCTGAAACTCGCCCAGCCAATGCCGAAGGCTTAACGCCAATTACCCAGCGAGAGTTGGTGCGAAATGCTCTACGTATGCGACCAGATCGCATCATTTTAGGCGAAGTTCGTGGTGATGAAGCCTTTGAGATGATGCAGGCAATGAACACCGGCCATGATGGTTCACTGTGTACATTGCACGCAAACTCGGCAACTGACGCGCTGGTTCGCATGGAAAACATGTTGATGATGAGCCAAGCGACTCTCCCTCTATTCTCATTACGTCGCCAAATCGCAGACACCATCGATGTGGTTATACAAGTCGAAAGAATGCGTGATGGCAAAAGACGCATTGTTTCGATCACCGAGGTGCAAGGGTTAGAAGGAGAACAATACATCACTCAAGACTTGTTCAAATTCAAACCTTTATCGGAGGATCAACAAAGCAACCTGATTGGCGAATACAAGAGTGCTAAGTGCGTACCAAGCTTCAATGAAAAAGCCAAATACCACCAACTCGATGTTCAACTAAGAGTAGCGATGGAGCTTGAAGCCTAATGATCTTAGTTCTCACTGTTTTCGTTTTATTTATCGCGATCGGGTTAATCAGGTTGAGCTCAAAGCAAGCCATCGTCAATAAACGGCTGTTATTGGTAAGCGGCAGTCAACGCTCGCTTACAGCTGACGTTTCAATCAAAAAAACCAACCACCAGCGCAGCAACAAACTGCATGCTTTCTTTTTACGAATGAATGCATTGCTGCCAGTTTGGGATAAGTACTTCATTGCTTTATCAGCTATCGGTTTCCCAGCATCAGGCCACATGTTATTTCCCCAACTGGCAATACATCATCAACTTTTCGCCGCTGTTGGACTTTGGTTTGTATGCACATGTGCCTTGGTGATGTACCGCCGAAAAATGCAGGTAGAAGAGTTCGAACAAGGCATCATCAATGTACTTGGCTTAATTTCTAGAGCTGTGGCTGCGGGGCTCTCAGTCCCACAAGCGATTGAACAAGTGTCAGAAACCCAACCAGGGTTGTTAGGACGTGAGTTCTCCTATATTCGCGATAACTTAACGCTCGGTTTAAGCCTTCGACAAAGCCTCGATGATGCATGCGTTCGCCTTCCTTACAGCAGTTTCCGCTACTTCTCGGTCGCGTTAATCCTGAATCAATCGAATGGTGGCCAACTGCGCGACATTCTTCAAAGTTTGAGCAGAACCATGCATGACAACCGAGCCATGAGAAAAAAGGTCAAGAGCTTAACCTCGGAGCCTCGTATGACAGCCTTCTTTCTCTCAATCTTACCCTTGGGGTTATTGGGTGGTATCTATTTAATGGAACCCACCATGATAGTCCAATTGTTCAACACAGAATCGGGACAGCGTGTACTGACCTACGCCGTCATCAGTATCAGCTCAGGCACACTCATTTTGAACGCTCTGACTCGTAACAAAAGGTTCTCATCATGATGTATGTTGCCTTGCTTCTGTTGGGATGTGCATTACTACTGACAGTTGTCGCACACTTGTCTTCTTTCAAACGAGATGTTGTCGCTGAACGACTGACTCGCGTATCGAGCTACTCCTCTAAGTACACCACCGCTTCTAGCAACTGGCGCTTCCAAGGTGCAAAACCACGACGCCAGAAGTTAACCCTCATTGGCTGGTTGAGTCCTAATGCAGAGATCTACTTTCTTGGCTTAAGACTACTGACGATGGTGACGGGCTCTATTGCTTGGTATGTCACTCGAATCCAAGTGCTTAGCATGAACTCTGTGGCCGAATGTATTGCAATCGCCATTGTGGTCGGCATCCTGTTCGACCGCATTCTAGATTGGCGCGTGAACCAAGTCCGAATGCAAATTAGCCGCGTTATTCCTGATGCTGTCGATCTGATGGTGGTATGTGTCGCATCAGGTCTAACACTCGAAGCGGTATTTCGCTGTGTCGGTGAAGAAATGCGTGCTATCTCTCCAGCGTTATCACGCGAATGGCTACTCACTGCGACTGAAATATCGGTTCTTGATTCACCACAAACGGCACTTTCAAACCTAGACAAACGAGTGCAGCTTCCTGACATCAACAATATTGTGACCACCATGAATCAAGCACTTCAATACGGCACGCCTCTCGCTGAAGCGTTAAAGCTGATTGCCTCTGATAGCCGCCAATATCACTTCTTAGAGCTTGAAGAATGGGTAGGAAAAATACCAGCCAAGATGTCATTCCCTTTAGTGGTCTTCATCATGCTACCTGTCGTGGGCATTATTGTCGTGCCAATCATGTTATCCCTTAAACAAACTCTGGGGGGCTTATGAACAAGATCGTTATCTTGGGGTTAGCGCTAATTTTAGTCGGCTGTCAATCAACAAATAGCATTGAAAAAGAGACTTCTGAAGACATGAAAGTCGCCGAGGTTGCACTGATGAATGGCAAACCAGAAAGTGCCATGGTTCTTTACCGAAAGATGCTGATATCGAAGCCTGATGACCCACAGTTACTATTGCTAATGGGGTCCGCTGCGAATCAAGCGAGTCGTTATGATGAGGCGCTTCATTACCTAAAGCGTGGTATCGAACTTAATCAATCGAGCGCGATTTACAGAGAACTTGGCCGCGCGTGGTTGGCGCTTGGTGAGCTTGAACAAGCCACATCAGCACTCGAAGAATCTGTCAGATTAGTTACAACTGATGATGTCGCCCACAACAGTCTAGGCGTAAGTTACTCGCTCAATAAGCAGTATTCAAAAGCGCGTGAATCTTACTCTCATGCCCTTAGTTTGATGCCATCCAGTAATGAGTATCGCAACAACTTAGCCATGGCTTGGATACTCGATGGCAAACCAGAGCAAGGGATCCGAATTCTGCACCCGATCTTTGTCCGAGGTGAAGCGAGCGTAAAACTGCAACTCAATCTAGCACTGGCTTATGCGCTTTCTGGAGACAGTGATTCAGCGAAAAGTATCGCTCGTGCACATCTATCTCAACCTGAGTTCGCCAACAATAGTCTGTATTACCAAGAGCTTGCTGCTAAAACTGAGCAAGGAGAACTGTGATGCTCTCTCGTCAAAAAGGGGCGCAGACCGTCGAGTTTGCAATGTTGGTGGTACCGTTCCTGATACTCATCATCGGTTTCTTTGAGATCTGCCGCCTGCTGTTGGTCAACATCATCCTTGATGTAGCCGTTAATGCGGGGGTTCGTGAGGCCAAGACACGGCCGATTAGTCCTATTTCAGACCAAGCTTTTGCCGAGACCATCGCAAAGTTCCCACTGATAGATAAGAGCAAGCTCGTCTTGGATCCATCGCCGCTATACGCCGAAAACTTCTCAGATTTAGTTAATGAGAAACCAGTATCCAAAAGCAGAGCAGTGTTAGGCGAGTACAAGGTGTCTTACTCATTTTCATTTGCCTTATTACCTAATCTATCAACTCAGTTTTCTGAGTCTATCGGCAACATGACAACCTTGAAAAGAAAGGTACTGGTTAGTTATGACAACAAATAAAACACCTCGAAAAAAACAAGCGGGTTCAGCAGCGATTGAGTTCCCCTTTGTTGTGCTCGCACTCATGATCATTTTGTGGGGGCTTGTTGCCGTCTATCGCTTATTCAGCCTGCAGACTCAACTCGACAACGTGACATATAACCTAGTGAATGCTGTCTCCCTGACGCAACTAAAACCAGAGCAAGGCCCAAACGGATTACCTAATACGTTAAAGAATCAGCTTCTCGCTCTCGCCGAGCGTTATCTTCCGCAAGACATTGAACGTAACGATATTGGGTTGTTACTTGAGAGCCGTGTATTTGATACAGCCGCTTCGAACTGGGAATACAAGCACATCCATGCCGGGATCACCTGTCAAAGCGACACACCTATCGAACAACTAACGGCACTTGTCGTAGAAGGTAGCGGCGACCCTGCGTTAGATGGAAGACCATCCACCTTGGTTCAACTCACTTTATGTGTGAATACACCGTTTGATTACAAGCGACTCGATCCTCCTAAAACACTCTCAAGTTCATCAGCCGTGATAGGAAAGCATTATGGTTAAACCAATATTCGGCAGCATTGCGCTTAAAAAACAGCAAGGCTCCATGACCATTTCATTGTTGGCGTTACTGTTTCCCGCGCTTTTCATCGCCGTTGGCACTCTGATGATCACGGCACAAGTGATGGTTTCAAACCGAGCTGCGCAAGCCGCCGATTCGGCCGCATTAGCTTGTGCCTTTGCTGATACAGCCACACACCCAATGATGTTGGCTTACCAAGATTACTATAAGCCAACCCTAAACGGGGTGAGTGGCTTACAACCAGAAAACCCAGGCTCAAGCTGCCGTATTAGCCTAGGTTATTCATTGTCACCGATACTGCCCAACTTTAAATATGAGAGCTATGCAAACAAGGTAACGGCAACGGGTGGAGGTTATAAAGGTGTGGTTGAAAGCAAGCAATCCTCGATTCCAACGGAGCTGGTTTTAGTACTTGATGTGTCTGGATCGATGGGTTCAAACATCCAGTCATTGAAATCCATTTTATCCAATGCTTTGAATACGATTCAATCTCAGAGCAAGAACGTTAACGATTTAGATTCAGTAAGAATTTCAATCGTTCCTTTCGACTCTGGCGTTGCAGCGCAGCGCCCACCTTGGTTATCCAAAGAAGCAGCCGGAATCTACTGTATCGATGGGCTTAGCTATCGTAGTGGCAATTTCTCTGCGGCACTGACCGTCGATAACCTAGCGACGCTTCACTCAGAGCGACCGGTGAAATTTACACCGCCAAGTCAATGGTTAAGCGACTGTAATCAAAATTCACCAATGCTGCCATTGACCAACGTATTTTCCCGCGTCCAAAACTCGATAAACAGCCTAACAGCAAATGGCGGTACTCGCTCTTATCACGGTTTGGTATGGGGAGTGAGACAGCTTATCCCACGCTGGCAACAAGCATGGGGATTGAACGCCAGCACAGTACCCGAAACCAGAAGAAAATTGGTGCTTTTTACCGACGGTGATGACAGTGGAGACGCGTTTATCCAACTGGTTAACGCCGGGTTCTGTACTACCGCAATCAATCAATATGGCATCGAAATGAACTTCATCGGCTATGGCGTCAGCCCTTCTCGAATCGCTCAATTCGAGAACTGTGCCGGGGATCCACAACGCGTGTTTAGTGCCACCAGCACGGCTCAGCTCAACGAGTACTTTTCCGATATTTTAGCCGTTGAATACTCGGCAACCATCAAACTCACTCGCTAATCCAAACAAAGCGTTTGATTGGAAACACCTGAATTTAAGCATTGAATTAAAAACAAACAAGTTAAAAACAATATGGAGAAAAACATGTTTACACGAGCCCTAGCACTATTGGCGCTGTGCCTTTCTTTACCTGCATTGGCTTATCAAGAAGGGGATTCGTTGTCGCCAGACGTCATAGAAAAACTTCAACTCAACAAGGATGAACTGACCATTGTCGACTTCTTTGCAGAGTGGTGCGTGTCTTGCCGTGAAGAGCTACCAGAAGTCAATCAACTCTACACCGAACTCAAAGGCACAGGCGTCACGTTTAAAGGCGTTGATGTGGATGAAGATGTTGAGGTTGGCTTGGAGTTTCAAAAACAACTCGGACTGGAGTTCCCTGTTGTTAACGACCCTGAACAAGCGTTGATCGCAGAGTTTAAACCTATCGGCATGCCTGCGCTTTACTACATCTACCAAGGCAAGGTTATCAAGATTCGTTTTGGTGCCATTAACCACATTAGTGATGTGATTACTGATGACCTCACCAAGATGGGAGTGCAACTGTAATGTTAATCAAAGTCACCCTCGTTGGGCTACTCGCTATTCCAATGACGGCTAATGCCACGCTAGAACTCGACCTCAGTGGTCTGGGCAAAAAGCCCGTTGAGCAACAAGCCACTGACAAAAACGAAGGTCCTATCGTTGAAGAAGAGATCATCTCCAGCACCGTTTATTCAAGTGGCGGTGATTATTCAAACCAAGAAGCAAAACGTGCAACCAGACGAAACATTGAAATGGTGAAACCCAAGGCAAAGCAACTGGTTATCGAACAGAAAGCACCAGAAGAGAGTAACAAACCTTCTGCTTTGGCTTTCGTTGATGAGTTTCTTGGTATTGAACCTGTAAAGCCTTGGGAAAAAGGCACATTGGCTCAAAAAGAGATGAAACCCGGCGGCACAGTGCCTGAGTTCGACGTCTTTTCTGAAAAGGTCTTCGCTTACAAACAAGGTTCCGTCGGCGGCAGTGGCGTTGGTGGCGGAGGTTGTGGTTGTAACTAACCGCTCCTTCAACGAATAAATCAGTACTTCAAAACAAAATAAGAACAAAATGAAAAAATTACCAATTACGCTGCTGAGTGCAGCGGCAGTGGCTAACGTGGCATTAGCTGAAGATCATATCTCTGTTCACTACCTGAGCTATGAGGAATACGATGACAGAGTATCAGCCAATGACACCATGGTTTCGATTGAGAAAAGTATCGGCTTAGATTGGACACTCAACGCAGAGATAAGCTACGACAGTGTTTCAGGCGCCTCTCCAGCATGGGGGCCTACAACACCTCCTGCTTCCAATGCCGATCAGGTAAACCGCGCCCTGAAAACTCAACAAGCACAAAATAAAACCGACGAGGTTATTCGTGCAGGCTATGATCCTCACCGCAGTGGCTATGAAATCCAAAAAGTAGGCCTTGAAGACACTAGAAAATCCATCAGCTTAAGCGCGACCTATCGCGATACCTTACGTAATGAATGGACTCTCGGTGGTAACGCCTCTCAAGAAGAAGATTACGAAAGCCTTGGTATCAATGCCAAAGGTTTGGTCTATGCCGATAGCACTAAAAACCGCTCTTACAGTCTAGGTGGCTCTGCCCTTTTCGATCAGACTCAAGCGTTCGGCAAATACTCGTTGGCTTCATCAAACAGCCAGAGCTGGGAAGACATTTTCACGGGCAGTTTAGAAGCCGGATTATCACAAACCTTCACGCCGAATCTATACAGCATTTTTACTGCTTACACGGGTTACCGCAGTGGCTATTTGAGCAATCACTATTTAACGGTTCTGCGTGAAGTCGATATCAACGACGACGGAAAGATCGATGATGATGAAGTGTTCTTGGGACAAGATTCTCGACCGGATACGCGACTCTCTGGCGGTATTAATATCCAAGCTTTTTACTCATTGTCCGACAGTCTAAAAATCCGACCAAGATACAAATGGTTTATGGATGATTGGGGCGTAATGTCTCACCAGTTAGGCGGCAAATTATCTTGGCGAGTGAGTGAATGGTTAACCTTGGCACCGGGCTATTTTTGGTACACGCAAGATGCAGCCGATTTCTATCGCGATCCAAGTAGTGCCGATCCTTCTTTTGCCTCGTCAGGTTACGCGACTTCAGACCTTCGCTTAGGCAACTTCACAGCCAATGCTTATGAACTGGGTGCGAGTATCAAGGTACATAAGAAATTACGCTTAAATGCGCTTGCTGCGTATTACGAACAGAGCAACGGTTTTGAAGCGCAGTGGTGGGCTGTTGGAGCAACCTATGAGTTCTAACCTGCCCTTTGTACATCGCTTTCATGCCATGACCGTACCGTGTGAAGTGCAAATTTTGTCGATGAATTTGGCTAACTTTCCAGAGGCAAGCGCAACAGAAATAGCGACTGAGATAGAGCAAAACACACGCCGATTGGAAGACAAATATAACTTCTACTGCGACGAATCATGGCTAACACAATGCATTAATCAGCGAGCATCATGTGATGTCGAACTCGATTCCGAATCTGCCGAGGTTTTTCAACATCTCGACCGATTAAGTCAACTGACCTTCGATACCTTTGATACTACGGTTGGCAGCATCAAACATCTTTTAAAACAAAAGCCGAAGATGTTGCACAGCCACGCCTTCCAAGCCCTGTCTTCTGCTTTGGGTAAGCAAGCGTGGGAGCTGAAAGGAGCAATGGATCAAAAAGGGGCCGTAGATCTACAAGGGACCCTCGATCTACAAAGGACAAGGCTACACGTCCCTGACTCACGCACTCGTTTCGATTTCGGCGGCGTCATTAAAGAGTACGCCGTCGACCAAGCCGTAGCGATCGGAAAACAACTCGGCGCGACGTCGATGTTAGTGAATTTTGGCGGTGACATCTATGCGTTAGGCACCAAACCGGATGGCTCGGCATTTAACATTGCTGTATTAGATCCAAGAGACAACAAGACCCCATTTTTCGCCGTTCCGTTAACGAACGCAGCGCTCACGACCTCAGCTCACAGTGAACGCCAAGTGCAATTTGGTGACAAGACCACCTCTCATATTCTGTCAAAGCAAGATGTCGAGAAGAAGATCCTTTCTGTTACCGCTATCTCGTCGTCCACATTGGAAGCCGGCGTGCTCAGTACTTCACTGACATTGAATCCCAACATATCAGTACCTGAAGATAGCGCTGTTATCTACATCGACGATCAATTACACATTCACCAAAACACGGAGTTCCTTCATCCATGAAGTGCTACCTACTTACGTTAATTCTATTGTTTAGCGGATTGTTACATGCTCAAGAAAACGAGTTTCTTCCCGTTGAAGAGGCCTTCCCCGTCACATGGGAAGCCACAGACCAAGGCGCGGTAATCAGCTTTGATACCCACAAGGGTTACTACCTGTATCAATCTCGATTTTCGTTCAAAGGTGAGTCGTCATTATCTACGTTAGAACCGAGTTATTCGCTGCCAGGTGAAGAGAAAGAGGATCCTAACTTTGGTAACGTCATCGTATTTCACGAGCCCGTTACCGTTACTGTTCCTTACTCAGGGAGTGGGAAACTCACCGTGCGTTATCAAGGCTGCGCAGACAAAGGACTTTGCTACCTGCCGCAAAAGTTAGTGCTCGATTTACCGATGCTCGAAACCGTAGCTGAAGCCCAAGTTGAGGAGACATCAAACTCTCTATATCAAACCCTAGGTGAGATCAGTGAAGATACCAATAGCTTATCTTCGTTCCTATCCCAAGCGGGCAAGTTACAAGCACTCCTAGTATTCTTCCTACTTGGATTAGGTTTATCACTGACCCCATGTGTACTGCCTATGATTCCAATCTTAGCCAGTATCATCGGTGGCGAAAAAGCGATGACAGGTAAAAAAGGTGCGGCACTCTCCAGTTCCTATGTTCTGGGTATGGCGACCAGCTATGCGATGACGGGAATCTTAGTCACCACCTTGGCAAAAGGGGTCAACCTGCAAGCCGCGATGCAACAACCTTGGTTGTTAAGTAGCTTTGCAGCGGTTTTTGTTCTGCTCGCATTAGCAATGTTCGGATTCTATGAACTCCAACTGCCTGCCGCCCTGCAGCAAAAGCTCAACAGCGGCTCAGACAAGCTTGGAGGCGGTAAGATCGCCAGTGTCTTTGCCATGGGCGCAATATCAGCCTTGGTTGTGTCACCTTGTGTCAGTGCTCCATTGGCTGGTGCGTTGCTGTACGTCTCAACAACTCAAGACTGGGTGTTTGGCGGAGCGACTCTGTTCGTTATGGCGCTTGGTATGGGCATACCGCTTATCGCGATCGGCGCAAGTGGCGGGCGTCTGTTATTAAGAAGTGGCGCTTGGATGGTTTCAGTTAAACAAGTGTTTGGCGTGCTGCTATTGGCTGTTGCTATCGTGCTATTAAGCCGCTTTATCGCTCCATCGGTCATTATGATCTTATGGGCGCTGCTCGCCATCGGTTCTGGTGTACATTTCGGTGCTTTAGAAGCCGCACAACCGGGTTGGGCGCGTACTCGTAAGTTCTCTGCTTTGCTACCATTGAGCTATGGTTTAATTTTGTTTTTCGGATTTTTCTTAGGTAATACAGACCCTCTGAACCCACTTGAAAACAGGGACTCAGTCCAATCTATTGCCGTCACTCCCTTTGAAAAAACAGACTCTATTGTTCAGCTAGAACAACAGTTGCAAACCGCAGCGAGCAGCGACCAAAAGGTGCTAGTCGACCTTTACGCAGATTGGTGTGTGTCTTGTAAAGTGATTGAAACCAACGTGTTCAACGACCAACAAGTGAGCCAAAAACTTAAAGAGTGGAAGACAATAAAACTTGATGTGACAGAAAGCTCTCCAGAGCAAATGGCGTGGCTCAATGATAAGAATGTATTTGGCCCTCCAGCGATTTTCTTTTACTCACCCGCCAGCGGTGAAATAGAGCCTGCGCGAGTAATGGGGGATATTGATAAAGAGGGGTTCAATAACAAACTCAAACTTGCCAATAAGCTCGCTTACACACGAACGACAGAAGCTGATAGCCTAACGAATTAAAAATACACGCTAGATAAAATCAAAATCGCCCAATCATAAATTGGGCGATTTTTTCTTTTGTGGTTTACAGATATAAGGCAATTTATTCTGGGCTTTCTAGCTGATCAATCACCGTTTGAGTCAATTGCTCAGTATACGGATTGATCTTCCAGTGTTCTGGACTCCAACCTTTGACAAAACGTTGAAAATCAGCCCACGCCAAATAGAACATTGGTCGCCAAGCGGCTTCGACTTCATCAAACGAAAGCTGTGGCTGATAGTACGTCAATGCCTCTTCCAAGTATCGGAAGTATGTCTCTAACATATGTGACTCAAGTTCAGCGCAATCTTGCGGCCTGACAGCACTGCTCATAAGCAGAGCCACGTCTTTCATCGCACAGCCGTGACCCACATATTGGAAATCGACTGCAGCGACTTTTTCACTCTCAGGATCAAAGCAGAAGTTGGCGAGCTTGGCATCACCATGCACTAAGGTTGGATATGGACACTCTCGGAGTATGCGGTCGATGTGCTGTGCTTGGTGCTTTAATTGTAAATCGGACAATGCGTTCAGCTCATCAGGGCGTGTGTCTAAATGCCAGTATGTACCGACTTGCCACAATGAGGCTGATTGTTCTTGATCTACATTGATGTGCTTTGCGTGAAAGTTAGCGAGCCATTTAAGGCAAGCATCGCGTTGTTTCTGCTCTTCTAGAGTGTAAGCAGACGCCAGTTCAGACTGAGTATCTTTGGTTGCCAGATCGTCAGACACAGCAAGCACATCAAATTGAGAGGTTAACGGAAAACCGATATCCGCTAAGTCTTGCATCACAATCAGCCATTCGTTCTCTTGCAACTCACATTGCAGCCCAACAGGTACGGGGCAACGCTCATCCCATTCTTGAGTGAACGATTGATACCATTCCGTCTCAACTTGATAAGAGTGCACCTTGCGTTGGTGAGAGAGTTTGGTGTTCCAACCCTTTGGGTGTTCGGCTTTATCTGGCAATGCGACATGTTTAACAATCACACTCTTGAGTTCAGCACTGTTTTCTTGAGAAAAGACCAAGCGAACTAACTCGCCATACCCGCCCCACAGGCTTTGAATCACTTGGACATCAAGCCCTTGGTGACAACCCAACGAGGTCGCTATTTTTTGATAAAGCTCTTGTTGATAAAGCTCTGGCTGATTTTGACTTGAACTCGCTTCAGGTTGAGCTCGATTATTCGAAGATATTGATTGAGACATATTACTCGTTGTTATGCTTTGTCGGATAGAAGATGTGACCACTGTGGCTGCCTATTCATATAGTGAACAACATAGCTACAAACCGGCACAATTTTGAAGCCCGCTTGTTCAATTTCGGGCAAAACCGACTCCATCATCACCTTACCAAAGCCCTTGCCTTGCAGCTCATCAGGAATGCGTGTCGAGGTGATATGTAGTACATCTCCGTCCTTTTTATACTTAACGACTGCGAACTGGTCGGGTTCTAGCTCAACCGTGATCTGGTTCACTTCTTGATCCCATTTTACTGCCTGCATTCTCAACTCCTGCAAATAATTGATACGACAAACAATAAAAGTTTGAAGTATGAGTTCCTTGTAATAGACTAACGCAAGTGCATATAAATAAAACTAAGTACTTACAAACACAGTAAATAATTTAGTGCAATCGGCTTAATATAAAATCAGCAATGATAAAGGCACTCTATAAATCTATGTGAGTACGTCCACTAAATCTAGCACGTAATAACCCCTTGTTAGCAAGCTACCAATATAACTAACAGACGCATGTTGGCGCATGGAGAACCTATAATGAACGCACCCCTGAAGAAGCCTTTGGAGCATAATCAGGCACTTCAAGACCCTCGTAATCGCACCGTTTCCACCATCAATAGCACTGATGCGCTAGCGATGATTGAGCACGGCAGTGAACTGACATTAAATGTCTCAACTCCCGTTGGCACTAAGTTTCTCGCCACCACCAAATTTATCGGTACGCACAGTGATAATTGTATTGTGGTTGAGGTTCCTGATGTATCCAATGAAGATCTGAACTTTTTCTTTCAAGAAGGTTTTTGGATGACCGCTCGGGCTTATTCTCTACGAGGTGAAGGTGCGCTTATCCACTTTAGAAGCCAAATTCACCACAAGATTGGTGAACCCTTCCCTATTCTTGTGCTGTCTACACCAAGCACGATGCAAGTGACTCAGCTGCGTAAAGAGACACGCTATGAAGTGAATTTAGCTTCAAGAATCATCTTCAACGACCAACGAGCAAACTGCGAGATAAGAGACTTATCAAAAAGTGGCTGTCGCTTTGTGACCTCACCGACCTCTCGTGCGATTCAGATTGCCGATCGAGTGTCTATTGAGATAACTCCTGAGAACTACAACGGTCCGCTGATTCCGCCATTGCGAGGCATCGTCTGTAACCTACAAAAATCGACACATTACGCTCGATACGGTGTGGAATTTGATGATATTGGCCGAGCTAACGCTAAACACTTATTAGCAAAATTGAAGTTCGATGGAACCAAGCTCTGCTTACGAAACGGGTAACACCATTTAACATGCGACGTTCACGAATACGGTAAGCAGGCCAAAAATACATAGCTCACTAACAAACCAAATCGCAACCAAATAAAAAAGCCATCGACGATAAAATGAACTGACCCCCAATAGTTGGACACCAATTATTGGGGGTCTTTTTATGTCCAAATATAGCCGAGAGCTAAAATGTATCATTGCTAAGCAATACTTAGATGGCACGTCATCTCTCTACTTAGCAAAACAATATTCAATTTCTTCAAGACAGATACGGTATTGGGCTCAAGTCTTTGCCATCCATGGTACTGATTCATTTTTACCAACTAACCATGCGGCTACTGCTCGGACAAAACGAAAAGCATTGAATTTAATGTGGACGAATGAATGGTCTCTCACGCACACTAGCGCAGTATTAAACCTCTCATCCCCTGGGATACTCTCAGTCTGGCTCAAACGATTTAATGAGCTCGGTATCAAAGGGCTCAAAATGCGCCAGAAAGGAAGACCCTCAATGAAACAGCAACCTCAACGTACCACTAAGCCTGATAATGAAATGACGCTTGAGGAGCTAAAAGAGGAGTTGGTTTACTTACGAACCGAGAATGCCGTTCTAAAAAAGTTGGAAGAGTTGGAGCAGGAAAAAAACCGTCGAACAAAGAAAAAGCGGTCATAGCTCTAACTCTTAAAGGCAAGTACCCGTTGAAGCACCTACTGCACACTCTACAGCTGGCAAAAAGTGTCTTTTATTATCAGGCTCAAACGAGCAAGCGCCCAAATAGCTACGAACGTGAGCTGCGGTTGATAAAGTCAATTTATCATGAGCATAAGGGCCGATACGGCTACCGCCGTATTCACTTGGAATTAAAAAATCAGGGGTTCGTGCTTAACCACAAAACGGTTCAAAAGCTTATGGTTCAGCTCAACCTTAAATCGACGGTCAGGATTAAAAAGTATCGTTCATACCGAGGAGAGTCTGGAACAGCTGCTCCCAACGTGCTTGAAAGAGATTTTAGTGCGACTCAACCCGACGAAAAGTGGGTAACTGATGTCACAGAGTTCAAAGTCAAAGAGCAGAAAGTATACTTGTCTCCCGTTGTCGACTTGTTTACTCAGGAAGTGGTTGCTTATAGAGTGGCCAAAAGTGCCTGCTTGCCGCTAGTCACGGATATGCTGACGGAAGCCATATCAAAGCTTAAACCCAACTCAAAGCCAATTATACATAGCGATCAAGGTTGGCAATATCGCCATCGACAGTATCAAAAAAAGGTAGCGGAGAGTGGGTTAACACAAAGCATGTCGAGAAAAGGTAACTGCTTGGATAATGCGGTTGCTGAAAACTTTTTTGCTTTACTCAAAACAGAGATGTATCACAACCAAAGCTTTGAAGATGCAGATGCTCTGATAGAGCAAATTAAAGAATACATCGAGTACTACAATACCAAACGTATAAAAGTGAAACTAAAAGGCCTGACTCCGATAGAATATCGAACTCAGGCCTTGAAAGCCGCTTAACAGAAATGTCCAACTTTACGGGGTCACTTCAAAATCGATGGCTTTTGTGTTTTAGCTATTTGTTTAACTGTTTATCCAAGCATTAAACTAATTAGCTATACGGTTATTTACGCAGTGCGTTCAGTTTAGCTTGCGCGATACCAAAGATAGTATCGATTGGGTAGCTCCCCTCATCACTAGCCTCACCGGCAGCTTTACCTGTGAACAGTTCAATCGCTTCTGTTACATGGTCGATGGCCCAGATGTTGAACTCTCCCTTTTCAACCGCTTTGACGATGTCGCTGCGCAGCATCAGGTTATGAACATTCGAACGCGGGATGATCACACCTTGCTCACTTGAACGACCTTTAATTTCACACACATCAAAGAAGCCTTCGATCTTCTCGTTCACACCACCAATTGGTTGAGACTCACCAAACTGGTTCATCGAGCCAGTAATTGCGATATCTTGACGGTTTGGCTGCTTAGAAAACGCCGACACCACCGCACAGAACTCGGCCATACTCGCACTGTCACCATCGACGCCACCATACGATTGCTCGAAGGTGATGTTAGTGGTAAGCGGTACTTTCGCTGTCTTACCAAACACAGAAGAAAGATAAGCCGACAAGATCATCACACCTTTCGAGTGAATACTGCCACCTAGGTCGACGTTTCTTTCGATATCAATTACTTCGCCGTCACCGTAAGCCGTGGTAGCCGTGATTCGGTTCGGCGCGCCAAACATATGGTCAGTTGTACTTAACACAGACAGAGCATTGACCTGTCCAACCGCTTCACCATCCACATGGATTAGCGTTGTACCATTAGTGAAGGTTTCCATCACGCTGTCTTGCAGTCGTCCGACACGCATCTGTTGGTTCGATAGCGCTTGGTCGACGTGTGTTGCACGAATCAGGTTCGATTTTGATCCTCTAGCCACGTAGTTTGACTCACGAAGCAGGTTAGCAATGTGTGCTGAGTGCAGGGAAAGCTTGCCTTGGTCACCCGCCTGACGAGAGCTGTGCTCAATGATGCGAGCAATCGCTTTACGGTCACAATGCAGCATATTGTTGTCATGCACGATGCTCGAAATGAAACGCGCGTAATGCATTTCAGAGTCGGGAGTACGCTTCATCTCATCTTCAAAATCGGCTGTCACACGGAACAGTTCACCAAACTCCGCATCGTAGTGTTGCAGAAGCTGGTAAGTTCGGTAATCACCAAACAGAATGATCTTAACGTCCAATGGAATAGGCTCAGGATCAAGCGATACCGCCCCCGTTAAGGTCACCTCTTTCTCTAGTGAAGTGAAACTCAATTGACGTGAACGCAGCGCTCGCTTCAAGCCTTCCCAAACGTACGGCTGCTCAAGTACCTTGACCGCATCCATCAACAGTACGCCGCCGTTTGCTCTGTGCAAGCTACCTGCGCGAATCAATGAAAAGTCAGTAAATACGGTGCCTTTAAAGGTCGCGGTTTCCACATGGCCAAACAGAGAGTGGTAATTCGGATTCTCCTCTACCACGATCGGCATCGCTTCCTCTTTCTGGCTCACAATCACATTGACCTTGTAGCGACGCGGCATTTTCTTATCCAAAGAGGCCGTTGCAACTTCGGCTTGCTCTGTGCTCTCTTCTAGAAAAATATCGGCGTTATCAACAATATCCTTACGTAATGCCGTGAGATACTTCTTGATCTCTGGATATTGACTGTAATCCTGCTTCAACTGCTTGATAAAGTGAGTAATCACATCTCGCGCCGTATCATCATTTAGCTTTTGAATTTTCTCTGTGTACGTCTCTTCAAGCTCAGTCAATTCACGAGAAATGGTTCGCAGTCCGACTTCCAATCCATCAATGGTTTTATCAAATTGATCTTGCTCTTCCGGCGAAAGTAGATCGAAGCTCTCTTCGGTATGGAGCTCATCACCATTCATTGCCACGAACTGGTAATCACCCTGAGTGGTGATCGTCAGGTTGATACCTTTATCTTTCGCTTCTTGGCTAATGCTTTCTAACGCGGCTTGTTGCTTAGCTGCTAATTGGTTTTTAAGCCTGTCAGCACGGCTAAAGTACATCTCGTTATCAAACGCTAGAGGCATACCTTTTAGCAACTTACGCATCAATTTTTCAATATCTTGCTTTAAGCTGCTGCCTACGCCACGAGGCAATTTCAGTACCTTAGGTGTACGAATATCTTCGAAGTTCGCGATATAACACCAATCAAAAAGCTCCTGCACTTCTTGAGGGTGACGGTTTAGATAGCGCAAGATCATGGTGCGTTTACCCAGACCATTTCGCCCTATCGCATAAATGTTATAACCCTTTTCCTTAATTGACATCGCGAACTCAACGGCTTTTTGTGCCCGTTCCTGTCCGACGATTTCGTCAATTGGAGCCAGTTCTTTGGTCGACTTACATGGTAGCTTGTCTAATTCCGCTACCTGATACAGTTGTTCTGTATTGAGCCTTTGCATCGCCATCGCCGCCTCCTTAGTCCTTCATTACTTGGGTGTAGATAAAATCAGTGTAGATGTAATTTCCTACAAATTTAGTGACTTACGCTACACAGCTGTTCAACCGAACAAATAACACACAATTTAAGCCATATTTAGGAATAGCCCGTCATTTAATTCACCAACTTAACATGTGAATGATTTTAATTTGCAATTGATAATAAATATCATTAACATTTTAAGATATTATAAATTGAGGATGTGGATATGGAAATTGAACGATGTTGGATGCACTACCTAAAAGCTGAACAGTTAATGGAACAAGGTCACTGGCCCGAAGCACAGCGCCTCTATGGTGATGTTCTAACCTCTCTTCCTCATCACATCCAAGATGCCGCATACCAAAGCGATATCAAACCCTGCCAATTTGCATGCCTGCTTGCCGGGTTGAGAGACGCCAGTGTCGCTCAATCCGAGATACTCAACCGCTTAGGTCAGCATCAACAAGCCTTCGATACCTTGAATCAATCTTACGCGCTGATGCAATTTATCTCTCTTGAGAACACTGATCTGATTCAACGTACCTTTGGGTTACTGGAAAAGCAGAGCGAAGATTTACTCAATCACCTGATCGCTTTTTGCAGCGCTCAGCGCAGTTCGCACTGGATGCTCGAATTAGAACAAATACAACGTGCTCATCACCATTTTGGGCAACTTAAAACAACGTCAGAAGTTCAATCTTCACCTAATGTCTTAAATTGATAAGGATATATCATGTCGGACCGGGCCATACTTAAAGTCAATAACCTCTCCGTTAGCTTCACCACCAATGATGGAATCATTGATGCGGTCAAAAAGGTTAACTTTACCCTTAACTCAAGCGAAACCTTGGCCATTGTTGGTGAATCAGGTTCAGGTAAATCAGTCTCTTCCAACGCGCTTATGCGTTTGCTTCCTGATAACGCGATTATCGATCAACAATCAGAAATCGAGTTTGAGGGACAATCGATTCTAGGAAAGACTGAGCGAGAAATGCAGTCAATTCGTGGCGATAGAATCGGCATGATCTTTCAGGAACCAATGACCTCTTTGAATCCATACCTGCGTGTCGGTACTCAAGTGGCGGAGGCCATTATGTGTCACCGTAAGGTATCGAAATCAAAAGCAAAACAGCGTGTGTTAGAGCTGTTCAACCTTGTGCATTTACCTATGCCAGATCAGGCTTACACCAAGTACCCCCATGAATTTTCAGGTGGTCAGTTACAGCGCATCATGATCGCAATGGCACTGATCAATGAACCGGATATTCTGATTGCCGATGAACCCACCACAGCACTCGATGTAACGGTTCAAGCAGAAGTGCTTTCTCTTATCAAAGAGATACAAGGCAAGATGGGGATGGCTATTTTGTTCATCACCCATGATCTCGGTGTAGTGAAGCACTTTGCCGACCGTGTACTGGTAATGTGTAAAGGGGAATTAGTCGAAGAAGAGCAGACTCAAACCTTATTCGAAAACCCAAGACACGACTACACACGCATGCTGATTAACTCCATTCCGAAAGGCGCGAAAGTTCCTGTTGAGGCATCCGCACCTGAACTGCTTTGTGCAGACGATATTCGCGTGAAGTTCTTGATCAAATCTCACTTTATCCAAAGTAAGAACCAGTACTTCGAAGCAGTAAAAGGTATTTCGTTGAACCTTAAACAAGGCGAAACCTTGGGCATTGTTGGTGAGTCAGGTTCGGGAAAATCAACCCTTGGACGTGCATTAATCGGCTTGCTGCCAAGCAGCGGACGTATTGTTTACAAGGGCCAAGACGTGAGTTTATTAACCGATAAAGAACGTCACAAGCTTAAGAAAGATGTGCAGATGGTGTTCCAAGACCCTTATGGTTCTTTATCACCACGTATGACGGTTGGGGAGATCATCACGGAAGGCTTAACGGTGCATCAACCTCACTTGTCAAAACAAGAACGTTTAGAAAGAGCTCGTAAAGCACTGATTGAGGTTCGTCTGGAGCCAAATTCAATCAACCGCTACCCGCATGAATTCTCTGGCGGACAAAGACAACGTATTGCGATTGCTCGCGCGTTGATTCTTGAGCCATCTTTCATTTTGTTGGATGAGCCGACTTCAGCACTCGATCGCTCAGTACAACTGACCGTGATTGACCTACTGAAAGATATTCAAGCGAAGCACAATATTGGCTTCCTGTTCATTAGTCATGACCTCTCAGTAGTGAAAGCACTTTCAGATCGTGTATTGGTGATGCAGAAGGGTGAAGTGATGGAAGAAGGCTCTGCTGAAGAGATTTTTAATGCGCCGAAAAACGACTACACCAAGAAACTCATCGCTGCGTCATTCGATTTAGAAAATAATTCGGAAAAAAATGCAGCTTAAAGGGAACTAATCAAGATTAACAGCGTCTTATAGATACATTCTGAGTAAATTCCTAATAAGTTTCATTCTAGAATGGATATAGCAAAACTGGTTTGGCCGCCAAAAGAGAAATGTCGCATGGATGCGACATTTTTCGTTTCTGAAGGGAAATAATTCATCTTGAAATGTCATTCCCTCTCATCAAATCACTTCATTACACACTATCGATACAAAGACTTAGTCGACTCTCTGACGATTAAATCAATCGGTGGTAAACGAGCTTCATGTCGCTCGCCAGATAACAAGTTCAAGATCGACTGAGCACACACCTCGCCAATCTCTTCAATCGGCTGCCTCAAAGTCGTCAATGCTGGCGTGAAATACTTCGACGTTGGTAAGTCATCAAACCCTATTACTGACACATCTTCTGGCACTTTGTAGCCGTGATCATGGAGCGCCTTAATCGCCCCATAAGCCGTTTGGTCATTGGCGGCAAACAGAGCAGAGAAGTGAATCTTAGATTCTATTAATTCCACGGTTTTCTCATAGCCAGTTTCACTACTGAAATCCCCTTGCTTGACGAGCTTTGGCATCACCTTAATGCCCGCTTCTTGAAGCGCTTTCTTATAGCCTTCAAAGCGATTACCTGCGTCTGGCTGGCTAGAAAGCCCTTTGATATGAGCAATATTCACGTGCCCCTGTTGGAGCAAGTGGAGGGTTGCCATGTAACCACCCAACACATTATCAATGTTAATTGAGCGAACATTATCTGCAACCATGTCATAGCCCACTGCAACAACCGGAATGTCTTGCGCATACTTAGCGATGTCCTCTTTGGTGATGCTGCCTGTCACGATGATCATGCCATCGACATTACTCTTAGCTAAATACTCCAAGGCATGTATTTCGAGCTTTTTTTGCCAATGCCCGGTAGCTATCACTAACGAATAGCCTTGAGCTATCAGGGTTTTCTCCATGTCGTTAAGAATACGACTGGTATAAGGGCTATCAGGATGCTGCACCAATACACCAATCGTTAATGAACGGCGATTAATGTTTTCCTGCATTTGAAAATTCGGCTTGTAGCCGGTGTCTTTGATTGCCTGCTCGATATTCTGGCTTTTATCATCCGACACATAGGTTGTTCGATTAAGAAAACGAGAAACCGTGCTTGGAGAAACGCCAGCTAGCCTCGCTACATCGTATACGGTGGTTTTTTTAGTTTTAGTGCGCATCTCAATACCCTAACCCAATGGCATTAAGGGGAGCCCTAAAGCTCCCCATCAGTTTCAACTCAACATTGCTCAAGGTGAAACTCATACTATTTAATTAATATAAGTAGGCGAAAATCATCCCCGGTCGGAAGTAGCGACCCGCGGTATATTTCAAACCTGTGCTCAGAAGCCACTTGTGAAGAACCGTAGCTTGATCCGCTGAAATTTCACCTTGTACCATATTAACAAATTTATCATTGTCTTTCGTCAAACTAGGATTAACCCGACCGTCAGACAGCACACAATTTTGCAATTTAAGTGCATTAATCCACTTTTTCGCATCACTTTGTGACAATTTAAAAGACTCTGAAAGATCTTTCTCATCAAATGAGACTGAACAGTTGAACCCTTCTGGTGCGGCAAATGGAATTTTTGAATAGTCATACAGCGCGGTATACACGGTATCCATTAATGTTTCTGCTTGCTGCGATTTGCCCGCTAAACTCAACGCTGTCGCGACACTAAATTGCACGCCAATCCACACGTCTTGCGCCTGAAAAGCCTCATGTGGAGAACCATCCGCGAGCGTCATATTCGCCACCCCAAGTTTAGGGCTGTTAATCTCGAAGTTATGTTTATAAACATAGTCCAATGCACGCTGAATGCGCTGTTGCGGGAAAATACCCTCTAGGCCAATCAGTTTGAGATAACTATCGGCAAGCAGCGCATCACCAAAGCTATTGTCTGAATCGGGTACCAAGTCTAGATATTCTTGCGTGAAAGCTTGAGGTGCCGTTTCACTCAACAAACGTTTCTTGGAGACACGTTGAGCTACCTTACCGATGTTTATCGAAGTATCGGTTTGTAGATAGTCGTTAAGCATATTCTTATCAGCAATCGCATCACCCGTTAAAACCAACCCCAGAGTTTCCAAAGCTTGGTAGCCTTCACCGGTGAGATGCTTGGCTTGGACAGGCGTCACGAAGAAGTGGTAATAACCCTCTTTCTCATCCCACAAGCTCTGCTCAACCGTGGCTAATGCCTTTTTAGAACGTGTTAGGTAGTCCGAACCCAGATCGTCTTCACCCATTAATTGTGCAAGTTCACTCGCGGCTTGAAGGCCAGCAACCCAGAGGCTCGCACAGTAAATAGAGATACCATGTGAAGCGAGGTTATCGAAGGTATCGTCAGTACCTCGAGTGAGTGGTAAATCATCGCCCTCAGCAATCAAGTTCGATAAGAAATCGATGCTCTCTGTAACGGCTTGCCAGCACTCTTTAACCACTGACATATCTTGTGTGTTTTGGTAATGACGGTACACCATCAGAATGTATTTCGGTGCTAAGTCCTTCCATTCCTTAACATTATGCCAGCTATATGCGTCAGGCTGAATGTCGAACGGGCTACCCAAATCGTGGATTACTGCACCTCGAATCGCACGCACACCTTGGTACTTTTCATCAATCAATTCAGCATTCGGTGTCGCTTCATATTCCCAGTAGCGGCGCTGAGTAAAGTCTTCGGCCAAAATGGCTTTTGAGAACTCTTTCATCACGCAGCCATCAAGTTCAGGTAGCAAATAGAGCAATGAAAATGATCCGTAGAAATACACATCCAAAGAGTTAAAGAATGGGTAATCAACACACTCTTTCACTAGGAACTTATCTTCTTTATCCCATACTGTTGATTCAGCAAGGAATGATAGTGAGTTCATCGCCATCGTCGCATAGCGCAGTGCTGATTCAGGCTGTGATATCTTACTCTGAGCTTGCTCTAGGAAAGCAGTCTGCTGCTCAACGAGCTTCTGCTCAATCACCTCAAGCTTTGGCAAGACATCTTCTAACATAGGTAAGGCAGGTTTAGCTTGAGGGTAGAATTGCGTATAAGCCTTCTCCGAGTTCCAGCCATTAAGCATCACTTTGCTATGTGCCATCACTTGTGCAAAACGCAGGTCTACAGACTCACCCGGCTCCAATTCAACCTGTACCACAACAAGTGCGCTCAATGCTTCGCGCCCTGTATAAATGCCAGTTTGGAATTCAGCGTTAGTGCGGCCGGTTTTCAATGCGAACTCGGTTTGCTGGGTCACTTTCGAAGTATAAAGCGTTGGCTTAACAGACACCGATACCTTGCCCGACTCCATCAAACGGTTTTCGGCTTGAACACCAAACACCACCTCACCCTCAATGTCACTTTGATAAGGGGACTGACTTGTGAGCTGAACACCAGTAAAACCGTAGCTTTCACCATTAAGCTTCACCGCTTGATGCTGCTGATCAATCGGGTTTTGAGACAAGGTACACGCCGAATCTTGAATCCCATCACGACCTTTCCGGTAGGTTGAACCGATCAAGTTTTGTAGAGGTTGAGCAAGAGTAATCACGCGTGTTTGCTGTGATTGGTTAGTAAGTTGGAAGTGGTTCCAGTGCATCGGCAAAGAACAGAGGCGTTTATCCTCCTTAACGATCGGCGAGACTACCTTTCGCTTTATATTAATACCATCAAAACTATTATATTGATATTCAGCTAATGGATATAAAGCCTTATATTCTATATCGCTACCATTAACACTTTCTATATCACTATTATTTCCCGCAGTTAGTGATAACTGTCTCGCTGTACCATTTATTAATAAACCATTAAAGAAATCTAAGGCTACATATAATTGACAATCAATCGATGATGAATCGGATTCAATTAATAATGTAGTCTTATTAGAAAACTCGACATTCCAGTTTATAAAGTTATCTTTATTTTCTTTATAGAAATTACCATTTTCTAATGCGGCACGAATAAGGTTAATTGCATTCGAAATATTTTCTTTATCTATCTTCTTTCCATCGAATAGCGCTGGGTAAAAATTCAGGTGCACACTAAGCTCTTGCTCGTTAAGAACTTGGAGCTTTTCAGTGGTCGGCACATCCATCACTGACGCATAAAAATCATTAAAATTAATAGCTTGTTGTGAGCAGTCGACAAATATCCCTGGAATGAAACTGAAGTTTGGCGTGTTGCCATTTGGCGTCAGTGTAAATGTATTACCGATACCACCGATTGCCATGCCGGTATTTTCTGGTGTCGTAGAAATTGGCGTGTACCAAGGTTGAATAAATTCAACTGCATCACCTTTTTTACACAGGTGTTTTGAATTTCCTGAATAGCTTGTATATGGAATTTTATTATTCATTTTAAAACCGCCATTGAATATTTTTTCTTCTTGTTAATATCTTTAAAAAATGGAGACATCAACATGTTTAAAATTATAAATGAAAAATTTGGAAATATTGACTCTGTCACATTAATAAACCACCAGCATGGTATAGAACTTCAAATAATCAATGGGTTTGGTGCTGTTATAAATAAATACATTGTAAATAACAGTCCATTCTCTTTTATTTGTGGTTATCAGAATTATGATGAACTGATCAACCAACATCCGTTCTTTTCCCGCAGTGCTAAATTATTCCCTTTTCCAAACCGTTTAAACTTAGGTCGTTACAGTTTCGAAAACCAAAACCATCAACTCCCAGCTAACTTTCCTTGGTCAAATCACGCCGTACATGGCCTGCTCTACAACCAACCTTTTTCAATCAAAAACAGCGTAGCCAATGAAGAGTCAGCCAGTGTGACGCTGCAATATCAGACGTCATCTTTGCACCCTGCTTTCCCGTTCGCTTTTAACCTTGAAGTCACCTTCACTATCGACATCACAGGCAAGCTATCTTGCTCGACAACTGTCTCTAATTGTGGTGATTTCGCCTTCCCATTCGGTGATGCTTGGCACCCTTATTTCTCGCTTGGCACTGACTTGAAACAGTGTGGGCTTACCATGTCATCTTGTGCTGAGGTCATACACGAGAACGACCTACCTAATGGTGAAAAACAGGCTTTTGACCGTTTGTCTTTGGCTGATTCCCTAACGAATCAAAGCCTAAACCACTGCTTTGAATTTGATTCAAAGACAACTAACCAACTGACTTTCAAACGCTCAGATTCATCTGCCGAGATTCACTATCAACAAGATGCGAGCTACCCATTTGTTCAGCTGTACACCCCAACGAGTGAGCAAAGTATTGCAATAGAACCAATGACTTGCCCTGCCGATGCTTTCAATAACCAGATTGGCTTATTGACGCTTAGCCCGAACCAGTCTCAAACCTTCACTTGGCAATGCCAAGCTGCCTATCAACCAAAATAATCGAGCTAAACTAGAGCAACTGCTGAATGCGAAATCAGCCCCCCAGAGAACGCATTGCTAACGAAACGAAAGAGCAATAAAGGGCGCATAAAGCGCCCTTCTCTTTGTTAACCTAAAACCACTTCTACCGTGTGCTCGCCAGAGGTAAACACCGGTGCTTTGTTGCCTGAAATCAGATCACCATTGACCTTCATCTCAACCACGCCCTTACACACGTTATTCGGGTTCGTGACATGAATGTTGTATGTTGCACCGCGGAACTGACGACGGACTTTAAACTCAGGCCATTCAGCCGGAATACAAGGGTCCACCAGCAAGCCATCTACTTCAGGTCGAACACCCAGAATCCACTGCGTACCCGCAACGTATGTCCAAGATGAGGTACCAGACAACCATGCATTACGGCCTAAGCCGAACTGCTTATGTTCGTCACCCAAGATGTTTTGTGGGTAGCAGTAGGGTTCTGACTCAAAGGTATCAATGTCGTCGTTCTTAGAAGCCGGGTTAATTTGACGGTAGTACTCATAAGCACGCTCGCCATTGCCCATTTTCGCTTCTGCGATCATCACCCACGGGTTTGAATGCAGGAAAATACCGCCATTCTCTTTCGCACCCGGTGGATATGTCGAAACGCCACCTAGTTGCGGATCAAAGCCGTTGTAACCCGGTGTTGAAAGCTTGATGCCATTGGTTGTGTTCAGCTTGTTGTAAACCGAATCTAGCGCTTGCGTCGCACGTTCTTGAGTCGCGAAACCAGAAATCACAGGCCAGCTTTGACCATTAGTGTAGATCTGCCCTTGCTCGTTCTTGTGAGAACCAATCGGCAGGCCTTGCTCATCAAAGTAACGCACAAACCATTCGCCATCCCAACCGCACTCATTCACTGTGCTCTGCATCTGTTGGTACTGATCTTTAAACTTAGCCGTCAGTTGTGCTTCGCCACGCAGCTCACACAAATCCAACATATCGAGCAGGGCTTTGCCGTACATGTTAGCTACCATCATCGACTCAGCACCTGTTGGCAGGTTCACCGTGTCATTCCAGTCTGCAAAACCTAATAACGGTAGGCCGTGCTCACCCGTATTGGTGTAGGTAAATTCGATCGCGCGACACAAGTGATCCCACACCGTTCCTGTTTCCACAGGGTTACCCGCTTTGTCTTTTTGGTAGAACGGGATCGCTTTGTTCAAGAAGTCTGCATTGCCTGTCTCTTTCACATATTGAGTGACTGCGTAGATGATCCACAGATGATCGTCACCGTAGTAATCCGGGCGATCTTCTTCTTCACGTGAGTCACCCGCGTTCGCTTCCATGGTCGATGGGAAGAACTGGTGCATCGCAGAACCGTTGGTGTTTTGCACAGATAACAGACGCTCAATGAACTCACGAGCCTCTTCTGGCATATGAGTAATCACGCCCAACGTATCTTGCGAAGAGTCACGGAAACCGATACCACGTGCACCATAACCAAGTTGATACAAAGACAGGTAACGAGACCAGTTTTTAGTGGTGTGGCATTGACGTGGGTTGTGTACGTTAAGCATTGAGTTCATAGCAGGGTCTGGCGTTTCAACCTGAACCGCTTGTAGGTAAGAATCCCAGTGCTCAGCCAATTCAGCGAATGCCGAATCAACCACTTGAAGATCACGGTATTTAGACAGCAAAGGCTGCGCTGCTTCTAAGCTCTGTTCTTGCGCGATCTGCACAACCGTACGTTCCGTCTGCTCTGGAGATAACCATCCTAAACGCAGATTTAGAGCACCAATGTTGTCACCACGCAAACACTCAGTATTACCAAGCTCGTCGTTTTCTAGCGCTTGCGGCGCTGCCCATGTTCCGTAGCCCAAATTACCTAGGAACGATTGGCGGTCACCATCAAAAGACGTCGCAGGGCGATCCGCTGTCATCAGGTTCACCGCGTAATCGCGCTTCATGAAGGCATACTGCTCAAGCACGGTGTGACCCGATTCTTGTTGGTGCGCTTTCAATGTCATTGTTTGTGGAACCCAATCGGCATTCAATAACTGCTTAAGTGCATCAAAGTGTGTGAACTCATACACAGGAACCACATCAACGTGCAGCGCTTTGTCTGAAATGTTGGTGACTTTGATGTCTTGCAACAATACTTGGTCGGCTTTAGGCACGAAGAACGTCGCTTCACAACGCACACCAAATGCTTCTGCAATGATGGTGGTGTAAGACAAACCAGTGTGGTTTTCAAACTTATCAAGCGGCTTCAGAGTTGGAGTGTAGAAAGGCGAGAAAATTTCTACGTTGCCCGCTTCATCACGTACTTTTAGGTACATGGTCGAACCTTTGAAATCTGAGTTTGGCAGTTGTGCAATGTACTTGGTAATACGGTTCAGTGCCGGGTCACCTTTGCACAACAACACGCCGCCGTTGCTATCGACAATGCCACCGAAATCTAATGTGCCCACGTAGTTACACCATTTGATCGGTGTGCACGGCGTGGTTGCTACGTATTCTTTGTTTTTATCGTCAAAATATCCGAATTTCATCATCACTATCCCTAGCCCCTCCCAAATCAGGAGGAGCCAAAACAATTTGTCGTAAGTAGGTTGGTATCAGCTCGTTGGCTGACTTAAGTTGACTGGCTAGCTCGTAATTGACTAGCTCGCTAGCGAGTTCTCACTCAGTGCATCGAACAAATGGAAAGCGTCCAAATCCAAGTAAAGTGTCAGCTCTTTCACGTCCACTTCAGCGGCTTGGGTTTCAACCATCAGCGGTTGACCACCAATTTCTGTTTTCAGAAGAATGCTTGCGCCCAGTAATTCCTTGTCGTTGATCTTCACAGGGAATGGCAGCACGCGGTCATGGTCGACTTGCTCAGCACGTAGGTGGATGTCTGTTGGACGAACACCAAAGTGAAGCGCTAGGTTTTTAGATGCCAGAGACTTAAAGCGCTCTGGCAGTGGGATATGAACATCGCCAAGTTCAACGAAGTATTCGCCTTCTTTTTCAATCAACTTAGCTTCCAACATGTTCATTGACGGGTTACCAATGAATTGCGCAACAAACTTGTTAGCTGGACGTTGGAACACCTCAGTTGGTGTACCCACTTGAGCAACATAACCATCTTTCAGAATCACGATGCGGTCTGCTAGCGTCATCGCTTCAATCTGGTCGTGTGTAACGTAGATCGTGGTGGTTTTCAGCTCGCGGTGTAGGTGTTTGATCTCTTCACGCATCACGCCACGAAGTTTTGCATCTAGGTTAGATAGCGGCTCATCAAACAAGAACACTTTCGGAGTACGAACCATCGCACGGCCCATTGCCACACGCTGACGTTGACCACCAGAAAGCTCTTTAGGCTTACGATTCAGTAGCGGGTCAAGCTCTAACATTTTGGCGGCTTTTAGTACCTCTACGTCGATTTCCGCTTTCGGCATGCCTTTCAGTTTTAGTGCGAAGGCGATGTTCTCGTAAACCGTCATATGTGGGTAAAGAGCGTAGCTTTGGAATACCATCGCCAAATCACGGTCTTTAGCATCGACTTTGTTCATCACTTTGCCACCAACCACGATGTCACCAGAGCTGATGCTTTCAAGGCCAGCAAGCATACGTAGCGTTGTCGATTTACCACAGCCAGATGGACCAAGGAAAACCACAAACTCACCGTCTTCAACCGTAAAATCAAACTCTTTGACGACTTCAACATCACCGAATGATTTTTTGATGTTCTTAAATTCTACTTTAGCCATTATCTGTTCTCCTCAGCGCGCTCTAGCAGCATATTTCGGTACGCAATTGCGCTCTGTTTCAGTGTTCTTTCTTGGGTGGTGTAATCAACATGGACAATGCCAAAACGCTGGCAGTAACCGAATGCCCACTCAAAGTTATCCATCAGGCTCCAAGCGAAGTAGCCATCGACTTTTACACCGGCTTCAACTGCGTTGTGAACCGCTTCGATATGACCTTGGAAATAACGAACGCGTTGCTCGTCCATCACTTGCCCATTTACACGCTCGTCGTTACCTGCTGCACCATTCTCAGTAATGTAAATTGGAGGTATGTTTTCGTAGCGAGCATCCAGTCTTACCAATAAATCGGTTAAGCCTTGTGGGTTAATTTCCCAGCCAATGTAAGTGTGTTCAGCGTCAGCCTGTTTCACTGATTCAATGTCGCCATTCTCGTTGAAGCGAGCGACATTACGTGTGTAGTAGTTAATACCGATGTAATCGACCGGTGCGCTGATGATGTCTAAATCACCTTCAAGGATCATCGGCATGTTCATCGCTTGGCGTTCTACCACTAGCTGTGGGTATTCACCTTTCAATACTGGGTCGATAAACCAGTGGTAGTTCTCTGCTTCACAGTAGTCTGCGGCGCCTTGATCTTTTGGCGTTATCGGGTAAGCCGGCGTCGCGTTAAATACCACTCCATGCTTAGCATGAGGCGCATTCTTGCGAAGAATCGGCATAGCCAAACCGTGTGCCAGCATTAGGTGGTGAGAGGCTAAGTAGCCCTCTTTTTCACCCTTGATGCCAGGCGCGTGTTCGCCCCAGCGGTAGCCAAGGAATGCAGAAACAAACGGTTCATTCAGAGTGGTGTAAACATCAATCTTGTCGCCAAAGTAGTTACTCACCACTTCTGCATATTCTGCAAACTTGTAAGACGTTTCACGGTTTAGCCAGCCGCCTTTATCTTCAAGGTATTGCGGTAGATCCCAATGGTAGAGCGTTACATACACCTTCATGCCACGAGCATGGCATTCATCGATGATCTGCTCGTAAAATTCTAATCCTTGCTGATTCACCATGCCGTCTTGCGGCAGGATGCGTGGCCATGCAATTGAGAGACGGTAAGCATCAACGCCTAAACCTTGAATCATCTCGATGTCTTGCTTCCACAAGTGGTAGTGGTCGCACGCCACATCACCACTGTCGCCGTTATCTACCTTACCTGGCGTCTTACAAAACGTGTCCCAGATAGACGGTGTACGACCGCCCTCTTCAACGCCGCCTTCAATTTGGTATGAAGATGTCGCGACACCGAATACAAATTCCTTACTGCGTAACTTTGAATCACTTGGAAGTTGAAATTTATTCATTGTTATAACCCTTAAACCTAACCTTTAACTGCGCCGGACGTTAAACCACTGATCATCTGCTTCGATGCAAACAGGTAAGTAATAACGAGTGGTAAAATAGAAATTGTGGTACCTAGCATTACCGCGCCCCATGGCGTATTCGGAATACCTTGAACACTTCGTAGTGCTTGTGTGATGACGTAGTTGTCAGGGTTGTTCAGCACCACAAGAGGCTGCATAAACATGTTCCAGAAGAAGACGAACTGCACGATAGCGAGTGTTGCTAGTGCTGGTTTCATCAGTGGCAGTACCACACTCCAGTACGTTCTGAACTCACCTGCGCCATCCAGTTTCGCTGCTTCTAATAGCTCTTTAGGAATCGATGCAATCACGTGCTGACGCATCAAGAAGATACCAAATGGTGTGGTGGTAAACGGTAGCCATACCGCCATGTGGTTATCCAACAAGCCTAAGAATTTCACGATCATGAAGTAAGGGATCAAGCTAAGCACTGGCGGAATCGCCATTGAGCCAACCAGCATGCCGAACAACACGTTCTTACCGCGGAACTTAAACACAGCAAACGCGTAACCACCCATGCTACAAAACAGCAGCGAGATAGTGGTGCCTAAGAAAGCCACGTAAATCGAGTTAAACATCGCTTTCCAAAACGGCATGATTTCCAGCAGTTTTGCGTAGTTCACCATTAGGCTATCGCCAATCGCAAAGCTGATGCCCGAGCCGAAGATCTCCGAGCGGTCACGTGTTGAAAGCAGTGCTGACCACACAAACGGGAACACCGTAATGATTGCGGAAACAATCAGTAATATGCCGAGCATGACCATCAAGATCTTAGTCATGATGTACATGGTGCGTTCGCTTGGCATTAGGCCACTTAGTGGTGAGGTATTTGTCTTAATTGATGTCGACATCTTAATGTTCCCCTAAGCCTTTCTTACCGAAGAATAAAAATTGAACCAAAGTACAAGACGCGATCAGTGCAAACAGAAGCCATGAAATTGCTGACGCTGTGCCCATTTCTAACCATTCCCAACCCACTTTGTAGAGGTACATAGAGATAGTTAAACCAGATTGACCTGTACCACCTGTACCACGCGTTAGAACGAACGGTTCTTCAAACATTTGCAGGTTACCGATGATGGTCATGGTGATAGCAAAGAAGATGAATGGACGAATCATTGGTAGTGAAATGTTCCAGAAGCGGCGGAAGGCGTTGGCACCATCCATACGAGCAGCTTCTAAAATATCTTTAGGAATCGTCATTAAACCTGTGGTGTAAAGGACGATGTTAAAACCGGTGTATTTCCAGAAAACCATGATCGCGATAGACGGCTTCACCATAGTCGCATCGTCTAACCAACGGATTGGTTGAAAATCGTTAACCCAAGCAAATGCCCAACCAAACAGCGTGCTATCGGCCAGAGCCATTAGCGTTTGGTTAATAATTCCTGAGTTAGGAGAGTACATGTTGAAGAAAATCAGTGACGCTGCGACCGTTGATGTGATGAACGGTAGAAAGTACGCCGATGTTAGCCAGTGACGCATACGGTCACCCATTGAAACCAACATGTAAGCCACTGGAATAGCGACTAAGTGCTGAGCCACACCCGAAGTGATTGCTAGCCACAATGTGTTCTTTAACGAACGCCATAGCCACGGGTCAGTCAATGCAATGTGATAGTTCTCAAAACCAACAAACTGCATTGCGTCCATGCCCTGTACTGGGTTCCATTCGTGGAACGACAGGTAAACAGAGAACAACAGCGGGAAGATCCCAAATACAGAAAAAATGATCAGAAACGGCAGAAGGAATCCATACGGTGTAAGCGCTTTCAAATTCAGACGAGAAAAAAGACTTTTGTCCGCAGGTTCTATCGTTGTGCTCGCTGTATGATTCATAGTAACGACCTCTTAAAAAAGGAAGCGCGTTACCCACGCTTCCTCACTTACTCAAAATAAAAACAAATTAAAGATTACGCGTACGACGCTTGATTAGACGCTCTGCCTCTTTCAATGCAGTCTCGATGTCCTTACCTTCATCAAGCACTTCCATCAATGCGTTCTCTAAAATTATAGAACGTGCTACATGGTCGCCTTGAGCTGGAGATACTGGTTTGATGTTCTGCGCCACTTCAGCAAATAGAAGACGCGCTTTCTGACCACCTAGGAATTCCATCTCTTCTTGGAACAACTCATCGTCATACGTAGTTACGTTCGCAGGGAAAGCAGCAATCGTTTCGAAGTGCTTAAGTTGAACTTCACGGTCAGTCGTCATGTATTCAATAAGAGCCCAAGCTTCATCTGGGTTATCTGATTGAGTTGGAATTGAAAGGAATGAACCGCCCCAGCTGCCGTAGATGCCATCAGGTAGGTTTTCTACTGCCCATTTACCTTTGGTTTCAGGAGCAATCCAGTTATTTAGGTGACCAAGTAACCAAGCGCCAGAAAGTTGAGTTGCAAATGTGCCATTGCGGAAGCCTTCGTACCATTCGTTAGACCAAGCCAGGATGCGACCATCTAAACCTTTGTCACGGATCTCTTTTGCTACTTCAAAAGCGTGAACAAAACGCTCTGATGTCACAACTGGGTTGCCATCTTTATCGAAGTAAAGACCTTCACCTTCAGGAACCGTTGTGAAGATAATTGCCTGTGCAACGTCTGCCGCTGAAGCAATAAGTTGTACGTTTTGCTCTTTCAGTTTTTCACCGGCAGCGATGTATGAATCCCAATCTTTGATAGCTTCTTCTACATCAATGCCCGCTTTTTCGAATACGTCGGTACGGTAATACATAACACCTGGACCAAGATCGACAGGAATGCCGTACATGTCGCCGTCAGCGCCTTTACCTTGCGCCCATGCGTAAGGTGCGAATCGCTCTTCGTATTTATCCGCACCGTAGTTTTCAGATAAGTTTACTAGACCACCAGAGCCAACGAATGGACCGATTTTCTCAACGTCGACAACAATCACATCACCAGCACCCGAGCCAGTAGCCAAGTTGGTGGTTAGCTTGGTGTGGTGGTCACCGTGATTGTTCATAAGGTAATCAACTTTAATCCCTGTTTCCTTTTCGAAATCAGGCAGTAACACCTTCAGGCTGCTATCGAAATCAGGGAAGCCGTCGAAACGAATCTCTTTGTCAGCCGCATTAACAGCCGTTGTACCTAATCCTAAAGCAACCGCGCACGAGAGCGCTAAGGTCTTAAATTTCATGTTCTATCCTTAATGTTTTTATAGGGTAACGAGTAAATCCGATACCGAGTTTCTTGTGACCAACGTCGGCAGCAATTTAAAGTTCACGTCATGTTTGATTTTTTTAAGCTTCTGTAGAGTGAGCTGTACGGCTTCAACGCTCATCTCTTCAATAGGGAAATTAATGGTGGTCAAACTAGGGGTCAGATAGCGCGCGAAGATGGTGTTATCGAAGCCCACCAGTGATACATCTTTTGGAACAGACAGCCCCTCTTGATGCAGCACCTCAAAGGCACCGAATGCCATGTGATCATTCGAAGCAAATACTGCTGTGAAATGACACTTACGATTAATCAGCTTCTTCATAGCACTGATACCAGTCTCTTCAGTAAAGCCCGCTTCCAAGACTAAAGCTTCATCGTAAGGCACACCCGCTTCTTCCAAGGCCTTTCGATACCCCTGCAAACGCCCCCTAGCGTCTGCTTTATCTAAAGGCCCGGTAATACACGCGATATCTGTATGTCCCTTTTGCAAAAGATATTGAGTAGCGATCAGCCCCCCGACTTCGTTATCAATATCAATACAACTCATCGCCATTTCTGGGATGAAGCGGTTAATTAAAACCACAGGGGTCCCCTGTTCTTCCAATTCAATTAAATAATCATCACTGAGCAGTTGAGTGTGAAGAATCAAAGCATCAACACGACGCCCCAACAAAAACTCCACCGACTCGCGCTGCCCTTGTTCGGTGTTCGAGCCCGCCGCAACAACAGCGTGGTAACCAAAGCGGCGTAGGTTTTCTTCTATACTGTGCAAAATGCCCGAATAGAAAGAACCGCCCAGCTCTGGAACAACAACGCCAACACTACCGGTACGACTTGACGCCAAAGCTTGTGCGATAGAGTTCGGGCGATAACCCAACTCCTTGATCGCTTTTTCAACCTTTAACTTCTTGTCATGACTCACTCTACTAGTGCCATTAATGACCCTAGACACTGTCGCCTGAGACACACCTGCATGTTCTGATACGTGTTTAATTGTCGCCACTCGAACCTCGATACTTCATTAGCTTGTAACCGCTTACAAAACGATTATTAAAGAATTAAGTCTAAGTAGAAGTGAGTGACATCACACTAAACCTCGAGCTAAAAAGGCCAGTTATGGAAATCATGAAAGCGCTTACAGATCACCTTCACGCCATGAAACTGTTTCATGGATTCATGAATCCACATTTAGTCAATTTTGTTAAAAGCCTTAGTTCAATAAAGGGATTTCAACACATCTATTGGCGTATCAAATACGATTGATATCTAGTATTTCCCATTATCGAGGCTATTGATATGCAGGGGCCACGGCGAGATAAATTAAAATAATATGAAACGAGGTATTGAAGATGTCATGGAGGGTAGAGGGAGAGGCAATCCCAAATGATAGAACAGATATTCAAGACGAAAAAAGGGCACAAAGAATGTGCCCAAGAATGGAGTTATATAACGTGCCCTAATCAATCTGCCTTTAGGGCTAAAATGGACAGTATTTACGTACTATTGAAACGCATGGATATTCGAAAGCATGGCTCTTTGAAAATATGCCGAATTCAAAGAGCTGCGCTTTCTATATCGGTGATTACCACCAAGCTTCAAACATTGCGCCGAACGACAATGTATCAACATTAGTTGTCTTCACTGTGTTGCCTTTCGTTTCTACATCACCCACGGTTGTGTAGAAGCGAAGCATTGGACGGCTCCAAGGTAAACCACCTAGAGAAACGTTTTGAGATAGGGTTACTTTCCACGCGTTCTCTTCACCGTCGTCATCGTAATCAACCATGCCGTAGCCCGCTTCTAGCCATGTAGAGTGAACATCATCCCATTGGTATTGTGGACGAACGATACCAGCGTATTCCGTATTCTCGCGGTCTAGATCAGAACCAGAGTTGTCTTTGTACGACACTAAGTAATCGATGATGAAGTTGTCTGTCGCTGCATAGCTACCTTCAACGCTTGCATACAAAGTCTGGTAGTCACCTTTCAGGTCATATACTGACGAATCAGCACCGTCACCATACTTAACAACCAACTTGTTAGACTCACCCAAGCCTAAGGTCGCACCCAATAGGTATGCCGTTTCATCACTAACTTTTGGCTCACCTGCTACATCAGCTTCATCTGAAGCAAAGCCGTAGTTCGCATACAGATCTAGGTTACCGATACCAGCGTTGATGCTGTGCAGTTTTGCGGTCACAGCGTATCGACCGTTGTCGTTAACCAAACCACCTTTAACTTGGCCAACAAAGCCCATGTCTAACTTAGCACCACCGAAGTCGAAGTTGTTAAAACCAGCACCTTGACCATCGTGTGTCATCCAGAAGTAATCGTTCAAACCTTGTTGCGGACGTTGATGGAAGTCACGACCAGCCCACATGTAAAGCTCAGGCTGACTTTCAAAGACATTGGTTACACCAGCGTACATTTTTTTCATGCTTAGGCCACCGTCATCAGCCCATGCGTCAGCTTCCCAGTGGTCAGCCATGAATACGATGTCCCAGATAGCGCCGTTATCTGCTTGGAAAAGCTTAGCTAACTGAACTTCACCACCGTTAGCTTCGTTACCTAAACGACCAACAGAACGACCTGTTGTACCTATGTCTACGTAACGCTCATCACCACTTTTGTAGTGAGCGCCGTAACGAGCATAACCAGAGAAGACGATACCGTCTGGTACATTGGTTTCTGCAGTCAGAACCGCTTGTTGTTGATCATCAACATACTTGATATCACCAACTTGAGATTCCAGCTCTTGGATTCGCTGTTCCAGAGCGGCAAGATCCGTTTCTGCAGCAAAAGAAGAGATTGAAGCAAGCGAAGCCGCCACTGCGACCGTTATTGGCAAAAGCTTAAATTTTTGCATTGTAATTCCCTATTATTTTTTTGAGTTTTCATCGAACAGGGAAATATTAAGCAATGAAAGCGTTGAAAAGTTGGTCGCTGTTCACACTGATAAATTAGGTCGAGAGCCATGAAACTTTTAGAAAAATCATACCCAAAACTATTAATTTAATATCAGAAACTTAGAACATAAAGTGCGTGAAATATCAGCTTGAAATCGCTTTCATTTCATCAATAATGGCGGGGTCTATCACGGAAAGCAGTGTGTGAAAATGAGGGAAATATGGTGCAGTTTTGACTGGTTTTCATATATATGAAAAGCCTCAAAATCTATCATCAATTTTGAGGCTTTCTAGTTATCGTGAAATATCTATTTTAAATGATTCAAGATACCCCTACGGCATATCAAGAGGCTCAACACCCATGTTGAACAGAGTAAATGCATAGATATCTGCAGTAAGATCGATAGCTTTACTCAATGGCATTCCAGCACCGTGACCCGCATTAACATCAATACGAATCATCACAGGTGCGCCACCTTCATGCTTGTCTTGCAGCTCAGCGATGAACTTATAAGAGTGTACAGATACCACGCAGTTGTCATGCTCCTTCTTTTATATGCTATAACGCTATGACTCTACTCATCAAAACATGGCGAAAACTCATAACATTAAAAATAGTGTGAAATCGTCAGATAACGAGTTCTGATGTGTTCAATCAATAACTTAATCTTATTGGGAGGCTGGCGCGTAAAGGGGTACACCGCATAAATACCCAACTTCTTGCCCACCAAGTCAGGGAAGATATCCACCAGCTGACCATTGCGAATATCGTGATAAACCAGACAGCGCGGCACGTACGCAACGCCATGTCCACCCAGCGCTGCTTTTCTTAATGCCGTCGCGTTGTCAGTCGAGAAAGAGCCCGAGACACGCACAATGTACTTATCGTTGTCGGTACAACCATCTTTACTGTGCAGGAACTGCCATTCGCTAGCACCCGTTGTTTGATACGCATATTGCAAACAATTATGCTCAACTAAGTCTTTGGGCTGCATTGGTTTGCCATTCTTGGCGATATACGAGGGCGAGGCACACACCACCCATTGAGAATCCAATATGTGTCGCGCAATCAAGCTGGAGTCTTCTAGGTATCCGGTTCTAATCACCAAGTCGAGACCATCCTCAACCAGATCGACAAAGCGATTGTTTAGAGACATATCGACCGTTAAACCTGGGTGCATGTTACAAAACTCGGCAACAGCGTCTGCGAGTATCAAATCTCCGGAGATAGTAGGCACTGACATTTTGATATGACCACTCACATTTTCACCAAAGCCTGAAACTGCGTCCATAGCCTCTTGAGCTGCCTGCTTCACATTTTTGGCTCCGTGTAACATTGCCTTGCCTGCTTCGGTCAGCGTCAATTTACGCGTAGTTCGATATAATAATTGCACGCCAATCTCTTCTTCCAAACGCGCAATCCTCTTACTAACTACCGAATTTGTAAGGTTATTTTGCTCTGCCACCTTACTAAAACTACCCAGCTCTACTACCTGTGAAAACAGGATCAAATCATCTGCCCGCATCTGATTATGCCAATTTTGGAATTAATTATTTTCATTATTTCCCTATATCAATAAAAAATAAAGGGGTAAATTCACGCCAAATTAACAAAACAATTACAAAAGAGTCATTCCAATTACAAGATTCGCACCTAAATGGTTCCCGCTTAAGAGGCCAATAGCGATTCGAATGATGACAACCCATAACGTGTTATTTACTTCAAACATGAACGTTTGAAATCAGTACGAGGAAGTACCCATGAGTGAAACTCTACTAGCTCTATTGGCCTTTTCACCAATAGTTGTTGCAGCGATTCTACTGGTTGGCCTGAACTGGCCAGCGAAAAAAGCGATGCCAGTGGCATTTGCACTAACCGTTGCTATTGCCCTATTTGCTTGGGATATGTCTGGCACTCGCGTGCTGGCTTCTGTATTCCAAGGCTTCGGCATTACCGTGTCGGTTCTCTGGATTGTGTTTGGCGCCATCTTCTTATTAAACACTTTGAAACACACCGGAGCTATCACCACTATCCGTAACGGCTTTACTGACATATCAGCAGACCGTCGTGTGCAAGCGATCATCATCGCTTGGTGTTTTGGTTCATTCATCGAAGGCGCATCTGGCTTCGGTACACCTGCTGCAATTGCCGCTCCGCTACTGGTTGCTATCGGCTTCCCAGCGCTTGCTGCGGTACTTATGGGCATGATGATCCAATCTACGCCAGTATCATTCGGCGCGGTTGGTACACCAATCATTGTTGGTGTGAACAAAGGCTTGGACACGCACAACATCGGTGAAAGCCTGATTGCTCATGGTTCTACTTGGGATGCTTACCTACAACAGATCACTTCAAGCGTTGCACTGATTCATGCTTCTGTTGGTGTGATGATGCCAGTTCTAATGGCAATGATGCTGACTCGCTTCTTTGGCAAAAACAAAAGCTGGACTGAAGGTTTAGATATCTTACCGTTCGCGCTATTCGCAGGTGCTGCTTTCACTATTCCTTACGCACTGACTGGCGTCTTCTTAGGCGCAGAATTCCCATCATTGATTGGTGGTTTAGTTGGCCTAGCGATTGTGGTGACTGCAGCAAAACGTGGCTTCCTAGTTCCTAAATCAAAATGGGATTTTGAAAGCGAAGACAAGTGGCCAGCAGAGTGGTTAGGTTCGCTAAAGATCGATCTAGACGACAACAATTCAAACAGTAAGCAAAACCATAAGAAAATGAGCATGGCGATGGCATGGGCACCTTACGTGCTGTTAGCTGTCACTCTAGTTGCTAGCCGCGTGAGCCCTGAGTTCAAAGGCCTGCTTAAGAGCGTTAGCTTATCGTTCAGCAACATCCTTGGTGAGACAGGCGTAAGCACTGCAATTCAACCTTTGTACCTGCCGGGCGGCATCTTAGTCTTCGTCGCGCTGGTTGCGGTTCTCATGCAATCTCGCAGCGCAACGCCACTGGCTAAAGCTTTTGGTGAGTCAAGCAAGACTCTGATTGGCGCAGGCTTTGTGTTGGTGTTCACCATCCCTATGGTTCGTATCTTCATTAACTCTGGCGTGAACGGCGCTGATTTAGCAAGTATGCCAGTAACCACTGCAAACTTTGCAGCTGACCTAGTCGGCAGCGCATTCCCAGCGTTAAGTGCCACGGTTGGTGCGTTAGGTGCCTTCATTGCAGGTTCAAACACCGTTTCAAACATGATGTTCAGCCAATTCCAATTCGAAGTAGCACAAACTCTGTCTATCTCTAGTGCTGTGGTTGTTGCTCTGCAAGCCGTTGGTGCTGCAGCAGGTAACATGATTGCGATTCACAACGTGGTAGCCGCATCGGCGACCGTAGGCTTGTTAGGACGCGAAGGCGCAACACTACGTAAGACAATCATCCCAACGTTCTACTATTTGGTGATGACCGGAATCATCGGCCTAGTGGTTATCTACGGCTTCAAAATGACAGACGCACTTATGTAAACCATAAGTCGTTACAAAAGCACTTGGCGTTAATACTCAATTCCCCGACTGCAACACCGTCTAATAAGACAGTTGATGAGTTTCGGAATGGATACTAAAACACATCAACACCCTCGGGTATTAACGCCATTTTATTGCTTCTCTGTTTCATTGTTTATTTGCTTCATAGATTAGTTGCTTCACCGTTTAAGAAAGAACAAACGCTTACTTTTTCAAGAATTAAAGCAGCCCAAGCCAAGCTCTCATAGAAGGGCAACATCCCAAGAATTTAGGACTGAAATTATGATCATATCCGCATCGACTGATTACCGCGCCGCAGCAAAAGCAAAATTGCCACCGTTTCTTTTTCACTACATTGACGGCGGTTCTTACGGAGAACATACCCTACGCCGCAACACGGCCGATCTTGCAGAGATCGCACTCAAGCAGCGTGTACTTAATGACATGTCGGACCTAAATTTGGAAACCGAATTGTTTAGCGAAAAACTGGCGATGCCGATTGCCTTAGCTCCGGTTGGCTTAACCGGCATGTACGCACGACGTGGCGAAGTACAAGCGGCTAAAGCGGCTGACAACAAGGGCATCCCTTTTACGATGTCGACCGTATCGGTATGCCCGATCGAAGAAGTCGCACCTAAGATTGAGCGCCCAATGTGGTTCCAACTTTACGTGCTAAAAGATCGTGGCTTCATGAAGAACGTATTGGAACGTGCCAAAGCGGCAGGCGTAACAACACTGGTCTTCACGGTTGATATGCCTGTACCTGGCGCTCGCTACCGTGACATGCACTCAGGAATGAGTGGTCCAAATGCAGCAATACGTCGTGTATTCCAATCTATGCGTCATCCTAGCTGGGCAGTTGATGTTGGCCTACTTGGTAAACCGCACGACCTTGGCAATATCTCTACTTACCGCGGTTCTCCAACCAAACTGGAAGACTACATCGGTTGGTTGGGTGACAACTTCGACCCGTCGATTTCATGGAAAGACCTAGAGTGGATCCGTGATTTCTGGGATGGCCCAATGGTCATCAAAGGCATTCTTGATGAAGAAGATGCAAAAGACGCCGTGAGATTTGGCGCAGACGGTATCGTAGTTTCAAACCACGGTGGTCGTCAGCTTGATGGTGTTCTATCAAGTGCTAAAGCACTGCCTGCAATTGCAGATGCAGTAAAAGGCGACACTAAGATTCTGGTCGACTCTGGTATTCGTACTGGCTTAGATGTAGTACGCATGATGGCAATGGGCGCAGACTGCACCTTGCTTGGCCGCTCTTTCGTCTACGCGTTAGCAGCACAAGGACAAGCAGGCGTTGAGAATCTACTCGACCTGTATGACAAAGAGATGCGCGTTGCGATGACTCTAACTGGCGCTAAGACAATCAAAGACTTAACCCGTGAATCTCTGGTAGGGCTAGATTAATCGACCACGACTCAGGCTCAGGTTCGGACTAATGCTTTGGTCTACTTAGACTGAAGTTCAATCGGTGTCACAGCAATTCTACTGCCGTTGTGACACCGTTTAAGCACTGGAAAATAAAATAAAAAGCTAGGGTGTGTTGATCTTTCGAGCTGATTTTTGCAGCGAGTTGCTGGGTATTTATACAAGGCAGAGGCGTCGATGTGTAGCTAGCCTACATGAGAAGCCGATAACATAGTAGAAATGGCCAGCAAACGCTGCCCGAAGGGTTCAGCTAAAAGCGTTTTACTCTTTGTTGAGGGGGATTTGCTTAGAGTGACTAGGCTACTTCCCCCTCGCCGCGATTAAAACGCTTTTATCTTAAACAAAATTTAACCACGAAAGGTCAACACGCCCTGATCAGTGCCAAATAAGAAGCACAAGGAAGCAAAGATGGAGACAAACACATCCCATGAGCGAGTAATAGACGCACAAGCTTATCAGCAGCTTGAAGCGATACTGGCTCAAAAAATAGAAACGGAACGCATTGTCACGCAAGAGGCAAAGCGCTTGGCTTACGGCACCGATGCGAGTTTTTATCGCTTGGTGCCGAAAATGGTTCTAAGGCTCAAGAACTTAGACGAAGTCATATTCACCATTCAAAGCTGTCGTGAACTCGGTATTCATTTTACCTTTCGCGCTGCGGGCACTAGCCTTTCTGGCCAAGCCGTTTCAGACTCGGTACTCATCACACTGACAGACGACTGGCGCGGCCACGAAATCGTAGACAACGGTAATCAGATCATCCTGCAACCCGGTGTGATTGGTGCCGATGCCAACAAATACCTTGCCCCTTTCCAACGTAAAATCGGCCCAGATCCAGCTTCAATCAATACTTGTAAAATCGGTGGTATAGCGGCGAATAACGCTAGTGGCATGTGTTGTGGTACTGCGCAAAACTCTTATCGCACCGTCGAGAGCATGAAAATCGTATTGAGTGATGGTTCCCTACTTGATACAGCGGATAACGCCAGCGTTGAGGCATTCAAGCAATCACACAAAGCGCTGTTTGAAGGCATTGTTGATTTACACAGACAGACTAGCTCGAATCAAGAACTCGCAGACAGAATCCGCCATAAGTACCGCCTCAAAAATACCACTGGCTACGCGCTTAATGCATTGGTCGATTACCACGACCCAATTGAAATCATCAAACACCTGATGATTGGCTCAGAAGGCACGCTAGGCTTCATCGCAGAGATTACCTACAACACGGTTATCGAACACCCAAACAAAGCTTCGGCTCTGTTGGTGTTTTCCGACATCGAACAAGCAAGCAAAGCCGTTACCACGCTATCCAAAACACCGGTTGCTGCGGTTGAATTGATGGATGGCAGAGCACTACGTTCAGTGGCTGATAAACCGGGTATGCCTGCATTTATGCCAAGCTTGGACTTGGAAGCCGCGGCTATTTTGGTTGAATCACACGCCAGCTCCCACCAGGACTTAGATTTACAATGTAAATCAATTTTGGACGCATTAACTGAGTATACGATTGTTGAATCGGTGCCTTTCACTTCCGATCCAAAGACAGTCGCAACCCTATGGGGCATTCGAAAAGGCATGTTCCCTGCCGTTGGCGCCGTACGTGAAGTCGGTACGACCGTTATTATTGAAGACGTGGCGTTCCCTGTCGAAAACCTTGCTAATGGTATTCGAGAGCTGCAAGAGTTGTTCGATAAGTACGACTACAGCGAAGCGATCATTTTTGGTCACGCCCTCGAAGGCAATCTGCACTTTGTATTTACTCAAGGCTTCGACAGCCAAACAGAAATCGATCGCTACGGCGGTTTCATGGATGACGTTGCCGAATTGGTTGCAGTGAAATACCAAGGTTCATTGAAAGCGGAACATGGTACAGGTCGTAACATGGCGCCTTATGTGGAGTTGGAATGGGGCAAAGATGGCTACGCCTTGATGCAACAGATCAAAGCGCTGTTTGATCCAGAAAGACTGCTCAACCCCGGCGTTATTATTAACGACAATCCGAATTCACACATAACAAATCTGAAGCCAATGCCTGCTGCCGATGAGCTTGTCGACCGCTGCATTGAGTGTGGATTTTGTGAGCCTGTTTGTCCGTCTCGTACGCTGACTCTATCACCACGCCAACGCATTGTTCTCTACCGAGAACTGCAACGCCGCCGCGCTGCAGGTGAAGAAATAGAAGCAAGCGAACTAGAGAAAACCTTCGAATACCAAGGCATCGATACCTGCGCTGCAACTGGCCTGTGTGCCGAGCGTTGCCCTGTGGGAATCAACACCGGCGACTTGATCAAGAAGCTTCGTATTGCCAAGTACGAGAAATTTACGCCAATCGCAAAGTGGACAGCGGATCATTTCTCGACCACCACTAAGCTGACCAAGGCTGGCCTCAAAACCAACCAAGTGGCGAGCAAAGTACTAGGCGCTAACACGGTCGGCAAGCTCACCAATGGCTTGCGCTCGATGACCAAAGGCGCGACACCCGTTTGGATGCCAGAAATGCCACAGTCCAACAGTCATACACTGACCTCTTCATCTATGACGGCAGAAAACTCAAGCAATCATAAGAAGGTGGTTTACCTGCCTTCATGTGCAAGTCGAACCATGGGACAGCAAAGCGATGCGGGCGATCAGCGTCCTCTGACTGAAGTGACCATGTCTTTACTCAACAAGGCTGGATTTGAGGTTATTCTTCCGAAGAAGCTAGATGACCAATGTTGTGGTATGCCTTACGACAGTAAAGGCATGACCGACTTAGCTCAATCGAAGGCTCAGCAGTTGGAAGAAGTGCTATGGCAAGCCAGTCGTCAGGGTGAATACCCAGTTTTGATGGACACCAGCCCGTGTGCCAAACGCAGTATTGAGCAATTCACCAAGCCATTAGAGGTGCTAGAGCCTACAGGGTTTGTGAACCAGTACTTGCTTGAACACCTGACACTTGAGCCACTGCAAGAAACCGTGATGCTGCATGTAACTTGTAGTTCTCGTCGAATGGGCTTAGAAGGCGCGATGTTGAGCCTTGCTAAAGCCTGTACCGAAGAGGTTATCGTCCCTGAGCATATTCAATGTTGTGGTTGGGCGGGTGATAAAGGCTTTACTACGCCAGAGCTGAATGAGGCTGCGGTACACCCACTCAAAGAACAAGTGCCGAGCAACTGTACTCGCGGATTCAGCAACAGCCGAACCTGTGAAATCGGTTTATCGCACCACAGTGGCATTCCGTATCAATCAATCTTGTACTTGGTAGACGAAGTGGCGCAGTAGCCCCATTCATACTGCGAGCGACGTGCTCTAGCTTAAAACGAAAAATGGCAGCCCAATCAGGCTGCCATTTCTTTGTTCGTTTGATAAAACGTTATTTAGCTAGTTGTTACGAAGCTGACAGCTAGAGAGATAAGCGCATTAACTCTTCTGGTGAGTAGTGTTCTGCTTCTGCACCTTTGGCGATTAAGTCGATCACTTTAAATTCGCTCATGTCACCAAACTCTTTAGTTAAGTAGTCACGAAACGCTTTCTCGTTCGGCCATTTACCTCGCACGATATAGCCATCTTCTTTGTCAAAATCTTCCGTTTCAAAGAAGGAAAAATCGGTCATACCAATATTGTGGCAATACAAAACAAGATACATAATTATTCCTCAAAAACGGGGTTACTAATAAAAACTCACAGGGAGGTAGAAATCAAGCTCAAACACTTCATCACTATTAAGAAAATGGTTCCGATGATAATGCACATACGCAGGAGTCGAACGCTGTTTGAAACCAGAAGCCGGTAACCATTTTTCCAATACCATACTGATCTGTGGTAGCAGCTCACCATAACGACCATTAAGTCGAAACACCGCATGCAAACCGCCTGGAATCACCATTTGGTTCACCACACTGCGATACTTAATCGGCTCATCAATCGCGATACACGCTACATAGCGACACTGATCCATTTCAACCCAAGCAGGGTTAGAGTGATGCAAACCAAATTGGCTCGAAAAGTCACGCTGTTCCGAGTTCGCCCACGCTTTCAATATCAGCCATGCGTTGCGAATAGAGCGGTTATAACCAGTATGTCGAACATAAGCTGCCATTCGGTCTGATACTTCAACAATTTTAGGTTCCGGCAACTCCCGCTGCGACACATTCAAATAACCCGCCGCCACTTCGGGATCTTTCAGGTAAGGTTTTTCTGCAATCTGTAAATCATGCTTCCGCCATTCTCCGGGCGACATATTAAAAGTCGCTTTAAATGCTCGGCTAAACGAAGACACAGAGCTAAAGCCGCATTTATGGGCGATCTCAACCACAGACGAGCTGGTATCGAACATTAATTGATTGGCCGCATACTCCATTCGAGTGCGTCGAATGTACTGATGTAGCGACTCCCCAACCACACTTTTGAACGTGCGATGAAAGTGTTGCTCTGAATACGCAGCAATCTCAGAGAGCGCTTTTGCAGACAAAGGCTGACTGATGTCTTGGTGAATATGGAACAAAACATCATTGATTCGGGATATATGTTGTCGTGACATCGTTCAAATAGCATAAATGGACATGTTTAAGAGCATAAACGGACACGCCAGTTTTTACAATTGCCGTGTAATATCAAGCGATAGAATAAAAACGATAAACGACGAGACACAACACATGGAAATCGCACAGTCATTACAACAGATTCAATCTTCATACATTCGAGAGATCCTCGCAGCCGCAAGCGATCCAAATGTTATTTCGTTGGCCGGTGGTTTACCCGATGCGAAAACATTCCCTATCGATTTAATGAAGCCTACGCTAGAAAACCTAGCGAACATGCCTGAAGTTTTCCAATACGGTTCGACCGCCGGTTATGGCCCGTTGCTTGATCACCTAACACAAAGCTACCAATTGCCAGAATCTCACACGGCAATGATCTGTACAGGTTCTCAGCAAGGTTTGGATTTGATTGCACGTGCTTATGTTGATCCGGGTGATGTGGTTGTGATGGAAGCGCCAAGTTACCTAGGTGCGATGCAGGTTTTTGGCTTAGTTCAAGCAAACATTGCGACTGTGTCTCAAACAGAATTTGGCCCGAACCTGGATGAGCTGGAAACGTGCTTTGCACAGCAAGCGCCGAAAATGTTCTATGCCGTACCAGATTTCCACAACCCAACCGGCGTGTGCTGGGCAACAGAAACTCGTCAAAAAGTGGCTGAGCTGTGTATCAAATACAACGTAGCCTTCATTGAAGATGCACCATACCGTGAGCTACGTTTCACTGGTACGGAACTGCCGTTGGTTTCTTCGTTCTGCCCTGATAACTCTATCGTTCTTCGTTCATTCTCTAAGATTGCATCGCCAGGTCTACGTATTGGTGCGGTAACAGGCAAACGCAGCTACCTTGAGCCACTGATCAAAGTGAAGCAAGGCGCTGACTTGCACTCAAGTGTACCCATGCAAGCGCTGCTTGTTGGTCTTCTAAAGCATGAAGACTTCAACGTGCATATGGAAAACATTCGCACACTGTATAAGTCTCGTTATGAAGTGTTGTTTTCAGAGCTAGAAAAACAACTGCCTACAGATTGCGTGTTAAAAGCCGTAGATGGCGGGATGTTCATTTGGGTTGAAATCCCAGAGTGCGATACCTTCGAATTAGCTAAGACTTTGCTATCGAATGGCGTCGCGGTAGTACCAAGCCCAGTATTCTATCCACAGGCCGATGAAGCAAAAGCCGCACTGCGCCTAAACTTCACTAATGCCAACCCGGAAGAGTTGATGGAAGCGGTGAAACGCTTAGCGGAAGTACTTAACCAAGCGTAATCGCTGCTTAAGTAACACATACTAGATACCAAAGCCCTGCTGTATTATTACAGCAGGGCTTTTTTGTGTAATGTCGCCTCCAAGAAAGATGGTGAAATAACTCGGTTTCTTAAATAGTAAATCCACATAACATTTGTTGATAAATAGCCCTACCTTTGGTTGGTTTTTGTCCCGTACCGCCTTAGTTATACTGCGGCTGATTTTAATAAGCCAACAGACTGAACTAAGTTGAAATACTAAGTTTTGATCAAAACAGGCAACCGCTCTGGATTTACGTTCCAGCTCGCAGAAAGGAGAAACCATGTCTCAATATGTTGTATGTGCTCTGTATAAATTCGTAGCACTTGATGATTACCAAGAAATTCGCCAGCCACTCACTGATGTTTTAGAAGCCAACCAAATCCGCGGTACTTTGTTACTTGCGAGTGAAGGTATCAACGGCACCGTTGCAGGTAAGCGCGAATCTATCGACGCTCTTCTTAAATGGTTCAAACAAGATTCTCGTTTGGCTGATGTGGTTTACAAAGAGTCGTTCAACGAAGAACAACCATTCAACCGTACCAAGGTTAAGCTTAAGAAAGAGATCGTAACCATGGGCGTTGAGGGCATCGACCCACGCCACGTTGTCGGCACTTACGTGAAACCAAACGAATGGAATGCGCTGATTTCTGATCCAGATGTGATTCTGGTTGATACTCGTAACGACTACGAAGTGGACATCGGCACATTCAAAAATGCTGTAAACCCAAACACAGAAACCTTCCGTGAATTCCCTCAATACGTTGAAGACAATCTTGATCCTAAGAAGCACAAGAAAGTTGCAATGTTCTGTACTGGTGGTATTCGTTGCGAAAAATCAACAGCCTACATGAAAGAACAAGGTTTTGATGAGGTTTACCACCTTGAAGGCGGCATTCTTAAGTATCTAGAAGAAGTACCTGAAGAAGAGAGCATGTGGGAAGGCGATTGCTACGTATTTGACGGTCGTGTTGCGGTAAACCACCAGCTAGAAAAGAGCGGCTACGATGTGTGTAACGCTTGTCGTCTGCCAATCACTGACGAAGACAAAGCCTCTGAGCACTTCGAGAAAGGCGTAAGCTGCCCTAAATGTGTTGATAAGCACAGCGACGAGCAAAAAGCGCGTTTCCGTGAACGTGAAAAGCAAGTTCAGCTATCAAATGCGCGTGGTGAAACCCACGTAGGTGGCGAAGCTGCTCATCTTATCGAGCAACGCAAAAAAGAGAAGCTTGCACACAAAGAGCAACAACGCTCTAGCAAGAAAGCGAAGTAGTATTTGCTCCTACTAAAATAACGAAGGGTATTAGCGCATCCACAATGGAACGCTAATGCCCTTTTTTGATCCTGCTCTCGCTTTGTGTTTAGGAACACATTTATCTTCAAAAATAGGCTCTATACTGAAGTTAATTAGACAAGTGAGGAAGTGCCAATGCTCAATGAAAACCATGCCTTTATCTTAGATTTCCCAGATCTTAAATTAGACATTGTTCAGCTCAACCACGACGACGAAAAATTCAAAGCAGACATGCAGAAATACCACCAACTCGACTACGACATCCGTCAGCTAGAAATCTCTGGCAGCCCTATCGATGACGACAGCATGCACAACCTCAAAGTAGAACGCATGGAGCTAAAAGACTCGCTACACAAACAGCTCACACGCCATCACGCACTTAAGATCGTATAACAACTCATATGCTAGTGTGGCTAACTTAGCCACACTACTCTCCTTCTCAATGGGTTAATTTTTTGTAATCGAAACTACCTGCTACCCAACCTAATTATCCACTGAGAAATCTAAGTAAGTACTGAATTGAAGCCCATCATCTTGAGTTTCAAAACTCCAACCCATTCGCTCACAAATTCGTTGCACAATCACTAGGCCACAACCATAGCCAGCATTGTAAGTCTCGTTGCCATCATGACGGTTAGTGATCACTAATTGAGAACCTGTCACCACAATTCCAACATCGCCAATACTGTAGCTAAACGCATTTTTAATTAAGTTATTCAATACAATAGTAATAAAGCTCTCTGGCGCATACACAGTGACAGTCTCTTTGACGTCCAGATCATAACTCGCATCCTGCTTGGCAAACAAAGGCGCCATTTCAAGCAACTGATTCTGAACTTCGACTGCCAAGTCATAGTGACCGAAATAATGCTCATCGATACTCTCTTTACCAAGCAGCAAAAACATCTCAGTCAGCACTCGCATCTGTTCACTCGCTTCTTGCAAGCGATTAATCGCTTTTAACGCAACAGGAGGTTGATTGGGTACTTTAGTTAGCAGATCAGCCGACCCTTTTATCACCATAATCGGGGTTCTAAGTTCATGAGAGGCAAATCGATTGAACTCCTCTTCCCGCTGAAAAAATCCTGAAATGTGATTCTTTGAATCTAAAAGCGTTTGCTCAATATGTCGTGTTTCAGCGTAAGATGTCTCAACTTCAAAACTTGGCTGCTCAGGGTGCATTTGCCCGATTTTCTTTTCTATCTGATTAAGTGGCCTCGACAGCGAGCGTACAACATAGATCCCATACAGAACCATGAAGATGGAGGTTAAGCCACCTAGTATGAGGGTGTAGTTGTGGAGGCTCCATTCATACTCGTCGAGGTAGTCGTCGGCGTCATCTTGAAACAAGATATACATCAGCCCTTTGCCTGACGGGTGTTCGAATACGTAAAAATGTTTATCTTCTGTACCTAACAGATGTTCATAGAAACCGGGCTCTTTGTATCGAGCTAACCAATTGGGCAGTTCTCTTTCACTCCAATAGGTTGAAAACTCATTTTTATTCGGCAACAACGCATCTTCGCCAAGCAACTGATATTCAGACGTATAACGGTTAGCTTCAGTGTCTAGCCAGTGATGGAGGCTGATCACTTCCATCTGGTTTTCAGCGATATAAATAACTGTCCAGAAAAGCCCGAACATGACCAAGGTCATCAAACCAAAGCTGCGGCGAATTTTTCGGTAGATGCTCGGGTAATCGCCGTGGCTTGAGCCGTTATGCTTTGAGTCGGTAACCTTGTCCATGAATAGTCTCTAATCGTGAATGTTCAAACCCTTTATCGAGCGCGTTACGCAGGCCATAAATATGACTTCGCAGTGCATCACTGCTTGGCGATTCATCACCCCAAACAGAATCAATCACTTCAGTTCTTGAAACAATCGCTGGTGCATGACGCATAAGGACTTTTAGTATCTTAAGCTGAATACGACTCAACTTAATAAGCCTACCTTCTCGGTATACCTCGTCGGTCTGCGAGTTGAGAGATATATCGGCAAAACTCTGCTTTCCAATATCTTGCCGTGGTCCTCGGCTTGCCAATGCGTTGAGCCTTAAACTGAGCTCTTGCATTGCGAAAGGCTTCACCAAGTAATCATCTCCGCCCGCTTGAAAGGCAGCGATTTTGTCGTCCAACCTATCTTTAGCGGTTAAAAATAGAATTGGCGTAGGGCACTGCACCTCTTCTCGTAACTTTTTGACAGCAGAAATACCGTCCAATTTAGGCATCATGATGTCCATAATAATCACGTCATAATGATTCTCAGACGCTAACTTCAACGCCGCTTCACCATGATAAGCACAATCGATCACCATCCCTTCTAACTCTAGGTAATCGGCAATGGTTTCTGCAACATTATGGCTGTCATCAACGATCAAAACTTTCATCGATTTATTTCACCTTTCTTCACGAGTGCTTCACGTTTGAGTTTATAAGATACACCCTCAATAAACTAAATAAAGAGTATATAGATGAAAAAGTTAGCGCTGATTTCGGTTGTCGGTTTAATTCTAACTGGCTGTGGCGGTAGTGACAGCAATAGCAATGGAAGCAACGATAACAACACGCAAGCTCCATCAGCAATTCAAGGTACCATTGACTCTGTTTCTGGCAACACCATTGTTGTGAATGGCTATAGCTATCAAGTAGACAGCGCCACTTACGCGGGTGAGGACGTGGCTATTGCAGACTTAGAAAAGAACATGATGGTCTCTATTTCATCTAATGCTCGTAGCGCTTCAGCTCACACTGGCGGGGCTCAAGTTGGTCTTGAACCGACCATCGTTGGTCTTATTTCAGACACCAACCACAATAATGGCACATTTAAAGTCAATGGCATCGCATTGACCTTTACAGATCTGTCACGTGAAATTGAAAATGGCGATTGGGTTATGGTCTCTTCTTTACCAACAGCGAATGCAGGTTACAAAGTACTTTCTGTTGTTAAGTTTGAGCACTCTAACTTGACAGAATCCGTTGAAGTTGAAGGGCTAATAAGCGATTTAAATGAATCGACTTTCAAACTTGGTGCTAATCTAAGTGTTGATTATTCAATTGCCCACATCGACAACGATGACAGCAGCAATGGATTATCTAACGGCCTTTGGGTTGAAGTCACTGGCTCAATGGCTGGCTCTCTATTGAAAGCAGATGAAGTGGAAGTCGAAGATTTTGATGAGATCGATAATGATACAGAAATTGAAGGTATTATTACTTGGGTAGCTAACGACAAATCATCATTTGATTTAAGCTACAAAGGTCGCTTTTTTATCAATGACAATACTCGTTACGAAGATGGTAACCAATCAAACTTGACCGTAGGTACAGAAGTCGAAGTAACAACGGAACAAGCTAACGGCGAAAATGTTGCTACCGAAATAGAATTTGAACACAACGATGATTCACAAGATTGGAATGATAATGACGTTGATTTTGAAGGTGAAGTTCAGAGCACCAATGACGAAGCATTGAGCTTTGTTATTCAAACGTTCTCTGGCAATCAAACTATCTACGTTAACCAAAATACTCGCTATGAAGATGGTCTAAGTTTCGATACGTTACATGGTCAACGTATTGAGGCAGAAGCTTACAAGGTTAATAACCAGTACATAGCAAGCGAAATCGAAGCAGAAGACAACGACTAACGCATAGAACATCCTTGTTATTGAATTCAGAAGCCATGCTCTACGCATGGCTTTTTTGCATCAAAATATTCCAAACGACAGATGAAAACTACCTTTTTAATTATGTTACTGTTTGCTTATTAAAAGGCGTTTGATAAGGAAGCAAGCAGAGTGGTAATAAAAGAAGAGAATATACAACTCCGACTCGTTCCAAGTTCCGAATTCGAAGAACTGTTTGCGTTTGTTAAGCAGGGGCTTTTCATACACGTAGATAACGTTTTCGGCTGGGAGGACGACTTCCAACGTAAGCGACTTTTAAACGATTACCATCCCTCTTGGTTTCATTGGATATACCATAAAAACGAAAGAGTCGGACTCGTCTGCTTTAAGCCTTATGGAAACACATACCATATTCATCTGCTGATCATTTCCCCTCAATACCAAGGTCAGTCTCTTGGTAAAAAAGCCATGTTACTCATCCACAACAAAGCCCATCAAGAACAACGAAACCAAGTCACTCTGTCGAGCTTTAGAAGTAACACCAGCGCCATCAGTTTTTATCAGGCACTTGGCTATCAAATTGTTGATGACAGTGATGCTCACTTTATCACCTTAGCTGCAAAAGTTTATAAAATACAACTAGATATATAATAATTACAATTGATAAGTATGTAAATTACAAGCACCAAACATTCACAATAGATATCACTCGCATATATAACTCCACTAGTTAGATATGTCTCTAGAATAAATACTCCGGCTATTTCCACCACATTCCGCTTTGATACATTTCTCATCAATGGCATTCAATTTATAAATAGTCATATTTATCAATGACATTCTGCCAATTGATTCCAGAGTAGTAAATTTTTATCAATAACTTAATAGGAGAACTAACATGAATGGTCAACGTTCACTGTTAGCAGTGGCAATAGCCCTAGGGATAGCAGGATGTGGTAGCGACAGTTCAAATAGCTCCACAACTGATACTGGCGGTTCAACAGCAACTTCAGCGTCTTTAACAGCAAAGGCCGCTGATGGCTATTTGGTAGGAGCCAATGCGTGTTTGGATCTAAACAGTAATAAAGTTTGTGATAAGGATGAGCCAAGTGCCGTAACGGGTGACGATGGTTCGTTTACAATTGATAATCTAACTCAAGAACAACTTGAACAAGGTACTCTGTTGATCGAAGTGGTTGCCGGACAAACCATCGATACCGATAACCCAGGTGTCGTTCTAAGCAAGAGCTATCGCTTAACTGCGCCACCAAAATCCGCATTTATTAGCCCATTAACGACTCTGATTCAAAATGAAATAGAGAGTGGTTCTTCGTTAGAAGAAGCTAAAACAGCTATTCAAGAGAAGTTGGGGACAACTCTCGATTTAACGCAAGATTATATCGAAGCCAAAAACAATAACGACTTAGCCGATGCACAAAAAGCGGCTTTTGAAAACCTACACCGCGTTGCTCAAGTTACCGCTTCAGTCATGGCAGAGAACACGGATGCGTTATCAGAAACAGCAGCGGGCGCCGGTATTTCTGTCGAAGCACTCACCGCATTAATTAATGAAGAAGTCACTCGAGTCCTCGAGGAAGTCGTAAAAAATATTGAAGCAGCTGGAGATAACTTCAACCCAAGCGACATTGCTGGCAGCATTAATCGCGATCACATCGCCATTGATGACTCTAATCTCGAAGATAAAATTAAAGAAAATGAGGCAAATAAAGGCTCTAAGCAAGCCGACCTCGCGAAGCTTATCAAAACAGACGGTATCAATTGGTTTGGCGGCGATAATGACACTGGCAAAGATTTAGTGGTTGCCTATGGAACATTGAAGTCTGATTCAGATAACTCAGTGACCGAAACCAGTTATATTTATGATTACTTTGCCGAGCAATTTGTTGAGTTTGAATATACCCCTGACACAAATAACATGGTATTAAGTCAAAACGGTTGGGAAGCGAGCGATGATACCTTAACCAGTATCAAACCCAATAAAGATGGAAGCTTAACCCTAGAATCCAAAACCTCTATTTTTAACGAAGTCGCTAGTGCGAAGCAGTTAGATATAAGTGGCCTCAATGTACGCTCCATCATGGATCAAACGGACGATGAGAATGTATGGTCTAACATTATACCAGCAGGTCTAAAGTTCCCTGACAACACAACCGCATACAAATTGTCTGTGGAAGATATCCACGACGACATTTATACCTTTTACAAAGGTGATTGGTGTGCAGAGTACGATCCAGAACGATATGCCGCACTCAATAACATGTGTAATGGCATTAGCGCCTTTAAGAATGGCAGCGATACATGGCTTGCTACCTTGGCATCGACTATCGCAGAAGATGAATCAGATCGTCATGACACAGCGTCTAATAATCATGCTGATTTAATTCCGATGGCAGGCACGGAAAATGGCGATATATTCGCTCAACTATTGCCTAACGGTACCGTGATTTACTACATGAGAGCATGGGATTGGGAAGCTCCTTTCTCCAAACTTTCAGAACTCGGATCATGGAAAGATGTGTCTATAAATGACGAGCTATTACGTCAAGTGACGATTCCTGAATCTATCCACTCACAAGCTACTTGGTCTAACTACCAAAAAGAAGATAACTCCGCTTATTTGTCTGTAGTCGAAGGCTTTGTACGTATTACCTTCAAAGAGATCGAAGAAGCTAGTAGTGAGGCTTATATCTTTGACGAAGCAACTAAACAGTTCATTTTGGATAACGCATTAACGCCACAGCCTCTGCACCCTCTGAACCTACAAGCTTGTCTCGACTCACTGCCGGATGCTCAGTTCATCGCTACAGCTAATGACGTCACGGTTTACGATGTGCAACGCACACCTATGTGGGAGCCGGAAGCAGTAACACAGAACCTAACTTATGAGTTTACCTACTTGGGTGACACTTTCTCTTGGCTGAATGATGTTACGTTAGTCACCGGACTTCCAAGTTGGATTTCTGACTTAGCAGGTAGCCTAGAAAAGACGCGTGTCGATATAAAAGATTCGCAAGGTGTTTTAATGGGGTATGAGTATTCATATAGCTCTGAAGATCACTATCTAGGTCAAGAGGGCTTTAACTCTGATGACTCACTAGGCTGGGGTTCGGCTAAGGCTGTGTTGCCACTGGCAATTGCTGATAATCAAAAGATTATCAATCAAGTGGTAGATTTCGGTACATCAACCAATGCACCGCTAACATCACAATATGACTATGAGTATGACGAAGTCAGTGGTGAATTCATTGGTATTGAGTCTCCTGGATTAAGGACTGTATCTGTAGAAACGTCATTAGATGAAATTATCAACGGACGACCTTACTTTCTGCCCACTTTCAACTACCAAGAAACCTACCTAGGTAAAGAAGAAGTTACTGTGCCTGCGGGTACCTTTGCTGCATGTAAAGTAACAAGTGAGACACAATTCGAAAATGACGGACCTCGTGACACTCAAACTGCTTGGCTTGCAAACCGAGGATCTATTAAGTCCATTCGAGAGGAACAATCTTGGAGTATGTCGATTAATATGGAAGCAACAAGCTTGCCGACTATTAAGTAATCGATAGGCAACATGAACAAGCCAATATGAATTTGGCTTGTTCATTCTTCCATTAGCCCTTTAAGCCAACATCTTCATTCACAAAACTTGATAGCAATTCCAGCTGAGCACTCCCTTAATTAAACGCTCTGGCAACACGGCCATTACTGCTCAATTCGTAATGACCAATATAAGCCGGGATAAATACCGATTGCCCTTTAGTAAGGCTTAAATGCTCGCCTTTCTGACTCACTAGCGTTAGATCATCATCGATTGCCATTAAAATTTCAGCACCGCTTGTGATCACTTCTTCTTGCTGAGGGCGATGAAAGATATTGAAATCAAAATCACTGACAGGAATATCATAACTATCACATTGACCCAGTTTTGAGGGCGCTAACAACAAGCGTTCGAACGGGATTGGCGTAAACTCTGTACACGCAACTAACTCAGCCACATCAATGTGTTTTGGCGTTAAACCTGCTCGCAACACGTTGTCTGAATTTGCCATAATCTCGAGCCCAGTTCCCTTAATGTAAGCATGCGGAGTGTTCGCATTCAAATACATCGCTTCACCCGGGTTTAGTGTGATCAAGTTAAGAAGCAGAACACAAAACAAACCAATATCGTTCGGGTACTGATGGCTAAGCTCAGTAACCAAAGCAAACTCAGCTTGGTCTTGATGAGACTCTGCGTAAGTCAGAAGTTGCTCTAATGCTCGGTGTTTACGTTGGTCATCTAGAGTTAGCAGATCACGGAAAAACACTTCTAAGCCAAGAGAATCAATATTGTTACCAAACTCTTCAACCAAGCCAGCCAACTCGCTCGAATCCAATTTTCTGAACAGACCTAATATTTCATCGAATTCTCGAAAGCCATTCATCGCTTGATATTCAGTGATCGCGTAAACCAATTCAGGTTTGTGGTTCGAGTCTTTGTAATTGCGATGCCCTGCGTTTAGGGGAATTCTTGCTTGCTCTTCTCTCGCAAAGCCAATTTCAGCTTGGCGCTTGTTTGGGTGAACCTGAACAGACAGCGCTTTTTCTGCTGCCAAGATCTTAAACAAGAACGGTAGCTCACCGAACTCCTGCGCAATATCAGTAGATAGATAAGCGGGTTTATTCTTGTTAATCAGCTCAGATAGAGGTACCAAATGTTGGTCAAGCTTAACCATTGAGCAGCCCTTCGGATGCGCTCCCATCCAAACTTCCGCTTGCGGCTCTTGTGACTCATTCTTAAAGCCAAACAGCTCACGTATCGAAGAAATACTCCCCCATGCATAATTTTGGATGGTGTTTTCCATTGGGAAAAATGAGTGTTCTGAGAAGTGGCTGAGTGACATGGCGTTTTCCATAGTGAGCCCTTTGAACATAATTCAGAGAGCTGATTTCTAATAACGTAAATAATTAGAAAGACTACAGAGAGCAGCTAGGACCCACATGAGATGAGGTCTTAGACGCAATAGGAAAAATTCTTAGAAACAGGTGAGATCGATGAAAAGCGTGAAAAGAGTCACATTTGAATATCACGAGTAGAAAGCGCTGGATCAGATAGCTGCTTGTATCGCACTGGTTACAGCAGCGATACAAGCAACAATACAAACACCAGCGACTATCTTGTTATCGAGAAGGCTCCTTAAAAGCCAGAGCAAACCTCTGCACTTTTCTGAGGTGATTGAGCTTGTAGAAAAGGGAGTAGCAGTAAACCGATGACCGCAGCACAAGTAGAGATGGTAATGAAGAATCCACTCCAGCCATAAGTTTCTAGAACGAGCGCTAATGGATAACCCGAGAGTGCTGCACCCATGTAAGCAAACAAGCCAACAAAGCCTGTCGCCGCCCCAGCAGAGTCTTTGTGCGAGCATTCTGCCGCCGCCATGCCAATAAGCATTTGAGGACCAAAAACAAAAAAGCCAACGCAAAATAGCCCAGCAGCTTGAAACACAAAGTTGGTTAAAGGCATAAGCCATAAAGCGGATACCGAGAGGAAGATACCAATCGCAAACAGGATGTTCATTGGACCGCGGTTGCCACCAAACAGCCTATCCGATCCCCACCCAGCAACAAGTGACCCAACAAAGCCACCAATCTCAAACAGAGACAAAGCTGCGTTCGCATTGATCAAACTGTAATCGTGCTCTTCGGTTAAGTATAAATTACCCCAGTCGTTAACCGCCGTTCTTACGATGTAAACCAACACATAACTAAAGGCGAGCAACCAAATATACTTGTTGCTGAACACGTAGGTTTTCAGGATTTCTCGATAGCTTAACCCTTGCCCGTGGCTCTCTTGTGCCAACTCTAGATGGTCATTGCGCCACTTTCCTACCGTCGGAAGTCCCATGGTGGTGGGCTTATCACGCAAACGCCAACAAACAATCAGACCAATAAAAACGCCAATCACACCCGGCCAAATAAACCCCGCTCGCCAACTGAATTGCAGCGTCAGATAACCCACAAGAATAGGAATTAGCGCCCCACCCACGTTATGTGCTGTATTCCAGATTGCCCAGCGAAAGCCTCTTTCGGAGCGAGAATACCAAGTCGTCAATAACTTAGAACACGATGGCCAGCCCCAACCTTGGAACCATGCATTGAGCACCCAAAGCAAGATAAAAACCGCCAAAGAACTAGAAAAGCCAAACGCTATATTGATCAAGCCTGTCGCGATTAAGCCAAGCCCCATGAAATAGCGCGGGTTTGAGCGATCCGATATCGTGCCTGAAATAAATTTCGATAAACCATAAGAAAGATAAAAGAGCGTGCCAATTAAGCCGATATCACCTTTGTCTAAGCCAAGGTCAGTGATCATTGCGGGCGCGGCATAATTAAAGGTTTTACGAGTGAAGTAAAAACCCGCATAGCCGACATACATTCCTATCATGATGTGGAGACGCCAGTAGCGATAACTCTGGTTGACTTCATCATCTGTTAGAGCATGAGTATTTGACGTTGTTGAGCGCAGAAATCCAAACATATTCGTTCTCACACTTTAGGTAATGTAACGCTGATATTGGTACCCGAAGATGAGCCATTAGCGTTGATTGTCATCTTGCCGCCGAGCGCCTGAACACGCTCTTGCATACCGCGAACCCCCATTCCTTTAAGAAGATCTTGCGCTGTAAAACCAACGCCATTGTCTGTGATTTGAAGGTAAGCCTGCTCATCTAAAATCAGTTCAATTCTAATTGCGCTCGCTTGAGCATATTTATGGGCATTGTTTAAAGATTCTTGACACAGTCGGAAGAGAGTGACCTTGAGCGTGTCACTCAAACATGAATAATCACCTTGCCAATTTAACTGGATATCAACGCCATGGTCCGAAAACTCCATCTCCCGAATAAGCTGTTCCACGGAATCTTTTAGATCAAGATCGTCCAACATTTTAGGTCTTAGTTTTGTAAGTAGACGTTTGGTGGTGTCATAAACATTCAAAGACAATGACTCAATCGTACCCGCACAGCGAACACTCATCTCAGCCGCATCGACGCGTTTAATAATGCTTGCCTGCGTGCGAATAGCCGTGATGTTTTGGCCAATTTCATCATGTAACTCACGCGCAATATCACGACGAACCGACTCTTCAGCCGTCACTAACTGACGAGAAAGGTTTTGATTTCTTGAGAGTTCGTTCCGCAATTTCAAATTAAGATCTTTCTGCTTTTGAACCGCTAAACCAAGCAATATACCTGTGATGGTTTGAGCAGATAGAGACAAGAGTAAGTCGGTAATTTCGAGTTTAGATGTTCCACTGTGAGCAGCAATCAATGCGACACTGTTTAACAGGGTCGCTAACAAAGCACCTTGCCACCCGTAACGAACCGCGAGCAAGATAATAGGGATCGCCATACAGAACGGGGCGAAGCGTCTTAGCTCATCAGGCAAACTGGTTTGTATCAAAATACTGGCGACCAACAAGACGCTGTATAAAGCGATGTGACGGATTTTGAACTCAACGACATTGTTGATTAAGTAAGAGCTCAGTGGCGCCCACTTGTTTTGGAATAGGTAGTTCCAGACTAGATAACACATCGGTACCAACATCAGTCCGCCGGTGATACTCACCAACCACACCATGTAAACAGCCGGAACATGAGAACCCACCACGGCAACGTTAATGAATGCTGTGACCATGATTAAGCTCGCCATCACTAACAAGTGACGATTCTGGTCACCAGAATAATAACGCTTGGCAATTAGCGTAGCAGGAATACTCAATCCACTGGCGATGAGTATCGTCAGCCATTGAGGTTCATCAAGCAGTAGAGCTAAAGCAATCGCGAGCCCCCACTCTGCAATATAGATGGCAGGCCAATAGTGGGTGCGAGTGTGCAGCGTCATTCCCAGTCGAAGTGAAAACGGGAAAAGCAGAATGGCTAACTCAGGGTCATTAATGAAATAGAAGGCAATAACCCATAAACAGAACCATGCACAGCCAGCCATAAAAACCCCACACAGGGAGGTGGCTAGGTAAGAACGCATTAGTACTGGTCTTGTGTAAACAGTTTCGCTAACTCGACGTTATTCTTAACATTGAGTTTGTCCATCGCATTGGCACGGTGTACATGCACCGTTTTATGGCTAACCCCTAGCTCTACGGCGATAGATTTTACATCGAGCCCTGTTGCCAATAACTGACACACTTCGCTTTCTCTGCGGGTGAGCTGATTTAAAGAGGCTTTATTCTTCATGGGTGTCGCAAGCTTTATGGCGATATCAGGCGTGAGATAACAGCCACCATTTGCGCTCGTGTGTACGGCTTGGATTAACTCATCAGGGCTACAGCGCTTGCTGAGATAACCTTTGGCTCCTAACTCTAATGACTTCTCAACCATCGCCGGAGAGTCATGAACGCTCAACATGATGCTGGCAATGCCAGATGGAATCTCTTCCAATAAGCTCAGGCCACTTTCGTCCTGCATTGAGATATCCAAGATCACGACATCAGGGTGACAGCTTGGCAATCCTAGGCGCGCTTCTGCCGCAGAGTTGAATTCACCCACGACCGTAATATCAGCTTCAAGACTGAGTAATTGAGCAAAGCCAGATCGAACAATGACGTGGTCATCAACAAGCGCAACATTAATCATGATATTAACCAAAATTAAGAGTAAGAAAGAAAAATAGCCCCAACAGGAGCTATCTAAAATTAAGTTTATTGATAGAGATGATACTGAATCGAACTAACGATTGGTATGATCTCACGTGCTTTAAACCAATAAATCACGTGAGACTATCTACCCGAAACTCTCTTTGCGACCACAAATGCGCGAGAGCAAATACACAAGAACAGGCTCACCAAACTCGCTACGCGTTTTGAGCCGCTAAATGCATTTTCTTAGCGTGGCGAATCTTCTTCTCTTCGGCAACCGCAACGAATAGCAGCAATACGATACAAATAGCCGCTGAAGTATCGAGTGCAGCAAACGTTCCTTTCCAACCCGTTAAGCCGAAAATAGGCGTTCCATCCGCAATCATACCTAGGCCAAGTTTGGCAAAGCTATCACCAATTAAGTAAGCAAATGTGCCTTTCACGCCATCCGCAACACTGATTGCTTTCTTCGGCACGAAACCTACCGCAGCAACACCAATCAGCAACTGAGGACCAAATACTAGGAAACCAAGCACAAACAGTGACGCTAGGTACATGAACTCACTCGTTGCATGCTGGTAGAACTCTAGCGAAACGATAATCAGGCCAAGCGAGACACAAGCAACTAAAGCACGGCGTCCATTCGCAAGGTCTGATAAATAGCCCCACATTAGCGTGCCGACCAGTGCGCCAACTTCAAACAGTGTGAAACCTGAAATCGCGGTTTCTTTTGATAGACCTAGCTCTTGATACGCATAAACGGTAGACCATTGATCGATACCGATACGAACAATGTATAAGAAGATATTCGCGAAGCAGAGCAACCAGATCACTTTGTTTTTCAGGATGTATTCAACAAAGATCTCTTTCTTAGTCATTTGATTTTCTTCAGCAGCCGTATCTTCTTCGCTGACTTCTTCATCAAACAACTCTTCAACCGTACCTAGACCGTAGGCTTCTGGAGAATCATTACCAAAGCGCATACCAATAAAGCCAACCACAATCGCGATGATGGATGGGAACACGAACATACCGATCACGTTGCCATCGAATAGGTAGTTAGCGCCGAACAGAGCCACACCAGCGGCACCTGCGCCACCCACGTTGTGTGACATATTCCAAAGGCCTAAATAAGAACCACGCTTGTTACGAGGCGTCCATTTAGTGATGGTTGAGTAGCTTGAAGGACCGCCGGTACTTTGGAAGAAACCACTCAACGCATAGAAGGCCACCATCAAGAATAAGCTAGCACTGCCACCGCCCATACTGAAGCTAAAGCCCAGCATAGCGATACCAGAAAGGACAAGCATGAATGGTAGGAACTGCTTGGTGTTTTTACCATCGGCATAATAGGAAACGACAGTTTTACCGATACCGTAAGTGATAGAGAAACCCAGACCGATAAGACCTAGATCCGTCATCGATAATCCATAAGTAGAAATCATGTCGTTTTGCGCGACATTGAAGTTCTTACGGATCAAATACATGGTTAGATAACCAATGAACACGACTAGGTAAGATTGTAGGAATGGTTTAAACCACATTTTTCTTCTAGTTTCGACCGGAAGATCCAGCGTCGGTTTTCGAACCTGATCTAGGAACTTTAACATTGTGAACTCTCTTATTATTTATGAGGTCTGCACGGCATAGTTGCGACCATGCATTGTTTGTTATTTGACAGGGAAATAATAAGGAGTCTAAAAATCGACCGCATGAGAGAGGGTCTTAGAATAACTAGGAAAAATTCTTAGTTCAGAATTGGGAGTCAAGAAAGCGTGAACAGCATCACTTTGTTTACGGTGTGTTATGGATTGATATTACGATAACAAAAGTCACTCATTTCAAGGCGGACGAACCTTGTAAACAAACAGAAACGAGTGGATTACTTCACTAAAAAAAACACCAGTATCGGTTCATCACCATCAAACTCCATGGTGTTACCGATACTGATTCAACATTCATTCTTATTAAAATAGATTCAATAGGCTTGTTACGTTTCGCGCGAATCGTACTATAGTCGCTTGCCGCTACCGTCTTCCCACATCACTTCGCACTCATCCTTGATGGCGGCCTTTAATAATTCAACCAGTGGGAACGCTCGGCTACCAATATTAACAGGCGCTTCAACAACCTCTTCTTCATTGTCGTCATCAGTATTCTCTTGCTCTACAGGTTTACTCTGCTCTGCTGCGATCGCAGCACGTAAATTATCCAGAGCTTGAGGAACCTCTGAAGCATCCATAGCGCCAGGGATAGTGCCGCTGTGCCCAAGCATCTTGATGAACTGAAGACCGACTTCACCAAACATCGTGACGCTAGCATGAGCCTTGCAACTAAAAGTAATTAACATTATGAGCCTCTCTTGGTTTTGGTTATCTGCAAACTATGTTGAGTAACTCACTGGAAAGCAAGTAGATAATAGCCAAATCGCTTCTCCCAATCTGCTCATTGGATGGCCAGTTGTGGGGCGGGTCTACACCGTCCGTGATACACATCACTATTTATTATGGGTTACTTATTTTTTAATATGAAACCTTGATAGTAGTCACACTAAAAAGGCCACCAACACTCCGTAATGACTATTATTTAATCTACTATTAACACCATTATCAAAATCTTTGGCACAAATCACATGAAAAGGCTCGTCGGCAGACACCTAGAAGAAATGGCGGACATACGATCCACTCGCAAGCAAAAAATTGTCCACTCCTTTTCACTGGCTGCCGCTGCGTTATTCACATTCTACACTTGGGCTTACTTCCAAGGTCAGCATTACACGCTGTCAATTTTCGAACTGTGTTTTGCACTTATTGCTATCTCCAATGCATTTTACGTAAAAAAAGTTATTAATCCTGAATATTCAGAATTGATCCTGAGCGGAGTCCTTCTAGTTCAAGGCATCATCCTATTTTTGTACAGTTATGCTATTCCCGATCGGATACTTTGGCTCTACCCGATTCTGGCGGCAGTCATTTTCATTAACGATTTCAGAATTGGCATTATCTTAAGCACCTCGTTTTGCCTGTTTATCAGTACCTTGATTACAGCAATGCCCAACAACTTCTCTTTGCCATTTAACAGTACACACAGATTTGTTCTTAGCTTATTTACCATGAGTTTGGTTTGCCATACATCCGCTTACTATTACACACAAGCAGTGAGCTATATTCAGCGCTTGTACAAAGAAGGGATTGAAGACTTAGCCTATAGAGACCAACTCACAGGCTTGGCAAACCGTTGGAGCTTTGAGCGCTGGGCGGCTGAAAAACTTGCGACAGTCGATAGTGAGCGATCACTTACGGCACTGGTCTTTTTGGATATTGATGACTTTAAAGGCATTAATGACAGCTACGGGCACGACGTCGGAGACAGTGTCTTGCAGCATTTTGCCAATCGCTTGAGCAACAACATTCGAACCAGAGACAGAAAAAACCATGAATACGATTATTCCATCGCGCGCTTTGCTGGAGACGAGTTTGTTCTGATGCTCTACGATATTCCAACTCGAAAAGACCTCGACGGTATTCTCGATAGAATATGTGGTTTATTTGAGAGCGGTTGCCAGACAAACGAAAGAATAAAAGAACTGACACTCAGTGTGGGGGTGTCTTTATACCCACAAGATGCGACAGAATTGCATGAGTTAACAAGATGTGCCGACAAAGCCATGTACGTGGCCAAGCATTCAGGAAAAAACCGATATGCTTATTATCACGACAACCCAGTCTCTACATTGATAGAAGAATTACCGACGAGTCTATCTTGCTCAGAATCGAATTCTTCTGAACTTGTAGATTGTCTTGAAACGAAAGTGGAAGGGAACAATGTAACGCTGTTAAAAACACGTCAACGTTAGCCGGCCATATACATAACCCAAAGGCTTACTAGCCCAATAACAATAATCCATACAACTTGTCGAGTACGATCCGGGTTAATACGTTTGGACCTAGCAACTGGCTTAAAAGCGACTTGTTTTGCCGAATGCACAAAAGCCGCTTCTATCTCACGCTTTTTTCCCCGTCGCTTAACGGCGTTATTCGCTACCTCAGTAAAACGCTGACCTTGCTCCGTTGTAAAATCGTTATCAAAACCCATCCGACCCTGCCTTTCGCCATGTTTTTGCTGAACTGCCATAGCGGCCTCCTTGGCGGTCTACTCTCTACTCAAGTATAGACATAATTTCATCTTGTTACCTGTTCAAGATTTTCGAATAAGTCACTCAACGCTATGCCATCTTCTTTTTCAATCAAATTACATAAACTACAGCTATTCAAGTTTATGAGGGTTTTAAAATGACGAATGTAAGAGCAGTAGATCATGTGATTACAGCACATGCCACCTCCGACGGTGATGGCGTCAAAATCCAAAGACTCGCTGGTTTTAACAACGCACGTTTCTCTCCATTTTTGATGATTGATGAACTTAAATCGGATGAAAGCAAAGACTATGTTGGCGGCTTTCCTCCACATCCTCACCGTGGGATAGAAACGCTCACTTACATGCTGCAAGGTCACTTCCAACACAAAGACCATATGGGGAATGTTGGAGAACTGCGCAGCGGTGGCGCGCAGTGGATGGCTGCAGGTCGTGGTGTCATTCACAGTGAAATGCCAATGATGGAAGAAGGCGCGCTGCATGGTTTCCAGATTTGGATAAACCAACCTGCGACACACAAAATGCAGCCGGCGCAATATCACGACTTCCAAAGTGAAAGCATTGTGGAACATCAAAGTGAACAAAGTGGTTTGTTAAGAATGATTGCCGGAGGGTTTGAGCTGCACAACCAAACCGACGATGATTCAGAGGCTTTACGAGCTCAAGGCCCATTACAGAAAACAGGTGTGCCATTAAGCGTTGCGGATTGGCGCTCTCATTCTGGGCAAAAAGTCACGTTAGGGACTAATGTTAATCACAATGCCATGACTTACGTGTACCGAGGCAGTATTAAGATCGGCGACAAAGTCATCAACCAAGGTCAACTTGCCCAACTCACCAAAGCTGACTTGCTGTCTTTGGGTAGCTTAGAAGATTCAGGGGTACTGATTTTTTCTGGTGAACCGATTAATGAACCTGTTGTGCACTATGGTCCGTTTGTCATGAACTCGATGGAAGAGATTGAACAAACAATTCAAGACTACAACAACGGTGTGTTTGAGACTTACTGATGTCTTGGCTTTGAGTTGAGCTTTGAAGATTGAAGATACTTTGCAACGAACAACGATTTGGTCATCCATTTGATGACTACAAAAACAAGTGACACTATCCACTGCCGGTTACTATCACTTATTTAACCACGCTCCTAGAGCGTGGTTTTTTTCTATTAAATCAGAGACAAACGATGCCTGATTGAACAAATTTAGACCTGATTACAAGTACTCACATAGGTAAGCAGTCGCTTCTTTTACCTGTAGGTCGAATGAAGAGTCACCCGCAACGTCAAAAGACTCACCAGATTGGTATGTCGTCCAGTCATCATCACCAACACGCTTTACAATCAAAGCACCTTTAACAACGGTCATCTTTTCTGGAGCCGCAGTACCGAACGTGTACTCACCAGCCGCCATTACACCAACACTCACATCAGCACCAGACTGGTTAAACGCTAACGACTTAACGCCACCTTCAAAGTATGTGTTTTCTTTAATCATTGTACTTCCTTGTTATCTTCAAATTGCAATTATTGAGCTCACCGAGTAAGCCTATGCGTAAATTTAGGTGATAATTGTTTTAACCAATTCGAGACTTTCCTACAAGAAATAAATACGCATAGCTTAAGCATTTCTGGAATTCGCTTTCATTGACAGCGCAAATACTGAGGGACAATGCTAAAAATCGCCAAAGCAACCAGATTTATTGGAACATTCGATCCTGCTTCTAACTCTTAGAACAATTTTTGCAAACTAAGGTTTTAGTTAATAGAATCTAAAACAATATCAGTCGAAAAATGAAGAGATAATGGTAAAAAAGCCGACTAAAAGCAGAGATCTATTTGCCAACTCGTTACTCTACGGCTTCCTATTAGTTGGCTTTATGGTTGCCCTCACCGCCGGCTATTTTGCTTACCAAGCCCACCAACAATCTGTCAGCCCAAGCAACGTCTATGGCACATGGGTAGAGATTGCGGCGCCACCTTACAACACCGATATCCTTACACTTTCAGATAAAGGTGTAATGATGAATCATCGCCTCATTGCTACCTCGTTTGACTTTGATGGCAAAATTGTCACAATCAATACAGGTTCCGGACCAACGGTTTACACCATCAGTGGCACTTATGATTCACCTCGCTTAAAGCGACTGATGCCAAGTGTGCCCTCTCAGCAATTCATCAAAGAAGGCTTCGAAGATACCGCGACGGGTGATACCCACAGTGTAATGCAACAAAGACGCGCTTCCTTAGCTGAGCAGTTCAAAAAATAACCTCACCTCTATCTTCTCAGTAAATCTATTCTCCATAAAAGTATTATCTGCAGTTATACCCTTCATATCTCCTTGTTGATCTGCCCACTCATCCAACACACTTCACTTTGTGATACGGCTTCAATTAGCGATATTTTCTTATAGTTTGTCGCATCTTTTCATCACTTAATGTTGTGAATTTTCACTTATGAGATTTTCATTCTGAAGAAGGGTTTATTTTATAAAACATGGACTCAACCTCTCACTCATTAAGCAACAGAATTGTAACAAGATACAATTTTTTAGTTGTCCATCGTAAACGGATTTATTTTCAGTTATAAAATAAAAACTCTCTCGAATACTGACTGGGAAGCTCCTTCAAAACTGACTGGAGCCGTTTATGGGGCCAATTGGTTCTCGTAACCTTCAAGGAATGAGAGAAAAAGTATGATTCGTATAAATACCTGTGCTGCAAGCATTGCTCTAGCGCTATCTGGTACAGCATTAGCTGCTCCAACAGCACCTAGCATCGACATGTACGGTTCCAACAACCTGCAGTTTTCTAAAATTGAACTCGCGATGGAAACCACATCAGGCTACAACCAGATGGTTAAATATCACGACAAAGCAAAGGTCGACGTTAAGTTCAACCAATGGAGCGGAACGTCAGGAAACACGTACAACATCTACTTCGATGGCGTGAAAGTTGCCACTGGCCCAATTACTGGCAGTCAAACCACAGCTTCATTCGAATACGGCCAAGGCGGCTTATTTGAGATGGAAATCGAAGCGTGTGACGAAACAGGCTGTGCCAAAAGTGCACCCGCTCAAATCACGATCGCTGATACTGATGGCTCACACTTAGCCCCACTTGCGATGAATGTTGATCCGAACAACAAGTCATACAACACAGATCCAAACACAGTAGTGGGTACTTACTTTGTTGAATGGGGCATCTATGGCCGTGATTACACAGTTGATAACCTACCCGCTGATAACTTGACCCATATCCTTTATGGCTTCATCCCAATTTGTGGTCCTAACGAATCAGTAAAATCGGTAGGTGGAAACAGCTACAACGCACTAATGACAGCTTGTCAGGGTGTTAATGATTACGAAGTGGTGATTCATGACCCATGGGCCGCTTTCCAGAAAAGTTTCCCTCAAGCGGGCCACGAATACAGCTCACCGATCAAGGGTAACTACGCGATGATGATGGCACTCAAACAGCGTAATCCTGATTTGAAAATCATACCATCGATTGGTGGTTGGACACTGTCAGACCCATTCTTCGATTTCACAACCAAAGCGAACCGAGACACCTTTGTGGCATCGGTTAAAAAATTCCTAAACACATGGAAATTCTATGACGGTGTAGATATTGACTGGGAATTCCCTGGTGGTGGCGGTGCTGCGCCAGATCTTGGTGACCCAGTAAATGATGGCCCAGCATACATCGCATTGATGGCAGAGCTGCGCGCAATGCTCGATGAGCTAGAAGCAGAAAATGGCCGTACTTATGAACTAACCTCAGCGATCGGTGTTGGTCACGATAAGATTGAAGACGTGAACTACGGCGATGCTATCCAGTACATGGATTACATCTTTGCAATGACTTATGACTTCTACGGTGGTTGGAACAACGTGTTGGGTCACCAAACGGCACTAAACTGCGGTAACTTCATGCGTCCTGGTCAGTGTGATGGCTCAGGTGTTGATGAGAATGGCGAACCATACACAGGCCCAGCTTACACCACTGACAACGGTATCCAATTGCTGCTTGAGCAAGGCGTTCCAGCTAACAAGCTAGTCGTTGGTACAGCAATGTACGGTCGTGGTTGGGAAGGTGTATTACCATCAACACTTTCTGATCCTAGCGACCCTATGACAGGTGTTGGTAACGGCAAACTGAAAGGTAGCTCTGCGCAAGGTGTATGGGAAGATGGCGTTATTGATTACAAAGGCATTAAAGCGAACATGCTTGGCGCGAATAACCAAGGCATCAACGGCTTTGAATATGGTTACGACGAAATGGCAGAAGCGCCTTACGTTTGGAACCGTACTTCAGGTCAGCTAATCACATTTGATGATGACCGCTCGGTAAAAGCAAAAGGCGCGTACGTTCGTAGCCTTGGCCTTGCGGGTCTATTCTCTTGGGAAATTGATGCGGACAACGGCGATATCTTAAACGCAATGCATGAAGGTCTTGCTGGCGGTACAACAGATCCTGTCAACCGCAAACCTACGGCAGCTGCAGGTGCAGACCAAGCGGTTGAAGGCCCAGCTTCTGTATCTCTAGACGGCAGCGCTTCAAAAGACAGCGACGGCACGATTGCGAGCTACGTGTGGTCGCAAGTAAGCGGAACAGCCGTAACGCTGGCGAATGCCAATGCCGCGGTTGCAAGCTTCGATGTTGTTGAGGTTGCTCAACAAGAGACACTGACCTTTAGTCTAACCGTAACAGACAACGAAGGCGCAACGTCAACAGACACCGTTGTTGTAACGGTAAACCCTAAAGATACAGGCCCGGTTAACACAGCACCAGTTGCAGTAGTTACAGCTCCGGCAGAAGTCAATGCGGGTGATGTAGTCGTGGTTGATGCTTCGGCTTCGAGCGATGCTGACCAAGACACATTGACCTTCACATGGGATGTGCCTGCTGGTATTGATGCGACTGTTCAAGGTTCTTCAGTGAGCTTTGTCGCGACGGAATACACGCAAGATACAACGCTGAACTTCTCTGTAACGGTCAGCGATGGCACAGAGACATCAGTAGCGGCTACTTCAGTGAACGTTCTTAAGAAAACCACAGGCGGCGGTACGTGTACTAACGCTTGGGATTCAGGTGCGGTTTACACTGGCGGCGACCAAGTGACTCAAGGCGGTAAGGTTTGGGAAGCGAAATGGTGGACAACTGGTGAAGATCCAACAACGACAGGCCAATGGGGCGTGTGGAAAGAGAGCGGCCCAGCAAGCTGTGCTAACTAAGAACAAGATTAGCTAAAGCCAACTAAAAGCAAAGGCCAACCAGAGAATGTCTGGTTGGCCTTTTTCGTGTTTGTTTTCTTAACCCACGTTCTACTTATTTGATTAGTTAACCTTAACCAATCAGGTTATCAAAGCTCTCGAATACTTGCGGGCACTTCATTACTCGCCCGTGACCTTGACCTTGAGTAGCAATCAAAGTAACGCGTTCCATTTCATTCGCAGCACGCTGAGACACATCAAACTTAGTAAACTTGTCTTGCTCGTCATGAACAATGATCGTTTGAGACTCACGAAGCGCTAGCTTTCCATATGGATCAACAGACTGAATTGGGTAGTTAAACTGCTCTTCTACTTCTCCAACTACCGCCTCAAACAGTTTCATTGAGTAACCTGAACGCGCAACGCTGCCAAATAGGTTTTCTAGATAATCCAGTACAGGTGCAATCAGCAATAATGGCTTGTTTTCCAATTTAACGTGCTTACATTCCAACGCAGAAGCGGTACCCATACTGTGACCGACCAAACCAGCTACCTCGCCCACCGAATCAAGAATGGCTTCAAGGCCGTTCACAAACGCAGGGATATGACCATGTACGCCATCGCTGCCACCATGAGCAGGATGATCGTAAGCCAAAGCCGTAAAGCCTTTAGCGGCGATGTACTCCATCAGAGGGAAGAACTGACTCGCAGTGCCAGACCAGCCATGAGTCAGCACCCAAACAGGCCCCGTACCCAAAGAATAGGTTTTTAAAACGCCATCACGGCCTTTAATTTCACTCTTAATCAGCCCTTGTGGATCGGCGTTTTTTTGCTCAGTTCGCATTGGAGTAAGGAGTAACTTACGCGCTGTTTTCTTTGCATGGCTCGGCGCAAGAATGTAATGCAGGTTTGTTGTTGCACCAATCAGGCTGCGCTTGAAGCTGAATTTGTTCGATGTATTGAAATAGATTTTGTCACTCATGACCGTTCCTTGTATCGCCATCATCATTGGCGGGTCGAGCTCGGCCCTAAAAAATCGAACGACCGTGCTATTTATTAATATAAAAAATGGCGATAGCGCTTTTTATGACTGCTTGCCGCCACTTCTCTTAAAATCTTTTGCAAACATTAATTAAGCAAGGTCACATGCTTTGCGAGCTCAATGGTTTGCGAACTAAATGATTTGCGAGTTAACCTGCTATATGTATTAAACCGCTTTCCAGCTAGCAATTAAGCGCTCTACACCACTCCAAAAATGGGTATGGCTCGCTTGTTGGCCTCGCAACGAATAGAACAAGTTCGCACTCAAGTAGAGACCGTATAACTCGAAGGTAGCCTGCTTAGGATCTAAATCGGCTCTGAACTGTTTGCTCTCAACCGCTTTTGCTACCTGAATCGTCAAGTAATCAATCCACACTGAAATGGTTTTCTGCAATGCCTTCTGAATCACAGAGGTTTCACTGCCAGCGTCTTTCCATGCGTCAATAAACATGCAGCTGCCTTGGAATGAATGATTCCAACCCAGCCAGTTATCGAGCAGTTGTTTAAGCTTGGCTTCAATATCACCGTCACCGAGCTCTCTCGCCGGAATGATAACTCTTTCAGTGAATATGGCGTTGGAATATTCGAGTACAGAGAGTTGCAGGTTCTCTTTAGAGTTGAAGTGCGCAAACAAGCCACTCTTAGACATGCCACACTGCTTGGCTAACTCGCCAATCGTCAAACTCTCAAGCCCATTTTCACTCGCAAGCGCGAATGCATGGCTCAAAATATACTCTTTGGTTATCTTTCCCTTGCTCATTATTCACCAATGATAAATCTGATACGTTATTTTTAGCACGTTCGTTCTTTTTTTCAAGGTTTTTTACTTAACTCTTGGTATTCATTTTGTCTTCTCAAAGAATTGTGGAAAAATGCGACAGTATTCAAAGGATATTGAAGTCGGCTAAATTTAAGGAAAAATAATGGACACACTTAGGGAACAGTTTGCGTTTTCGGCTTCAGTAACAGGCCCTATCTGTTTAATGCTGTTTCTTGGTGTGATACTCAAACGAATTGGACTGATCAACGACAACTTCATTGATGTCGCCTCCAAAATTGTTTTTCAAATCACCTTACCTGCGATGCTGTTCTTGAGTATTGTTCAGTCCGAACATAACTTCTCTGCCAGTAGCACCTTAGTGTTATTTGCTCTAGCTGCTAACTTCGCCTTTTTCTTAATTGCTACTCTATCCACTAAGCTGTTGTTTAAAGAGTCGAAGGACCAAGGTGTTATCATCCAGGGTGGATTTCGGGCTAATACTGGCATCATAGGTTTAGCGTATGTAGCCAATATCTACGGCAACCAAGGCGTGGCACTGGCCGCTATCTATGTCGCATCAATTACAGTGCTCTACAATATCCAAGCGGTGATTGCCCTAACTCCCAAGGGGACAGATACCGGCAATAAAGCCATTCAAGCAATCGCAAAGTCGATAACCAAGAACCCTCTTATTATCGCCATTTTCCTCGGCGTTTTCTGTTACGCATTGTCTATTCCAATCCCTAAAATGGTCACTGACGCCGGGCAATACTTGGCAAAAATGACCTTGCCTTTGGCTTTACTTTGTACAGGCGGCTCATTGGATATCAGCTCTCTCAAACAAGAGAGACTCGCGACTTGGTTTTCCTCAAGTTACCGATTAATTGTTTCCCCCTTACTTATCACATTAGCAGCATTGGCCTTAGGCTTTGAAGGTCTCGATCTGGGCCTAATTTTCCTGATGAGTGCAGCACCAACCGCAGCCGCGAGTTATGTCATGGCACGTGCAATGGGCGGAAATGCAACGCTTGCTGCCAATATTATCGCGCTCACAACTATGGGTTCGCTTATCACTTGTACACTTGGCATCTTTGCGCTTACTGCAATGGATTTAATATAGCTGCGACAGGCTTCAAAAAACCAACACAAGCCTTGAAACAAAGGTCATAAGCCTTGATTTAGGACTAACTAGTTGGGCATAAAGACTGCTAGATTTCGTAAAAATTTTACTAAGAGATCTGATATGTCTTCCGTTCAACATACGCCTTCACAGCACATCGCCAGTATCGAGTTAGGCCGAGTGATTGCTATCTTGGCGATCATTGGTTTACACGGTCAAATGGCACTCACTTATTGGCAAATAGATGAAGTGCCTTGGATCGGTTATGTTCTCAACCAAACTGCTCGTTTTGCGGTGCCTTTGTTTTTCCTAATTTCCGGTTATCTTATTCAGCCCAAGCTAACTGCATCCCCGTGGCAAACCGTCATTAATTACTCCAAACCACTGCTTAAGGTTTGGTTGGCATGGAGCATCATTTGCTTAGTGATGCCATTCAACCTCGCAAAGGTAGAAGAGTTTGGCTACCTAGGTGAGCGCGAAGGCTATTGGGGTTTCTTAATGAACACTCCACTTAACTCTTTCTTAGAGGGCGGATTGGTGCATTTGTGGTTCATTCCAGCCCTTGTGTGCGCAGTGTTGATCATCGCTTTATTGGTTGAATTGAAGCTCAATAAACTTCTATTGCCGATCGCTATTGCGCTCTATGGCTACGGTGCTTTGGCAGGAAGCTACGCAACGCTAACCGGATTAGAAGCACCCTTCTTCACGCGCAATGGTCCGTTCTTTAGCACTTTACTCGTTACCGCTGGTTTTCTGATTCGCCAACACCAATGGCAGCTATCATCAGCAAAAGCGTTGGGGTTAGTCGCTGTGGGAATGATCATCCATTTTTCAGAAGCAGCATGGTTAACCCAGTTTGATATCGCCTTTAATATTCACGATTTCTTATTTGGTACGGCTTTGTGGGGGATTGGTGTGTTCATGTGGCTTTTAGCAAATCCAAACATGGGTAACTACGCTTGGGTTCGTGCCATTTCAAATCGCATGCTGGGTATCTACGTAAGCCACTTACTGATCATTATCGTGTTGTTCAATGTCTGTGGAATCTTAGGCATTACGGAATTGGCAAAAGACGTTACGGTATTTTTTGGCACCGTATTGTTGAGCTTTGGGTTGGTTGCTGGAATCGAGAAAACGCCACTGCGACGCGTGCTACTTCGCTAGGGCGTGTTGACCTTTCGCGGTTAAATTTTGTTCGGATGGGGACGCCTAGTCAAAAGCGTTTTAATCGCGGCGAGGGAGAAATAGCCTAGTCATTCTAAGCAAATCTCCCTCAACAAAGAGTAAAACGCTTTTTGCGGGGGCGCCCAGCTCGAACCCTTCGGGCAGCGTTTGCTGGTCATTTCTACTACGTTATCGGCTTCTCATGTAGGCTAGCTACACATCGATGCCTCTGCCTTGTATAAATACCCAGCAACTCGCTGCAAAAATCAGCTCGAAAGATCAACACGCCCTAGTGTTTATGCCTAAAACTATCCGCTAAATCAGTTTTAAAGAGCCACAAAAAAAAGGCAAGATAACTGAATATCTTGCCTTTCTTTCATCATATTAGAACTGAGACTCTCTCTCGTGAGGTGTTATCGGAACGCCATCGCGCCTTTACCTACCCCTTCATAAGCCACAATTTGTAGTGATTGGTTTTCTACCAAACTTGGGGCTACTTGATCCGCAATGTAGCCTGCCAGTAATTCCACCGTGGTATCGGTTGGTAAGATTTCCGTTTCACTCTTAGCAATCGCTAGCTCAAATTCGCCTTGTGGCGCGGTGTAGCGGAAGCCATAGTGACTTTCGTCATTAACGCTATTCGCGTGTTCACTCAGGTTAAGTGATGAAACTGAAACTTGGTCTTCTTTAGAGCCTAAATAGATATCTTCCCAGCGCTGAGCAAACGCCTGCTCGCGTTGTTCATCACGTTGACCATCAACCACAATTTCGACAGGAGAACGGTGACCATGTGCGATACGCTGGCAATTACCGTCGTGCTTTTTCAAGCCATGGGTATAGTGGTAAAACGCACCATTAATGTTTTCATGGCGAAGGGTGATCTCTAACCCTGTGACGTTACTTGGTAGGTTATCGCGAAGAATATGATAAACATGAGCGGTCACACTCTCGATGGTGATCGCTTCAGCATCAATCAAACAGTATGCTTCATCAGGGCAGTGCAGGTGCAGGCTTTTATCACCACGCAACACATCGACCTTAGAGTAACCGGCTTTGCTCGCCTGATGCACGATTGCAGCGCTTTTCATTGGCAGCAGTAAGCGGTGGTCAACATGTTGATCAACCAGCTGTTTGATCTGCTTTTTGACCTTACTAAAATCCAGCACCATGCTCATTTCATTAAGTTCACCAGACATGGTGACATCTAAAATCCAACTATCTCCTACGACCCCTCTGTGCTCACAAATGTATGAAGAATCGATAACGGTAAGGTCTCTTACAAATAGGTTCAAGTTGAACTCCTTAATACTTTAATGAGATACGGGAGGCTGAATAATGTTCAGCAGGCACTTCGTCTCATTGGTGTCTAGATAAAATAGGACGGGCAGGATGTTACAACGAGCTTATAAAGTCCACCTTTTTACACCCTCTTCCGATAAAAGAACAAACTACATACAATTTCCGCTAAAACATAGACCAGCCTGATGCGAATAGCCATAAACCGAGTGGGGGAGTGCCTGGCGCTTCACGACACATTTTGCTTTAGCCAAAGGCGCGGCGACACACCCGTAACATGTTGAAAGGCACGTGAGAATCCTGAGTAGCTAATGTAACCCACTTCATCGGCAACCCAATTGATGGGCTTATTTTGCAATAACAGCGATTGAGCCACTGATACTCGCCACTTTTGCACATAATCTCCCGGCGTTTCACCCACTTCTCGTTTAAATGCTTCAATAAGCTGAGTACGAGACATCGCGGCCAATGACGCCATTTCGGCAATCGAGTAATGACGAGCGGGTAATCGATGAATGGCCGTCACTACAGAAGCCAATCGAGGGTGTGCAAGAGCCGAGAAAACACCGCTATCAATTTTCTGTTGCTCAATAAGATGACGAAAAATCAAAGCCATCAAAGCGTCACTCAACTTGTCCATTAAGTACTGCTGCCCCGACGATTCTTGGCTCGACTCGTTAGATAACACTTCGATCACTGGCATTAAGTTAGGTGCGTCCACAAACGGAATCACTATCACATCAGGAAGCGCAGACAACAATGGGTTCACCTGTCCTGAGCGATACTCTACGTTCGCACATACGACCTCCGCGCCGTCTCCCACACCTTCAATCGCATGTGGTGTGCTATTCGGCAGATAAACAATACAAGGTTGCGACAGTTGCCTGTGTTCCGTGTGAGCACTAGACAAGCTCAACTCCCCCGCACTCAGTACATGAAGGTGCCCCTCTTTACCTTGTTGCGCGTTAAATGACGACACCCCACACAAGTTCCCTGAATAGAAAACGCCTGTACGTATCGAGAAGTGTTCCATTAATTGTGAAAGCAGATCCATGCACCCTCCGAACGATTCGCTTAGTTTTTAGTTCTTTTGTCCCTCTATAGACCGGACGAGTGAGCTAATTTATTTCATACAAGTTAACTAATACTGACAAGGAACTTGATATGTCACATTTGAAATCGACCAGTCAAAAAATCACTCTAATGACCGCGTTATTAGGTGCCAGCTTTTCCATCATGGCAGCCGACCTTGATATGAGCGTCGACAGCAATGACCTCGCGATTAAAGGTTATGACCCTGTTGCTTACTTTGCCAATGAAGGACCAGTAAAAGGTACATCAGAGTTCACAGCGACCTATAAGAATGCGATCTATAACTTTGCGAACAGTGAAAACAGAGATGAATTTCGAGCCAATCCAGAAGCCTATGCTCCTCAATATGGCGGTTACTGCGCATTTGGTGTGGCAATGGGTAAGAAGTTTGAGACCGATCCACAAGCTTGGAAAATAGAAGATGGAAAGTTATATCTGAACTTAGACAAGTCAGTACAAAAACGTTGGTTGGAGAACACACAAGAATTCATCCAAGATGCCGACAGCAATTGGACCACTATAAAAACGGTTGAAGCCTATAAGCTCTAGATAAATTGCCACTACCCTCCCTTCTATAAACGGAAGACCTCTGTCTTCCGCTTTTCCCAATATCAAATAACCATATTCAATACGCAGCATCTTACGACGCGAATCCAACCTATTTTTATTCTATAATCATGGAAGATAAGCTTTTCATTTCATGGAAGAATAATGATATTACCTAGGATTTTGGTACTTGGACTCTGTCTATTTTCAGCCCTCTCTTATGCGACTCCGTGGCAGTTCGTCAAAAGTGAAAATGGCATCACCATTCATAAGCGCAATCATGGGAATGGTCTTGTTGAAGTTCGAGCCCAAATGCAGGTCGAAACGAGCTACTCAGGTTTTCTCTTATTGTTGGAAGACAGCGATAACGTGCCGAATTGGATCGACAATGTGTCGCACAGTGAAGTATTAATGCAGATCTCTAGTAATGAGAATATCGTCTATACCCAGTTCAAAGCTCCTTGGCCAGCTCGTGACCGTGATATGGTGACGTATTCGAAATATGAAGTAGAAGACGGTCAATTCACCTTAACCATTAAAGATGCATCCAATTACTTGGCTAAAGAGTCTGGGTATATTCGAATCAACGAGGTCGATGCGCTTTGGGTTTTACAGCCTCTAACCAATGGCCTGACTCACATCACTTATACGGCATATGCGAATGCGGGCGGTATCCTGCCTGACTGGTTAATGAACCGCTTATCAGCTAATAACGCATTCAGTACCTTCAAAAAGCTTAAAGACCAGCTTCCAAAGTACCAAGGGCAACAGCACCCTAATCTCGACAAATAACTCAACATCAGGTTTGGCTGCAGTTGTAGAACGGTTAATTTCGTCTCGCTAGGTCACGCGCAAGAATCAATGCTAAACCAAAGATCTGAAGAAAGAGCGCGATATTTTTATAGAGGGTCATCTGCTCTTCAAGAGCTTGGAGGAGTTCAGATAAGGTTAGATTATCAAGGTAGAAGTCATCGATGCGTATGCGTTGCGATTGCTGAGCTTGGTTAATCAGCATCATGATCTGAGAAAGGTTTTCGACAGTAATCTCTGGAACTTCGCCACTGACCCACGCACCAAGCTGACCGCGCCTCGCTTCTTCTAATTCCGGCGTCACCGCCGAACTTGAAGAAGTACTAATATCCATGTGCAGCAACATAGATTCACGCTTACGTTCTAAGGTTTCAATCGTATTCCAAGCCAACTGAATCGAGTAGACATTGCCCTGTTGGCGCTCTCGATACTGAGCTTGTTCAACCACCATTTTGTCGAGCACTAGGCTCGACACAACAATGGCCAGAATATTCAGCACTAAACCTGTTAATACAATCATCCATGGTGGAGGGAGGCGTAGCGCCATGCTTGTCCTTACATAAGCTTATCAAACGGGAGATAAATCAAGTTTAGAACAACTAAAGACACCATGCTGGCAAAGGTCAAATACATGCCTTGCTTTCTTCCCTTCAGGCTACGAACAAGAATGCTTTTTCCATGAATAATACGACCAGCAACAAAAGCAATACCAATAACGTGAATCAGCCATACATTGGCGCCGTTGAACTCTAGCAACGCCATCAGTATCACGGTAATCGGAATATAGTCCATTGCGTTACTTTGAGCGGAACGAGCCACTTGTAACGATTCAACACCACCATCTGCGTGTGCTACTTGATTCTTTCTTCTTTGCTTAATCACTTCAATGGAAAGCCATAACATGACTAACGTAAGCAACGAAGCATATAACGCTGTAACCATTATCATTTCCTACTGGTTAGTTTATTCGGCGGACTACCTCAACGTATCTGTATTCAGAAAACAAGGAGCATTCACGCCCGCACATGTGTAAGAGATCTCTCACAACAAACGTAAGAGATTACAATCAAGCTTCGCAGAAAAATCCTAGATTACAAACCCAAGCCCTTGTTTTGTATGAGTCCGCACAGTTTTGCTTAGCTTTGCCTTCAGATTATTTACTTGAGGTAGATTGTCGGAGAAGCCTCCAGAGTGTTTAATATACATGTCGACAGGGAGTTGGCAGGAACAGGAAAAAGCCTAATGGATTAGGTATCTTCAGGACGAAGATTTGATGACTTCGGATGAGTTATCAGCAAGGAAGTTATACTCTAGGATAGAGTCACTTATCAGGATGATGAGTTAGTAAGGACACCGCTAGGACGGCGATGAATTGGATAGGTTAAAGGATTTAGCCAAGTCAAGGAACGATGCAGGGAGCATGCGTTACCTTATTGAAAAATAAGTAACAACGTTAGTAGCAGGATGGCTACGAAAAAGAACAGAACCCGTTTGGTGAAAGCCAAACGGGTTTTCCTTTTTCTAAAGCTTATAAAGATTCAGAAATCGGGCTATAGGATGATGTTCATCAAGAACATCGCGCCAAATGCGTTCAGTACCGAAATCGCGATCATCACTGGGATGTAACGACCTTCAGTTCCGATTGGCCCCATGATACGGCCCATGTATTGCACTTGAGAACCCATCAGGTAGATAGCTGGCGCCAAAATAGCAATGTGGTTGCCGTTCAAGATGCCTTGGTCAAACAACGTGATAACCACACCTACTGCGCCACCCATCGACATCCACGCGCCAATCAACACCGCTGCCGCTTCACCTGGTAAACCAAATACCGCCATGATTGGAGCAAATACGCTGCCCATCAGATCCAACGCGCCCGTAATCTGCAATGCCTTGATAATCACAAACGCCATCAGAACATTTGGCACGGTCGAGGTGGTCGCAATAACCCAGCCTTTCTTGGCACCTTCAACGAAAATATCAGTAACCATAGGTTTCTTTGCTTTAACTTCGCTCATTATGCTACTTCCTCTTCCAGTTTTTGTTCTTTGTCTGATTTTGGTTTGTCTTCTTTGCCTTCAGTAATATTTAGGTAAATGCGGAATAGGTTCGCGCCAACAAACTTGAAGATGAACATCACTGCCACAGCAAGACCAATTGACGAGGTTACTGCCAAAGAGCCATCCATCGCGGTTAGAGTGAACAACACGGCACCCGACGAGAAGAAGTTAACGATCGCGGCACCCGCGGTGAACTGGAACATCGTAAAGACATCGGTTTCACGCTTAGTTAAATGCCCTTCGTCTTTTAGCTGACGCGTCATCGCTGCACCCGCATCAGTACTTTGCAGAGAAGCAATCAATGCCAAGCCAGAGTTACCCGGAATACCCATCAGAGGGCGAAGTAGAGGTGTCAGCAGTTTGCGAGCCGCATCCAGCGCACCATAGTGCTCAAGTACGTTGATCATACCCAGTGCAAACATCACGGTCGGAATAAGTGTCAAAGCAAAAATGAAACCGTCGCGAGCACCACTACCACCTTTACCACGCAATGACGTCGTTGCCGCTTGAATACCATCAGCCGTTTCACTCACATCGTAAGCGACCTTACCGAATGAACCGTTGAGCGTTGTAAAATCGAACACTCCATACCATTCATTGGACTGCATTAAGCCTGAAAAGAACACAATCGCGAATGCGAGTGCGATATAGCTACCGATCGTGACTTTACGATCGGTTTTGGTTGGATTCGTCATAAGGACCTCTATACATCTCGTTTATGTGGAACAGAACACGTATAGATAGTGCAAACTAATGAGCAAAAGGTTAATGACCAAAATCAAATAGCGTATCGGTTTGAATAAAAGAAGCACAACAACATATAAAACTGTGACTTGGATTTAAAAGCAGGACCATACGCTAAATAAATTAGAATATTTCACATACAAAACTAAACAAACCTTGCTTCAACACCGCAACCAAAAACGCACACAATCAACACACAACTCTGGCTTCTAGTGAGAGTTTTTTACCTAATCAGATCTCTGATAATGATGTAAGTGATCTCTTACATGGTGTTTTGTTTAATTTTAATTCAATTATAATACAGAGACTTAAAGAGTGAGTTCGCTTCCAAAGTGCAACCGTTTGCCCTTAGTTGATTGAGTTTTGAGCCTAGCGAAAACGGTGAGCCCGTTTATAAAGAATTTGAGCTTGATTCGAAATTTCAGCCCTCAGAGGTGCTATAGACTTCGCGCAGCCAATATTGAAGGAAAACGGTGATTACAATGGAAATGAGAACGCTTAAATATCAAGTAATGGGCAAGGGCATGTGGATCACTGCAACGGTATCTCGCGCAGTAGCGGACAAGCTGGCGCTGGAATACCAATCCTACGGCTGGCCTGTTGAAGTATGTGCTGCAGAACAAACACTGACGTTTGATCTCAATGCTGCATAATATTGGCAATTTCGAATAAGCTCTATCGGCAGTGAATCCGGTAGGGCTTTTTCTTTAGGCTTTGAGTTCTCAAGACAGTAATTTTGAGCATGTAAGACCATATTTCGTTCACATCACAGTCTATTGCTTTCACTATAATCTATTGAATTATTAAGATATCTATCACACTCCACATGGTTATTTAGGTCTACGCTTTTACGCGTGTTAATAACTTATTAACTTTGGAGCGTAATTCATGTTAGGTATCCAGCTTCCTGCTGTTCTCTTTTTATTCTTCTTTTCTTCAGTAACAAGTGCGGCTACCTCTCAGTTAGGAGAGCCTCTCAAGCTAACTAACTCATTTGTCGGCTACCTATCACTGACCATTTTCGTTATCGCCTACATTGTGGTGATGATGGAAGAGTACCTAAAGCTCCGAAAATCCAAGCCAGTGCTACTTGCGGCTGGCCTGATTTGGATAATCATTGGTTTTACCTACCAAGAACACAACCTCGTTGAAGTCGCTAAACAAGCGCTCGAACACAACTTACTTGAATACGCCGAGCTATTACTTTTCCTACTCGTCGCTATGACTTACATCAGCGCCATGGAAGAGAGAAGACTGTTTGATGCGTTGCAAGCGTGGATGGTCGGCAAAGGCTTTAACTTCCGATCTCTGTTCTGGCTAACCGGTATTCTGGCCTTCTTTATCTCACCTATCGCAGACAACCTCACGACAGCTCTATTGATGTGTGCCGTGGTTCTGAAAGTCGCAGGATCCAACCCTAAATTCGTTAACTTAGCCTGTGTAAATATCGTAATAGCCGCTAACGCTGGCGGCGCATTCAGCCCATTCGGCGACATCACAACACTGATGGTGTGGCAAGCTGGTTATGTGAGCTTCAGTGAGTTCATTCCTTTATTTATTCCTTCAGTGATGAATTACCTCGTCCCTGCACTGATCATGTCTTACTTTGTTCCAACAACCCAACCCGATACGGTGCATCAACACGTTGAATTAAAACGTGGTGCAAGACGCATCGTGTTCTTGTTCATCATGACGATAGCCACTGCGGTTGCTTTCCATGCCGTACTCCACTTCCCTCCGGTCATGGGGATGATGATGGGGCTGGCGTATCTACAGTTCTTTGGGTATTTCTTGCGTAAGACCTTACCTAATTCACTGGCCAAGAAAAAAGCGGTGGCGATTGCCAATAATGATGAGGGGGCATTAAAGAGACTCGGTTCTGTTGTGCCATTTGATGTATTTCGAAGAGTGTCGCATGCCGAATGGGACACGCTGTTGTTCTTCTACGGTGTGGTGATGTGTGTCGGTGGTTTGAGTCTGCTTGGATACTTGGAACTTGCCTCTGGCGTGATGTATAGCCAATGGGATCCTATTTGGGCCAATATCATGGTGGGGATCTTATCTGCGATTGTCGACAACATTCCGGTGATGTTTGCCGTGTTATCCATGGAGCCGCAAATGTCGATGGGCAACTGGCTACTGATCACCTTGACTGCAGGCGTTGGCGGCAGCTTGTTATCTATTGGTAGTGCAGCAGGTGTCGCATTAATGGGAGCGGCACATGGTAAATACACCTTTTTTGGCCACTTGAAATGGATGCCAGTAATCATGATTGGATATGCCGTCAGTATCGCCGCCCACTTATGGCTAAATGGTGGGCTTTTCTAATTCGATGCTCCTTTCAAAGGTTGTTCAACACGTGTCCAGACGTTGCTTAACTGCATTGCTGGACACCGATTGCAGGTTAGCACCTCGCCTTCGTGTTGTATTCGCATTACCAGTCCAGAATCTGATCGGCTATTCGCTGAATTCAACTTAATGTTGAGCAAATCACCTTCGACACTATAGGTTCGAGTCACGGAATTATCCGTTGTTTGATAGGTCACTTGCCCAGATTCAAAAACTAGAAAACTGTCATTATCTGCGTTCTCATACATACCTTTGAACAGAACAAGCTGTGGTACTTCGAAGGGACGACTGGTATCGGTTAAACAACCGGCTAGCAATAGCGCGCTACTGCAGCCAATTATCAGAGAGTGATGGCTATTCATTTGGGCATCCTTGCCTAGAGAACATAGTCAAAGAATATGCAACCAAATCGACATTTTCCAGAAAGCGTTGATTTTAATGCAAAGTCACATTTTAAGAACCACTAGCCTTCACCATTGAGTAGTACGTGATCCTCAGCCAGCATCGCGACAGGCTCGTTGCCAAATCGCTTACTAGTCTTGATCTCTGCCCTCTATCACCAATAAGCGCTGTTTGCGTTCTACACCACCCGCATAACCCGTCAGCTTGCCATTTTTGCCAATCACACGGTGACACGGCACAATCACAGAAACCGGATTTTTGCCATTCGCTAAGCCAACAGCACGAACGGCTTTCGGATTACCTATCGCATCAGCCAGTTGTGCATAGCTCCAAGTCTCTCCATAAGGAATGGTCGTCAGCGCCTGCCAAACCGACTGCTGAAATGGCGTGCCCTTGGCTGCGATAGGCACAGAAAATTGGATAGTTTCACCTGAGAAATAGCGATTAAGCTGCTCGATTGCCACTACAAAGATCGGAAAGCTATCATCTTGAACACCTAACTGTTCCGGCTTAGTGGTGTGTGTTTCAAACCACAGGCCTAGCAACCCTTGATCGTTCGCCTGTAAAGTCACGGTTCCCAATGGACTCTCATAATAAGTAAATCGGTTAGCCATAATATCTCCTAGCTTGGTATTGCAGATGTTTGTGGATTGCTGATGTTCGTGGATAGCTATTTCTATTAAGACTGATTCCAACAGTGGAACGTCGCGTAACTACCCCAAGGCGAAACACTCTCTATATTGATGGTGGGGCGATGCTCAATAAACTTCTTCACCACTAAATCGCCAACCAACAGATGGTTAGGCTCACTTAAACCACGAAGCAGTGCATATTGAATCGTCCAAGGCCCAATACCTTTTAGCGCAATCCATTTAGAAGGATGCTCAGCTTCATTGTCGACCATGTATTCAGCAAAACGCTTTAAGGTCTCTTTGCGGCTTCCCGGCATTCTCAAGAAGCTCAAATCAGCCTTCGCTATCTGTTGCGGCATGGGAAAGCTAACCTCCTCATGTGCTTCAGAAAGCTCTTTGACCAATAAATTGAGCTGACCAATTGCAGCGGTTACCGAGACTTGCTGCCCCAAAATCGCTCTCACTCCGGCTTCCCAAGCACTCCACACGCCAGGAATACGGATACCACTCTTAGCGACCAAGTTAGGATCGATCGTCGCAAAGAAAGTCTCGACCTTTACAATATCGACATCAAGATCGAACATGCGTCGGATATTCGTAATCAAACTTCTTAATTGGCTTATATCATCCAACTCAAACTCAATATCTAAGCGGTTCTCTTTGGCTAAAGTCGCCTTGAACCACCCCTTCGCCCCGTTCACATTCACCGTGCGCTTATAACAATCTTCGCCAACCTCTTCTAAGCCTTCAATCATTCTTCGTCGATAAAAACCCAACAAGTGCTTCCAGTCTAACGGCCCATTAAAACCAAGCTGAATATGATTACTCAGTTTGTCACTTGGCTTCGTTCGTCGAATTTGGCTCGGCGAAAGCTGCAACTCTTTTTGGAAAGCATCGTTAAAGCGACGTGTGCTATTAAAGCCACTCGCAAAGCCGACATCAGTAATGCTCATACTGCTGGTATGTAGCAACTGTTTGGCGAACATCAATTGGCTATACAGGCTGTACTGCTTGGGTGACACACCGATGTAATTGTTGAATAAGGTCCGTAAGTAACGATCGGAAATACCTAACCGCGTTGCAAGGTCAACGATAGATCCTGAATTCAGCGCGCCGTTATCAATCAACTGCATCGCACGTAAAAAAGTGGTTTCAACGCCCTTCCATGCCGGAGAGAAAGGCGCACTGTCTGGTCGGCAACGCAAACAAGGACGATACCCCGCTTTCAATGCTTGAGCTTGATGAGAAAAATATTCGACGTTTTCTTCTTTGGGCGGGCTTGCTGGGCAAATCGGACGACAAAAAATCCCTGTCGTTTTCACTGCTGTAAAAAACATACCATCAAAGCGAGCATCTCGCGCATATCGAGCCAAATGGCACTGCTCACACGTTAAGGTACTATTGTGATGAATATTTTTCGACATTCTGTGCTCTTCCCATTTGCCATAGCTTTTGCTCCTATAACTAAAAGTTTACCGTGAACCAGCATCATCGCTAGCCACTTTCGGAAGCGAAGGTTAGATAAATCACAAAAAAGGGTTTTAATTTTATTCAATTCGACTAAATTTAATCTTGAGAAGAAATTCTTCTCACAACGTCAACGATAGGTACTTAGCACACCAAGATGCAGAGACCTATCGAATATAAAAAGGAAAAGGCTATGGTTCTACACACATGTCGTATTGTTTTATCAAACCAACAGGTTCTCACCAGTCAATCAGTCGAGCAATCTCTGAGCTTTCTTGAAGACAAAGCGGACAACGGGATTTCTATGATTGAGATTGACGCAACGGATGGCCACACAATCCATTCGTACATGTCACACTCTCTCGAAGAGTCTATTGAGAATCTAATGAACCTATAAGTGTGTTAACACTATAGAGCCTTTAAATAGGGCTAGGTATACCAGGCTTAAACGATTTTATTTGAATTAGAAACGATCTCTAATTCAAAAAAGAAGTACATCTCTGGTTTAAAACAAAAATGGCTCCCAACTATACAACTAGTTAGGAGCCATTTTTTTATCTCGTCAACAAAGCATATTGCTGGCTGCGCGTGCTATTACTCTGGCGTCTGTTCAGCGGCTTGTTGCAGCGTGTAAGCGGTCGATGGGTCAATCTCATTAACCAATTTCTCAACCTGCATGATCGCATCCACCGAGGTGCTGCTTTTGCGGTAGCTCAGATAAATTGGGCGATACCAGTCTTCAACCCCTTTCACCTTGTGCAGCTGACCCGAATCGATAAAAGGTTCGACTAGAGAAACCGGAAGATACGCACTACCGCCTTTCTCTAAAATGAAATCGAGGGCAATACGCGCTGTAGAGGTACGAAGATAAGGTGCCGGAACTTTAGGGTGACGTTCTGCGTGTTCTGAACCGAAGCGCGTTCCCCAATCAACATACACATATTTATGTTGGAATACCGATTCCAGATCATCTTGCTGTGTTGATACCAACACCAAAACCAAATCAGCCACTTTTTTACAGTTCAGCTCTTCCGCTTTGATCTGATCGAACGCGAACGCCATATCTAAAGTTCGTTCTAACAAGTTTCGGTTCAGTTGCTCGCGCCCCATCACCTCTGCCATAAAGCCGTAACCACCAAAAGAGTCGGTCACCACACTTAAACAGTTTTGTAGATACGCATCCCAAATATTCGGCGTGCCACCCAGCGTTAACTGCAAGGCTTTACCACTCTCTAACGACAGCTCAAATTTGGCTTGTTGTAGGGTGGACACCATCACTTCGGCATAACCAATCAAACGTTCACCGGAAGATGTGAGTTTGATGTTATTGCGATCACGAATGAAGAGTTGAGTATCAAAATAGCCTTCAAGCTGTTTGATCCGCGCACTCACCGCCGCTTGTGTTAAATACAAGTTTTCAGCTGCACGCCCAAAATGGCGCACCCTTGCAACCTCAAGAAAGGTTCTAAATACTTTCACATCCATCAAATACATCTCTGTAATAAATCTGCTAACTAGCCGATCTAGGATTGTTTATCGTAAAGGCAAAAACGTTTTGTTTCCTATTTTAGCCTTTTAACAATATTTTCGCGTGAACAATAAACACTAATTTCTATCTAACCACATTACTGAGGCTGATATGTCTGAGACCGAATTCCGACACGGAAAAAAACGTTTTTATGACACCATTAAATTCCCACGAGGGTTCGCTAAGTCGGGTGATTTTACTCTTTCAGAAGAGGAAATCCTAACCTTGTTTGGTGACACTATGCTTGCACTTGAAACTGGTGAACTAGCACCAATCAATGCAGAAGAAAAACACTTCATTAAAGTGTTATCTCACCCTCATAAGGCAAAGTCCAAGTTAGAGCGTGTTTGGTTGAAGTACATTCAACTGGCTCGTGGACGCCGTCGCTTTCATACCCTAAACGGCTGCAAACGCGGTGAAGTGCCTAGGGAAGAATACGAAAGTGAGTTAGTGTTAGAAGATTAGTAAAACCGCTCAAAGTGATTCCTCATCACTTTGGGCTTTTTTTGCCTTCGAACACACATCTTCATTGTAATTGATAAGTTTAGCCAAACTGTCCATTTTTACCAATATTTATATATAATTCATAGTGATAGCGTGAATAAAACACGGCTCTTTCTCAATATCCTAGGGATTCATCCCAATGATATTCATCGTTCTTTATCCCGCTCCCGTCTTTTATCACGATAGCACCTCATTGCCATCATTATTTTCTAGCCTCAACTATACTTTCAAAGCTTGTTAATACGCCGAAGTATATCAAAACCTCAATACCTATTAATACGTAGAAACACCGTCCCTTTCAGGCGCTGAATTAGATCAATATTGCTCTATATGACAAACGTATTAATCTTGTTTAACGTAACTAAATATCCATACAATAATTGTGCAATTTTGATAGTTCCAGTCACACATATGACGAAAAAAGCAAAAACTTGACCTAAAACAATAGCGGAACTCGACAACTTATTTTATAATGCGAATTAATGTTTCAGAACACTATAAAATTTTATTTCTAGGGGCAAAATCAATGAGACTTATTCCATTAAGCAACAAAGCAAAAGTAGGTAAATGGGCTGCTCGTCATATCGCAGATTCTATTAACAAATTCGCGCCAACTGCTGAGCGTCCATTTGTACTAGGTCTTCCTACTGGTAGCACACCTCTAACTACTTACGCTGAGCTAATTGAACTTTACAAAGCTGGCGAAGTTAGCTTCAAGCACGTTGTAACATTCAACATGGATGAGTACGTTGGTATCGACCCTAACCACCCAGAGTCTTACCGCACTTTCATGCACGAGAACTTCTTCAACCACGTTGATATCCAAGCAGAAAACATCAACCTGCTAGACGGTCAAGCTGAAGACATCGATGCGCACTGTGCAGCATACGAAGAGAAAATCCGTTCATACGGCAAAATCAACCTGTTCATGGGCGGCGTAGGCATCGACGGTCACATCGCATTCAACGAACCTGGTTCTTCTCTATCTTCACGCACTCGTATCAAAACGTTAACTGAAGACACTCGTATCGCGAACTCTCGTTTCTTCGATGGCGACATCAACCAAGTTCCTAAATACGCACTAACTATCGGTGTTGCTACTCTTCTAGATTCAGAAGAAGTAATGATCCTTTCTCTAGGTCACAACAAAGCTCAAGCGCTTCAAATGGCTATCGAAGGCTCTGTAAACCACATGTGGACTGTTACAGCTCTACAGATGCACCGTAAAGCGATCATCGTTGCTGATGAGCCAGCTCAACAAGAGCTAAAAGTTAAGACTCTACGTTACTTCCAAGAGCTAGAAGCTGAGAACATCCAAGACCTATAATCTCAGGTTTTGTTGGAACAAAAAGCCACATTATGAACTGACCCCCAATAATTGGTGTCCAACTATTGGGGGTCAGTTCATAATGTGGCTTTTTTTGTACCTGAAATTCGCGGTCAAGGTACAAAACTACCCAGCGATTAAAACAAAAGGTGCAGATAGTAATCGACATAAGAATCGTCAATTCGTGTCATGCTTAGCTCGAAAGAAATAGTAAAGCTGGAGTGAATACAAAAAAGCGATTTCTCAAGCTAGAGAAACCGCCATCAATTTAAGTTTGGAATGAAACAAACGAGCAAATGCAAGATATGTATGTGAAGGCTCGACACAGTGAACGAAGAATAGAAAGCTAAGAACTCAGCGCGTTATCTCGGCACAAGGTAGTGATAATGTCAGTGATAGCTAAAACGATCGTCGACTTCACTTTTTGATTATGTCGCCCCAAAAACATTTCAAGCATTGGACCAGACATGGTCTCCACCATCTCCGCATCATATTCAATTGGCATAATACGCTGAATCGCGTGTACCTTATTAAGCTCAAATATAATGTCGACTTCTGTGAAACTGGTGTCGTCACCCTGTATTTTCGCCCACTCTTTCAAGGTAACGAAAACCTCTAAATCGTCATAAAGCTCTTTACTGATGACACCAAGCCCTAATAGTAGCTTAGCGCGAATCATAATCTCGCCTAACGGGCCACCGCTGTTAAGAAGAGGTTCTACAACAAACTTAATTGCAGTATCGTCTTTCTTGAAGATATTCTTTAATACGGCATCTACCGTGTCATCCAATGCATCGTAAGCAGCCATTAGGCAGGCGCCAGCACTCTCAGCTTCTGATAGGGCTTCAAGTAATTCAGTTTCATGGCTAGTTTGTATTGGCATAACGGCTCGGCAATAAGAAAGTGCCACCGGGGTGGCACTTTGATGATTTATCATTTCAATGCTAGATAAGCTTGTTCCGCTAGTTTAACAACTTCTGAGTCGATATTCAGCTCAGAATAATGCGCTAATGTCTCAGCAAAACCTTTTTCTGCGAACATTGCCTGAAGTTCAACCGCTTGAGGGTCATCTTCATTCTTATAGTGGAACGCAGCTGCGATCGCTTTTACAAGGTGCGCATTAGGAAGACCGTATTCTAGCGTACCGTTCAATGGCTTGACTAGACGATCTTGTGGGCTCAGCTTACGAATAGGCTGACGGCCAACACGGTCAACTTCATCACGTAGGAACGGGTTAGCAAAACGACCAAGAATTTTCTGGATGTATGCCGCGTGCGCTTCAGGATCAAAGCCGTAACGCTTAATCAGAACAGCACCGCTTTCTTCCATCGTTGCTGTTACTTCAGCGCGGATTTTGTCATCTTCGATAGCATCTTTGATTGTCTCGTGACCCGCAAGCACACCAAGGTATGCCGTTACCAAGTGACCTGTGTTCAGCGTGAACAGTTTACGCTCAACGAACGCCATTAGGTTATCAGTGCATTCCATACCAGGGATGTTTGGAATATCACCTTTGAATTGTGTTTGGTCTACGATCCACTCGCTGAACGTTTCAACCGTTACTGCAAGAGGGTCTGTTTCGCCCGCTTCTGCAGGTGGAACAATGCGGTCAACCGCAGAATCAACAAAGCCAATGTGCTCTTCAGTGAACGCTTTCATTTCATCAGAAAGGTGCTCTAGAACCGCTGCTTTTAGTTGGCTAGTACCGCGAACCATGTTCTCTGCCGCGATGATGTTCATTGGCGCCGTGTTGTTTGCTGCTGCACGCTTTTCGATACCTTGAGCAATAGACTTAGAAATGATTTTAAGAACCGTTGGGCCAACTGCTGTCGTCACAATGTCAGACTCAGCAATGCAATCTACCACAGCGCTTGTTGCTGAGTTTACTGCTGTCACGTTTTTAACAGTTTCAACAACGCACTCTTCACCAACAATCTTCACTGGGTATTCTTGGCGTTCAATTAACGCGTTAACAACCGTTTCATTTACGTCAGCAAAAGTAACCTTCATACCAGCGTCAGAAAGAAGTTTACCAATGAAACCACGACCGATATTACCTGCACCAAAATGTAACGCTTTCATAATTTTGACCTTATAAATATTTGAATCTAGATAGCTAACTGCTCAACAACATGCCTGATGATTAACTAGAGACATTAAGCAGTAAGCTATTCAGACTGAATCTTGTTAAGACAGATTTAGACCGAAAATGAGGCCAGTAGGGGGATACCGGCCTCCTTCACTTAGGAGCTTGACTAGAGCTTTTTAGTTTCCGTTGAGAATACGTAGAACATCAGCAGGGTTTGTTGTGTTCTGTAGGCATTCCACAGCGTCTTCATCATCAAGTGAATTGGTAATAGCCATCAGCACCATGTTGTGCTCATCGCCTTGTGCGGCAATACCGATAACCATCTTCGCGATATCGTCTTCATCTTCGCCCCACTGAATACCTTCAGGGTACTGACAGAATACGATGCCGGTTTTTTGTACGTACTGTTTTGCTTCGATTGTGCCGTGTGGTACTGCGATAGACTCACCTAGATAGGTAGACACAAGCTCTTCACGAGCAAACATGCCGTCTACGTATTCTGGAGATACGTTGCCCAGTTTGACCAGTTGCTCACCAGCGAACTTGATTGCGTCTTCTTTTTGAGTCGCTTTAAGGCCAAGGAAGATGCTGTCATTAGTCAGTGCAAGCTTGTTGCCTTCTTGTGCTGGAGCCGCTGCAGGAGCCGGAGCTTCTACTTTTGCTTCACCACTTTGAGCGTCGGTAAGCTCTGTAACTAGCTGGTCGTATACACCGCCGTCTAGGAAGTTGCTTAGAGACATGTGCATTGCACCTGGTACGGTGTTACGAGCACGGTCTGTTAAGTCTTTATGCGTGATAACAATTTGCGAATCAGCTGGTAGGTTGTTGATTGCGTAGTTGGTTACCGTGATATTTAGGCCCGCTGCATCTACTTTCTTACGCAGTAGACCAGCACCCATTGCACTTGAACCCATACCCGCATCACACGCTACGTATACTGCTTTCACGTCAGCTAGGTTGATGTCTGCACCCGTTGCTGCACCTTTAGAAGACGCTTTCATGTCTTTCATTTGCGCTGATGCTTTCTCTAGTGAATCTTCCTCATCATCTTGCGCTGATGTTTTAAGAAGGATTGACGCTACAACAAACGATACTGCCGTTGCTGCGATAACCGATAGAATCACGCCGATGTAAGAGCCTTTTGGTGTCATCAACAGAATCGCGAAGATAGAACCAGGAGACGCTGGAGAGATTAGGCCAGAGCTGAACATTACGTTAGTGAATACACCAGCCATACCACCTGCGATTACCGCTAGGATTAGACGTGGGTTCATTAGAACGTATGGGAAGTAAATTTCGTGGATACCACCTAGGAAGTGGATGATAGATGCACCCGCAGCAGATTGCTTCGCACTGCCTTTACCAAATACCATGTAAGCAAGTAGTAGACCTAGACCAGGACCTGGGTTCGCTTCAATTAGGAAGAAGATAGAACGACCGATTTCTTCAGACTGCTGAATACCTAGTGGAGAGAAAATACCATGGTTGATTGCATTGTTTAGGAATAGGATTTTCGCCGGTTCTACAAAGATAGAAGCAAGAGGTAGTGCACCCGCTTCAACCATCACGTTAACGCCAGCTGCTAAACCAGAAGACAGAACTTTCACAGCAGGACCAATCACGATGAACGCGATAATCGCGCAGATCATACCGATGATACCAGCAGAGAAGTTGTTCACTAGCATTTCGAAACCACTCTTCACTTTACCGTGAACAGCTTCATCGAATTTCTTGATTGCGATACCACCTAGTGGACCTACAATCATTGCACCCATGAACATCGGGATGTCAGTACCAACGATAACACCCATTGTTGTGATGGCACCCACTACCGCACCGCGGTCACCACCAACCATTTTACCACCGGTGTAACCAATCAATAGTGGCAGCAAGTAAGTAATCATAGGGCCAACCATTGATGCTAACGTTTCGTTAGGCCACCAACCTGTTGGGATGAATAGTGCTGTAATGAAACCCCACGCAATGAATGCGCCGATGTTTGGCATTACCATATTGGATAAGAAACGACCAAAATTTTGAACCTTGATCTTCGCTTCTGGTGATAACATAGGTAGAACCCCGTAGTGTATTGGTTGGTCAAATGACCGAAAATGTGTGCTCAAAAGTTGATTGAAATGTATCACAACATTTCCAAAATGCACCTCAAGCCAATTTTCGTGATAGCAATCACACACAAAAAACACTTAGGGGTTACTGGGAACGATTTAGATCACAAAAACGCCATGAATTAAAATTACAAAGCAAAATTAACGATAATAAATCTCATTTACACAAGATCCAGATCACACTTATGAATTCAACCATCAAAAATAATTAGTGATACGGATCACACTTAATAAAAGGCACACCTTAAAAACTATAAATCATGTATGAAAGAACGCCATTCCAAGTGTGTTTTCTATGCACCCAGATGAATTTATCTTGTTATTTTGTAATTTAATTACAAAAACAGATTAATGCCTGTTTTTCAAAATTCTGATTTTCCTAGCGCCCAAACTTCAAAAGACATGAACAATGAAGGAGCGAAATTGCGTAAAATAGATGTGTTATTCTAGTAATCAGTTCCTTTGTAATTCCTATCCCAACGTTATCCAGTAGCCCAATAACGACTTAAGAGAAGACTATGTCAGACAAGATCTCCACATCGGCTCTCGCTAAACAGAGAGATATAGACGCTAAAACTCTATTCAGTGACCTAAAAACAGCCGGCTATATCGTACGTTCAGAAGACCGCTGGGTGCTGACCGAACGAGGGGAAAGCTTTGGTGGGGAATATGTCAAACACAAAAAGTTTGGTGTGTTCATTGTATGGCCAGAGAAACTGCTCATCGACTTGGACACCTTCTCAGGGCAAACACTAACCGCAACTCAGCTCGGCAATGCCTTTCAACTCAGCGCAAAGAAAATCAACTTACTGCTCAATGAGCTTGGTTGGATCACAAGAGAAGAAGACGGTTGGCACGTTACCTCGACAGGTTTAAAGGCCGGTGGTGAACAGAGAGAAGATAAAGCCACACAAAACTTATTCGTGGTGTGGCACGATTCATTGGTTCGCAATAAACGTTTGAAGCAGTCTGTTGTTGAATTCCTAGGGCATGATGCTGAAAGCCACTCGACCGATGTGTCATTCTCCAGTTTTCGTCAGAAATTCGAGGCGAAGCACCGAAGCTTAGATGGGCATTATGTTAGATCAAAGGGAGAGCTGATCATCGATAACTGGCTTTATATGGCAGGAGTGGTTCATGCGTACGAGCGCCCGCTTCCGATATCAAAAGAAGTGATCAGCGATTTTTATCTACCAAGTGGCAAAGTGTACATCCAGTTTTGGGGAACCGATTCCGCGCCAATCGCCGAAGATAAACGTAAAACTACGAGAAAAATCTATGAAGAGCATGGTTTTGGCTTAATCGAAATCACGCCAGAAGATACCCCAAATCTAGACAGCGTACTTCCACCATTATTGCGTCAATATGGCATCAAGGCGTACTAAACGACTGAATCTAGACAATTCAAACCTATTAAGATCACACTTATCGAATCATTATGGACATTATTAACCATAGTGATTTGATATGTTCGCTATTTTTCCCGAGTAACTCTTCTATTATCTTACACCCATCGACTTGAGCTACCGCAGATACTCGATTTCTTGGGGCATGTTCGATAGCCATTTAAGCGTTCAGCCTTTTAGAGGCTGACTGTTCTAGAAACGACTTCTATAGAGATCTAGCCTAAATGCGTTATCCGTTTATTGTTGACGTTACCGAACATAAAACCCTACAACATTTATATTGATAGATATTAGGATTCAACATGACTCATCCAATCATTTCAGATCTAAACACTCGCTACACAGCTAAAAAATACGATGCAGAAAAGCGCATCTCTGCGGAAGACATGGAAGTAATCAAAGAAGCACTTCGTTTGTCAGCTTCTTCTATCAACTCTCAGCCTTGGAAATTCATCATCATTGAGAGCGACGAAGCAAAACAACGTTTCCACAACACTTTCGAGAACATGTTCCAGTTTAACCAACCACATGCGAAAGAAGCGTCACACACAATCCTGTTCGCTCACGATCCTAAGTACACTAAAGAGAAATTCGCGAAACGCGCAGATACGGAAGTAAGCTCTGGTCACCTACCTGCTGAAATGTATGAACAGTTTTTAGGTGCTTACGCATTCGCAGAAATGAACACTGACGAAACAGGTTTCAACGGTAACTGGACTAAATCTCAAGTGTACATTGCACTGGGTAACACACTGCACACACTTGCTCGCCTTGGTATCGCTTCAACTCCAATGGAAGGTGTAGACGCGGCTATGATCAGCGAAGAGTTTGCTGATGAGCTAGAAGGCCACGTTGTTGATGTAGCACTAGCTATCGGTTACCACAAAGACGGCGAAGACTACAACCACGGTAAACCAAAAGCGCGTTTAGCTCTTGATGAAGTCGTAACTACGCTTTAAAAACTAACAAATAAATTGCACTGCTTTATTTGGCCAGACTCTTGTCTGGCCTTTTTTATGCGCGTCTTTTGGCTATTAATCAGCATTGAAAACCACCCGAGTCAAATGGACACTTTAGAATCATATTAATCACAATGCTAAGGATGTCATAAAGACACAAAAACAAGCTCGAGAATTAAACAAACCATTCAAAAACAACACCTTAAAAACATGGCACGACTAGTGCAATGATGACCTTAGATATTTCAATAAGGTATTATCATTATGACTATTCACGTTAAATCAAATGTTCACTGGGTCGGCGTCCATGATTGGGAAACCGAACACTTCCATGGTAAGGAATACCACATGAACAAAGGTACTAGCTATAACTCGTACCTGATCCGTGAAGAGAAGACTGTACTTGTCGATACTGTCGATCATCGCTTTACAGAGCAATTCCTTGCAAACCTTGAGATGGAAATCGACATCAACGAGATCGACTACATCATTTGTCAGCATGCCGAAGAAGACCACTCAGGCGCACTCTCTGCGCTACTGGCTAAAATTCCGAATACACCGGTTTATTGTACTGAAGCTGGAGTGAACTCCATTGTTGGCCACCACCACCAACCAGACTGGAACTTCAGAACCGTAAAAACTGGTGACACTCTTGATGTCGGTAACGGAAAACAACTTATCTTCGTAGAGATGAAAATGCTGCACTGGCCAGACTCAATGGCGACTTACTTAACCAGTGATGAAATCCTGTTTAGTAACGACGCTTTCGGCCAGCACTACTGTGACGAGAACCTATTCAACGACCAACTAGACCAAGTTGAACTGCATGAACAGTGCCTGCGTTACTTCTCGAATATCCTGACGCCGTTTGCGCCGCTGGTTAAAGCAAAGATTGAAGAAGTGCTGAGCTTAGGCGTACCGATCGATGTCATTGCTACTTCTCACGGCTGTATTTGGCGCGACAACGCGACTCAAATCGTTGAGCAATATTACGAGTGGTCTAAGGCCTACAAAGAAGATCGTATTACCATTGTCTACGACACCATGTCGAACAACACTCGTATGATGGCTGATGCTATCGCAAAGGGTATCCGCAAAGGCAGCCCAGAAACGGCAATCAAAGTGTTCAATATTTCTAAGCACGATAAAAATGACATCCTTGCCAATGTCTTCCGCTCAAAAGGCGTGCTCGTTGGTTCATCGACCATGAACAATGTGATGATGCCGCAGATCGCAGCCTTACTTGAAGAGATACACGGATTACGCTTTGCAGGTAAAAGAGCAGCAGCCTTCGGGTCTTCAGGTTGGACTGGTGGCGCTGTAAAACGCATTGATGCTCGCCTACGTGAAGCGAACTTCGAGGTTAGTGCACCACAACACATCCACTGGAAACCAGACACAGATGCCCTTCGTCAATGCATTGATTACGGCATGACACTGGCCGAGGTTTGGCGTGTAGAAGCAGACGAAGTAAGCGCACCGAAACAAGTATCACGCAATGTAACACCGCTTGAAACCACACCTGCACCTGCAGAAAACACTGCCGAACTCAAAGACACGACAGAGCAGGAAACAGAAGTAGCTCAAGATAACTCAGTACACACGGCAGACTGCACGTGCTGGCGTTGTACAGTGTGTGAATGGGTATACGACCCACAATTAGGTGAACCGTACCAAGGTGTTGAACCAGGAACACCATGGGCACAAGTGCCTGACGACTTCCTTTGCCCTGAGTGTCATTTAGGCAAAGAAGTATTTGTGGAGAAGTAACATGTCGAACATTGTGATTGTGGGTGGTGGTTTCGCTGCCCTACAAACTATCAAGATGGTACGTAAACTCGACCAAGATATCGCGATCACCATGATCACGGCGGACTCGGGGGTTGAGTACAGTAAGCCGAACCTTTCGCATGCGTTCAGTCAGGAACAAACGCCCGAAACACTCACCGTACATAATGCTCAGCAGTTAGCTGAGCAGTATAACGTGGTTATTAAAACTAAAGCGCTCGTTAGCGAAATAGATATCGAGCAACAGTATATTCGTGTCGATGGCCAACCAATCCACTACACAAAGTTAGTGTTAGCAACGGGGGCTACACCATTTATTCCACCAGCAAAAGGGCTAAAACGCAGCGCGACCATTACTCTCAATAGCTTGGAAGAGTTCGAGAAACACAAGGCTCAAGTTGACGATGCCCAACGAGTCACTGTGATTGGTGGAGGCTTGATCGGGGTTGAGCTCGCCTTCGATCTTCAAACTGCGGGCAAAGATGTCACGATCATCGAGCCCGCGAGCTATCTATTAAGCAGCTTGGTGCCACCTTTCGTTTCTCTAGAATTGGAGCAAGTATTAAGAAAGTCAGGGGTGACCGTTGAAACGGACTCTGCGATTTGTCGAGCGACTTACCTCCACGATGGAGTCAGGCTACAAACTACCGCCTCACGATTAATACGAGCAGATATCGTGATTGCCGCAGCAGGATTAAGGCCAAATACGGCTTTAGCCACACAAGCGGGAATAGATGTAAACAAAGGGATTGTGGTCGATACCACCATGAGAACTAGTGCCGAGAATGTGTATGCGATCGGTGACTGCGCCGAAATCGAAGGTCGTGTGATGGCTTATCTGCAGCCCGCTATTTTGTCTGCAAACGTATTGGCTAAGCAGCTGACTATAGGTAAAGGAGAACTCAAAGTGGGTGAAGCAAATCTCAGCTTGCCTCATATCATCACCAAGGTGAAAACACCGAGTTATCCTATTCAGCTGGCAGGGCGCAATATTCACACAGCTCAGAGCTGGGAAACTCGATTCGATCCTAAAGGCATTGTCGCCAAAGGCTTCAATGAAGATAACCAGTTGGTTGGATTCATTGTCACAGGAGAGCACATCAAGGCTGCATTTCCTTTACTAAAGGAGTTGCAAATAAGTTCACCATCATAAGTACAAAGGTGTAAAAGCAGTCGACGCATTACATAGATCGGCTATATTCAACACAAAAATGCACATCAAATTCGGGAAAATTTGATGCTTATACTAGAGCAACTCGAGTATAAGCAAGCAATAAAAAAGCCAGTCAACAGACTGGCTTTCTTGTATTCATCTTAGTGCGATGAGCTTATCGCACTTAAGCAAAGGCGAACATTAACCGATAAACGAGATATACCCTTGCAGGATGATCAAGTTAACAATATCAATGAAGAACGCGCCAACAATTGGCACCACCATGAAGGCTTGTGGCGATGGTCCGTATCGATTCACCAAAGAACCCATGTTCATTACCGCTGTTGGTGTTGCACCTAGGCCGAAACCACAGTGACCACCCGCCATAACCGCTGCGTCGTAGTTAGAACCCATTACTTTGAACGTCACAAAGTAAGAGAAGATACCTAACACAACCGCCTGAACCGCAAGGATAGCCAAGAACGGAATCGCAAGATCAAAGATGTTCCAAAGCTTAAGGCTCATTAGCGCCATTGCTAGGAATAGTGACAATGACACCGTACCAAGAATATCGACCGTTTCGCTGTCAGTCTTATGCAGCTTAGTCACTTCAAACACGTTAGTGATGAACACACCGATAAACAACGCGTAAACGAAGTCAGGAATCATCAACCAAGAAATTTCAAAAGTCGCCACCCACTGCTCTAGGTACCTCGCACCCGTGATACAGATAAGAAGGATGAACAACACTTCAATCACCTTCTTCGCCGTCACTTTGTCTTCTTCATACTCGTTGTAAGTAACAAGTTCAGGGAAGCGTTCGTGCGTTTGCGTGCCAGTGCCGTACTCAGATTCAAGTTGGTTTTTGTCAATCAGCTTTTGCGCCACTGGGCTACCGATAATACCACCGATGATCAAGCCAAAGGTCGCTGAAGCCATTGCGATTTCTAACGTATTTGCAATGCCAAACGTGTCTGCAAAAGTTTGAGACCAAGCCGCGCCTGTGCCATGGCCACCCGAAAGCGTGATAGAGCCAGCAATCAAACCCATCAAGGGTTCAAGGCCTAGTGCCGTTGCTAAGGTTACGCCTACACCGTTTTGGATAATGATGTAGACCGACGCCACCCCTAAAAATAGGAAGACTTTGGCACCACCTTTCATCAGCTGCGTGTAGTTAGCCGCAAGGCCGACCGTTGCAAAGAACATCAACATGAAGGTGTTCTGCAAGGGCAAAGAAAACTCAAGATCAAGGCCATTAAAGTGCAGGGCTGTAATAGCAAAAGCGACAATCAAGCCGCCGACAATGGGCTCTGGGATGTTGTACTTTTTGAGAACCGGAAGCTTTGCATTGACGAAATGACCTAGAAACAAAACACTAATCGCGATTAGGAAGGATTCTAGTGGTCCAATTGAAATTAATTGATTCATATAACCTCTATTTTTTTACGTTCTCATCTTCCTTAATGAGTCTAGTTTTATCTGTAATTATTTGTGCTGCTCTACCTATATTTATTGCAAACTGGAGAGAAATTGTGGATTAGAAAACGAACACATTACTGCGGTCGCTTAGTGCCATGTTAGTAGCACGTTAACTTTTATAGGAGATAAAAGGATTTGTGACAACAATCACCTCCAAAAAGTTAAAAACGGCGTGAGTATTTTTGCCGTTGATTCTGCTTTTTCAATACCTAAAAAAGCAAAAAGGAGCTATTGCTAGCTCCTCTTTCATCACCATCGCTGGTAATTAGAATTTTTTCGGTGCGTAACCAGTCATAACCTCAATGCGAAGCTCTTTACCGATCTTTGTCATTGGGTGAACAATTACAAGCCCTTTTACAGACTTCTTAAGTTTGCCCATATCCGCTTGCTCAGCCTTAGTAATCTCGCGGCTAAATGGCATATCAATCAGAGACTTACGCTCTTGATTCACATCGTAGCTTTCTTTGTGTTTAAGCTGGGCAATTTTCTTAGTTAGCTTCTTAATCTCTTCCTCGAACTGACGAACAACAGGACGATCATTACGAGTTTTAGCAGCATCTAACTTGTGGCGACACTTGTCTAGACGGTTGTTAATTTGTTGAAGTTCGTTTTTAACACTCATAATAATTTCCTAAGATTTAACAAGCCAATTCGGATTGGGGCGCGGAGTATAGCACAAGGGTTCTGTTGAACCGAAATTTATCTGTTAATTACCAACAAAACCGAATCACACGAACACCACTCATTCAGCCCACCTATCCTTTATAACGAATATCTAAACGGTTTTTTATTGATAGGATAGCGCCTACTTCAAAAATTGCAGTCCTCGATGCATCAAAATTCCGTCTAAACTTATACTCTAACGCAGTAACTAACTCAGGGTACACAGCTTGGGGTATCCACTCCTGCAACGACTCTGATTCGTAGCGTAATCACAAGGATAGCCGATGACATTATTGAAAAGAACATTGACCTGTAGCCTAGCTCTGAGTTCAATGTTTGCCGCAACTTATGCATCTAGTGAACAAACAGCCCAAAGTAACTTAATCGTCGAATACTTTGCACCGAAAAATGCCGAAGAAGAGCAGCTCAAACGCGAGATTCAAAGCAGTGGCGTTAATGACACCGTGATTGAACTATCAAGCCAACTCTTCATGTTTGAAAAGCCGTTAACCATTAAATATGGCGGGGAGGAAGGACCGCTCTACGATCCACAAACCCATCAAGTGCTGATCCCTTACCGCTTTTACGCTGAGTCACTCAATTACTTTGAGCAGAACCAATATGAAAAAGAGTATGGCAAATCTGCGCAAACCGGCGCTATTGATACCTTGCTACACACCCTGCTACACGAAGCTGGGCATGCTTATATTGAAGACCAAAAGATTGCCATCTTGGGCAAAGAGGAAGATGCGGTAGACAACCTAGCAACCATCCTATTACTTAACTATGTGGAACATGGCGCCGATGCCGCGATCAGCGCAGCAGACATGTTCGCTTTCGAGTCAGAAGACCGCCCGGAGTATTACGACTTGGGGGAATACATCGACGAGCACAGTTTCGATCTGCAGCGTTACTTCTCCACGTTATGCTTGGTGTATGGCAGCGACCCCGATGCTTATAAAAACTTGCTCGATGAAGTGGAAAACGACTATTTGAAAGATAGGAAAGAGTTCTGTGTCGAGCACTTTGACGTGATCAATGAAAATTGGCATCAGTATTTAAAAGAGAGTGACGATGCTTAGATGCTTAGATGCTTAGATGCTTAGAGGTTAGTGTCGAGAACGAGACAAAACGGCTTTGGCATCAAATTCCAAAGCCGTAACCCGATAGGTTGGCTTAAGTCTTACGTGTTAAGAGTTAAGAGTTTAAACCCTAGACCTTCACTTTATATTTCAGATCTTGAGCTTCATCGCCCGTCATACCTCGAAATCCCCAGCAGTGCGATGGCTGTTCCTTAATGGTGATTTCGATATCAATTGGAGAGATAGCTAACTGCTTCTCTATCTCAGAAAATATCTTCTTGATTAAGCGCTTTTTGGTGTTTACCGCCCGACCTTCCATCATGTTGATCTCAATGACGGTATAAGCTTCTGTTCTTCCTTCCGGGTAAAAGAAGTCATCTCGTTCCAATGGCACAAATCGATGTGCTCGCTTGTCATCGGGTAAACCCATCTCACTGTTCAAGCACTGCTGCAACACATTAGAGAGCTGCAACTTAATTGGATTTAAGCACTCTTTGATACCATAAATAACAATCATGACCATTCCTTTGATGCAATGTTAGGTATAGAAGAACGTCAGATAGAAGCATCGTCTTGCGACCACCCATTCGCTTACTATTTGTACACATATTACCTAATGACGCGTATGAGAAAAGGTAAAAACAATGAATTTATGAACAGGTGCAACAAAATACCTATCCCTTTGCGAACATAAGCCGAAGCGAATTGATCGAACACCACCCTCCCCGCGTATATCTTCTCAAATCACATTTGAACTAAGGAGTGCTATGTGCCGAATTCACCGAGGAAGACCACGCCGACAGACGCCGAACTAGAAACACCCATAGAGTCTTCTTTCGAGCTCGCTGTGTTTCCTCTCCCTATCTTCCTTCTCCCCGGAGGCAGACAAAGACTGCGCATTTTTGAGCCAAAGTATCTCGCGATGGTTGCTCACGCAGCGCAGAGCGATGGTTTCATTATCTCCACTCAAGACAACTCGAACCCTGATCATCTCAGTTCTTGGGGAACAAAGGTGAACATCGTCGACTTCAATATGTCGGATGACCAGATATTGGAAATTGATGTCGAAGGCGAAAAGTTGGTGCAACTTCATGACTCGTTTCGAGACAATGATGACTTAATTAAAAGCAAGTTCAGCTTGTTGCCCCACTGGCCAGCCCATGAATATCAAGTGCCAAACGTGTTTACCGCATTTTTGGTTCAGTTGTTTCGCGACCACGATTCGATAAGAACACTCTATCCCACTCCAGATTTCGAGAGTCCTCAATGGATCTGTGCACGATTGCTCGAAATGATGCCTATCCCATTGGAAAAGAAAACAGAATTTACTGAGCCTGCTAGTTTTCCGTCCCTAGTTCCTTTTTTGAATCAAATCATCACGGGGCAATAAGCACTTTTCTTCACTATAATTTTGTATAGTGGAAATTAATTTAAATTTAAGTGATCCCGACCTTCAACTTACACGTAGTGCCACTCAAATTCGCATGATGGTTATTTACTATGCAAGTCGAAAGTAGAAGTTCAGGGAAAGGCAAGGAGCATGTCATTATCCCAGACAAAAAAACAACGACCGAGTCCAAGGTTCCAGCAGAACTTTCAAGCTGGTTGATCTTGGTTGGTACAGACAGAGACAAGCAGGCATTTACCTGTTTGTTCAAGTTCTTTGCTCCCAAGATAAAGCGTTTCGGAATTAGCAAGTTAGGTGGTGAAGCTGCTGCAAACGAGCTAGTTCAAGACACCATGACCAACGTTTGGAAGAAAGCTCATCTGTATAAAGAAGACAAAGGCGCTGCGACGACTTGGGTCTACACGGTCATGCGAAACGCTGCATTTGATATGTTGCGCAAAGTAAAAGCAAAGGCTGAACAAACAATCGCAGACGACATCTGGCCTATCGACGCGATGGTTGCGGAATCTCAGAGTGATCAATTACCGTTTGGCGATCATTTGATGAGCCGACACGTAATGACACAAATAGAGAAGCTGCCTCTGGCCCAGAAAACCATTGTCAAAGGTGTTTACTTTCAAGAGCTCTCTCAAGAGCAACTCGCTCAGCAACTTGGCGTCCCACTTGGAACCGTGAAATCACGTCTAAGACTTGCTTTAGCCAAACTTAAGGTTCATATGGGGGAACAAAGTCATGATTAAACATCACCCAAATGCTGAAATTTTGAAAGATTTTGTCGATGGCACGCTCGCAGACTCTGTTTCTTTGATTGTTTCTAGTCACGTAGAACTGTGTGAACACTGCCAACAGCAAGTTAAGCAGCTTACCGCTGAAGCGGCGAATAACGTATTCGACGCGGATTCAGTATTTTCAAGCGATGACCTAAATAGCTTCTCAATGGACGATATGGGCTTTGATTTCGACGCGATTGATCAAATCACTGCTGATTTATCTCAGTCGGTCGAAGTTGAGCCAAAGGTAGAACAAGTTACCGTTGCAGATACCACGTTCACAATCCCCCGCGCTCTGAACTCAGTGGCGAGAAAAGATTGGATGAACCTAGGCAAAATTTCACGAGCAAGACTCGATTTCGATGACGAAGCACACCACTCCAGTTTGTTGCACATAGATAAAGATGGACAAGTACCTTGCCACACTCACAAAGGCTTCGAGATCACGCTGCTTCTAGAAGGTAGTTTCGAAGACGAAATGGGCGTCTACAACAAAGGCGATTTCATCTGGTTGGATGGTAATCATACTCACCAACCTGCGACCAAAGAAGGTTGTGTGTGCTTGACCGTTTCAAGTGATGCCTTGTACTTCACTAAAGGTGTAAGCCAACTGTTCAACCCGTTAGGTAAGTACATTTACTAGTTTAGAAAGATTTACCGGGTAGATCACAAGATGCACAGCGTTGGCTAGGTAGAAAAGTAACAACCGGACTAAAGTAATCTGGTATAAGCAACAAACCACATAATATAAAAACAATAATGAGCAATGAGCGTAAGGAATTGACCAATGGATAAAAAAATAAAAATAGGCATTAGTGCATGTGTCGCCGGTCATAAAGTTCGGTTCGATACTGGCCATAAACGTTCTCGCTTCTGTACAGACGACCTCGCAGATTACGTGGAATTGGAACCCGTTTGTCCAGAGATGGGCGTTGGTCTTCCAACTCCACGTCCAACCATTCGTCAAACAAGAATGTTAGATGACATCATCCACGTTTCTCGCCCAGACGGGTCTGGTGATGTGACCAATGAGTTAATCGAATTCGGTCAAAACTATTCGAAGAATAACCAACACATCGCGGGTTTCATCGTGTGTCAGAAGAGTCCCACTTGTGGCATGGAGCGTGTGAAGGTGTATCACCATCATGGCCGTGGCTCTGAATCAACAGGTGTGGGCATGTTCACCCAACAGATCATGGATGGCAATCCGCTGCTTCCAGTTGAAGAAAACGGTCGCCTTAACGACCCAATTCTGCGTGAAAACTTCATGACTCGAGTGTTCACTTACCAGAAGTGGCTAGACCTTGTTGATGAAGGCATTACTAAGCACAAGTTGATTCAATTCCACAGTGCTCATAAATATCTAGTGATGTGTCATCACGTAGAGGGTTACAAACGCCTTGGTAAGCTATTAGCAGGAAATGAGCTCGACATTAACGAGCTTGCAGACCAGTACATTGAAGGTTTGATGACGGCGTTATCACATCACGCAAACCGCGGCAGTCACGCCAATACGCTGCATCACTTGCAAGGATACTTTAAGAAACAACTGAGTAGCGCTCACAAACAAGAACTCACCAACCAGATCGCTTCATTTAGAGAGGGCGTGATTCCACTACTTGTGCCACTGACGTTGATCAACCACTATCTAATGGAATACCCAAACGAGTACTTGGAGTCACAGGTTTACCTAAACCCTCATCCACAAGAACTTAAACTGAGATACGGATATTGAGCGACATTCTATGGATACGACGAGACCTTCGGATTCACGATAACCCAGCGCTCGTCGCGGCAGTTGAAAACGGTGTTACGACCGCCGTTTTCATTTCAACCCCGCAGCAATGGCAGCAACACAACCTTGCACCAATCAAAGCTGATTTCATCTATCGTCACCTAGAACAGTTCAAATCTCAGCTCGCTGAGTATGGGATTACACTGCTGCACCTCAAAGCCAGCGATTTTGCTGACCAAGCCCGACAGCTCATCGAATTATACGGACAACTTAATGCCAAGTGTGTGTACGCAAATTCAGAGCCTGAGGTCGATGAACAAGCCCGCGATAAAAAGCTGATAACAAGCGGCCTAAACCTGAAGATAAGCGACTGTGACGTTATGCTGCCATTAGGTAGTGTTCTTAACAAACAAGGCGAGATGTTCAAAGTCTTTACGCCCTTTAAGAACGCGTGGCTAAAAGAAGTTCAGGTGAAAGGCATCATCTGTAGCCCAGCTCCTGTCGCGCCCGTTAAGCTTCAACAAACACAGCCTTCACAAGAGCAACTTCCTGACGACTTACAAGCCTTAACAATCTCCGCTGACTATGATTTCGACTTTCCTCGTGTTGATTCAAGTCGCTGGCCATTGAGCCAAGACGTATTAGGCAATGTGATCCCCAATTTCTTAGGTAATAAAGTCAACGACTATGCGCGTCTGAGAGATATTCCCTCAGTCAAAGGAACATCTGGCCTATCGCCTTATTTAGCGATTGGCGCAGTGAGTCCACGTTGGTTAGCGATTCAATTGATTCAGCAACAACCCGATTTGTTATTTGATACGCAATTACCGGCCTTTTGTTGGCTCAATGAATTGATTTGGCGAGATTTTTATAAGCATTTGATGTTCCACCATCCTAAACTGGTTAAAGGTGCGAACTTTCAGCAAAAATACAATGGTTTAGATTGGTATCACGATCATCCAAGCTTCAAAGCTTGGTGCGAAGGAAAAACAGGATATCCATTGGTTGATGCAGCAATGCGTCAACTGGTTGAAACGGGCTGGATGCACAACAGGCTAAGAATGGTGGTGGCAAGCTTCCTGACCAAGCACCTGCTTATTGACTGGCGTTGGGGCGAACGTTTCTTTATGTCGCACCTGATCGACGGTGACTTTAGTGCCAACAATGGTGGCTGGCAATGGGCTTCAAGTACTGGCTGTGATGCTCAACCTTACTTCCGAATTTTCAATCCAATCACCCAGAGTGAAAAGTTTGATCCAAAAGGAATTTTTATTCGTAAGTACATACCAGAGCTGCAAAATATCCCTGATAAGCATGTACATTTTCCACATGACTTTATCGCTAAAAACGGAATAGACAGCGAATACTGGCAACCCATCGTTGAGCACAAAGAAGCACGATTGAGAGCCTTAGCCTTCTTCAAATAATTAGAGTGAATATTATGGATAACTCTCTATGGCTTGATAACTTTCTCAACATGTATCGAGAACTCGGAACCGACAATTTCGACGTACTTAAGACGGTTTATCACCCTGATATTGAATTCCAAGATCCGCTGCACCATGTCAGCGGTATCTCGGCGTTGACTCACTACTTCGAGAACCTCTACACCCAGGTAACGAGCTGTTACTTTCATATCGAGCACACTATCGAAGCGAACGACGAAGCTTCTGTTTATTGGACGATGCAGTTTGCTCACAAGCAATTAAATGGGCAAAAACCGATCGAAGTACAAGGGCACAGTCACCTTAAGATGCTCGACGATCAAGTGGTCTACCACAGAGACTACCTCGACGTCGGCTCTATGTTGTATGAGCACATTCCAGTATTGGGCTGCGCAATCAAATCCATCAAGAAAAGAGCGAGCCGATAATGCGTATTATGATAACAGGCGCGACCTCAGGTATCGGCCAATCACTGACACTCGATTATGCTCAACAAGGGCATCAGGTGATTGCTTGTGGCCGTAACCCAGAAAAACTACAAGCCTTAGTCGATTCCCACGAGACGGATTTATCCCACTCATCAATAGAGCCACTTTGTTTTGACCTAACCGACTACCACAACTTTCCGGTACTAGATCAAGATCAACCGCTCGACCTGTTGATTTTGAACGCGGGGGATTGTGAGTACATCGACGACCCAATGAATTTTGATGCGGAGCTTTTCGAGCGCGTCATCAACATTAACCTAATCTCAATTGGCTACGCCTTAAAAGCGTGGCTCAAAAACATCAAACCCGGCGGTCGCTTGGTTTTGGTAAGCTCCAGCGCCAGCTTTTTACCTTTGCCTAGAGCCGAGGCTTATGGCGCTTCAAAGGCAGCCCTCACCTACTTAGGCAGAACACTGTCGGTTGATCTGGCCGAGCACAATATTAATGTCTCAATTGTGCACCCAGGCTTTGTTGAAACGCCATTAACCGAGCGAAATACTTTCTCTATGCCTATGATTATTAGTAGTGAGGCCGCAACTCAGCGAATCGTAAATGGTATTGCTCAAGGAAAGAGTGAAATCGATTTCCCAAGACGATTCATCATGTTGATGAAGCTACTAAGAATGCTTCCAACTCCAGTTTGGCAAAAACTCGCTTCAAGGATGGTATAACAATGAAGAAAATCGCCATTATTGGGTCTGGTATCTCTGGACTCACTTGCGCACACATATTAGATAAGCACCACGACGTGACCGTATTCGAAAAAAACGATTATGTTGGGGGCCACACAGCCACCGTTGATATTGAACATCAAGGCTCGGCGTTTTCGATAGATACCGGTTTCATCGTATTCAATGATCGAACCTATCCAAATTTCAATCAGCTACTCGAACAACTCGGTGTTGAAAGGCAACCTACCGAGATGAGTTTCAGCGTTCACAACACAACGACTAAGTTTGAATACAACGGCCACAGCATCAACTCTCTGTTCGCTCAACGAAGTAATATTTTCAAACCTCAATTTTGGTCTTTGGTATCTGACATTCTCAAGTTCAACAAACTGTGTAAGGCTCAATTCGAAAGCAATAAGTTCACACCGGATGTTACCTTGGGCAGTTTCTTGCGTGATAACCAGTTTTCCGACTTCTTTAGCCAGCACTACATTCTGCCGATGGGTGCCGCTATTTGGTCGACAAGCTTAGAAGAGATGGAAGAGTTTGAGCTTAAGTTCTTTATTCAGTTTTTCTACAACCACGGCCTGCTCGACATTGCTAACCGCCCGCAGTGGTACGTGATCCCTAAAGGGTCTCGCTCTTATGTTGAGATCATTCTTTCGCGTTTGAACAAACCGGTCGCATTGAACACATCGATCAAACAGGTCACCCGCCAAGAGACTGGCATTACCATTGAGTTTGAAGATGGCGGCACACAAGACTTCGATGAAGTGATATTCGCTTGTCACTCAGACCAAGCCCTGCGCCTACTTGGTGACGCAACTGAACAAGAGCAACAGGTACTGGGCGAGATCCCATACAGCCGCAATGAAGTGGTTCTGCACACCGATATTCGCTTATTACCAGACAGAAAACTGGCTTGGGCAAGCTGGAACTACATGTTGGATGGCGACAGTAAACGACCTGCCTGTGTGACTTACAACATGAACATTCTGCAAGGCATCGAAAGCCAAGACACCTTCTGCGTCACCTTGAATCAAAGCGAAGCCATCGACCCAGAGAAAATCATTCGCAGCTTTGTATATCACCACCCAGTATTGAACTCCAACACGGTCAACGCACAACAACAGCGAGATCGAATTTGCGGTAAACAGAATACGCATTTCGCAGGCGCGTATTGGTACAACGGATTCCACGAAGATGGCGTTCATAGCGCGCTTGATGTGACCAAACGCTTCGGCTTAGATTTGAGTACGAGTTCGACATTATGAACACGCACACCATGACACCCGACATGGGGATCACATCCGAAAAGAGTGAAGAGCTCAGCGGTATCTATTGGGGTAATGTCAGACATCGCCGTTTTGGCGACATCACCCACGAGTTCAGTTATCAGCTTTATATGATGGGGTTAGATCTTGATGAACTGCCCCAAACCACAGCGCGCAGTGCTCTGTTCGGAACTCGATGGTATAACCCGATTCGCTTTGTCGAATCGGATTATCTCGCTGAAAAAAAGAAAATGTCTCAACAGATGAACCAAAATCACTTAAGCAACGTATAGCTTCCAAAGTGCAACAACTTGGTGGTGTTTGGTCTGATTCAAACCGTGTGACGATGCTGGCTCAGTGTCGCTGTTTAGGTATCTATTTCAGCCCAATCAACTGTTTCTTCTGTTATGACGAGACTGGAGATTGTAAGTACATGCTGGCTGAGGTGAGTAACACGCCTTGGCGAGAAAGACACTACTATCTCATCGACATGCACCAAGAATTAAAGGTAAAAAAAGAGTTTCACGTTTCGCCGTTCATGGACTTGAACATGACTTATTTTTGGAAGATTAAGCCACCAGCGAAACGCACATTAGTCCACATCGAAAGCCGCCGAGACGACAAGCTTTTCGATGCGACACTGGCTCTGACGAAACAGTCAGTAACCAAGACAAACATTAGACGGACAGTATTCAAGACTCCGGCGATGACGATAAAAGTCGTGATGGGAATTTATTATCAGGCTCTCAAATTATTCCTGAAAAAAGTACCATTTGTGGCGCACCCAGACTCAACATCTTAAGCGCCTTCACAGCAACTAAATAGTACAACGCAATGAAGCTTGGATTCGCTCCAACCAAGGAGCAGAACTCAGCTTAATTAGCACAAAATATTAGAATGAGTTATCAGCGAGGTTTACATGGAACAGCTTGCCAAACAAAACAACAACATTGAACAACAAGCTAAAGCCGTTGCTGTTTCAAGCAACTGTAAATATCGAGCTTTAATCTTCAAGGTTTTAGAAAGCCTGCAATTCGCCACGCTTGAGATCATTGAGCGCGACCAACATTCGGTATTTGGTGATCGAGAAGCCGAATTGAAAGGTCGAATCGTGATTCATGACGCGACCTTTTTTAGAGATGTTGTCATCAACGGCAGTATCGGGGCATCCGAAGCCTACATTGATGGTAAATGGACTAGCCCGAATCTGACTCGTGTTATTCAGATCATGGCGCGCAACCAAGCGCAACTAGACGAGTTGGACGACAAAACACAGTGGATATCTCGCATCAAAAATCTGCTGTTACGCCGTAAGAATGCCAATACCGAGCAAGGATCTAAACGCAACATTCTGGCTCACTACGACATTGGTAACGAGCTGTATGAACGCTTCCTAGACAGTTCGATGCAATACTCATCCGCTATCTATAGCGAAGATGCACAAACCCTATCCAAAGCACAACAAAACAAGATGAAAACCATCTGCGAGCGTTTAGAACTTTCGGAATCGGATAGCGTGGTTGAGATAGGCACTGGCTGGGGTGGCTTAGCCATCTTCATGGCGCAACACTACGGTTGTCATGTCACTACAACCACAATCTCAGATGCCCAACACGCACTTGCAGAACAGAGAGTCAAAGCACTTGGTTTAACCGACAAAATCACCCTACTTAAAGAGGATTATCGCAACCTTGCAGGTAAGTATGACAAGTTGGTCTCTATCGAGATGATAGAAGCGGTCGGCCATGAATATCTACAAACCTTCTTTGAAAAATGTTCGTCGCTACTCAAACCTTCAGGCAAGATGCTGATTCAAGCAATTACGATTGCTGACAGCCGTTACGATAAATACCGTAAGGGCGTCGACTTTATTCAGAAGTACATCTTCCCAGGTGGCTGTTTACCCTCCGTTTCAGTCATGACACAACACCTTGCGACCAGTACCGACCTTGTGGTTCAAAAGATTGACGACATTGGCCTACACTACGCTCGAACGCTTAACGACTGGAACATCGCCTTTGAAAATAGCTGGGAAGAACTTGAGTCTCTCGGCTATTCAGAAGAGTTTAAGCGCTTGTGGATCTTCTACTTCTGCTACTGTGAAGGTGCATTCAAAGAGCGAGTGATCAGCACTCACCATTTAGTCGCAAGAAAACCTCGTTACTTTGGAGCAAAAGATGAAACGGTTTTGGATTATTAATCTCGTACTGTTTCAAGCGACCTGGGTTTGCAGTGCCTTCTTTACAGCGCAAGCCCCGTTCGTCACACCACTGATTGTAGTGGTTCACTTCCTCCTATCACCGACTCGCAGTAGCGATCTCAAAATCCTCTGTTTGTTACCTTTGGGGCTACTGCTCGATAGCTTGATGCTTCATTTTGGCGTGTTCGCTGTTGATCCTGATATCGCCAATCAAACCATATTCCCAGTGTGGCTTGTATGCCTGTGGGTCATGTTTTTAATCAGCTTCAATCACAGCCTAAATTGGCTTTTAAAATGCTCGAAAGTGATCTTGTTTGTCATAGGGTTCGTAGCAGGTACTAGTAGTTATTGGGGAGGCATCAAAGCAGGTGCCCTTCTGACTACTTGGCCAGATGCATCGGTAGTTGCTGCCCTTGCAATAAGCTGGGGGATTTTGTTGCCCTTACTGGTGGCCGCCTACTCCAACTTAGTACAACCTAAAATGGCATTATCGAGGTGACTTATGGCTTATCCACGCAACCCGAGACAAACGTTCAAACCTGAGAGCGTTATTGTTCGCGCTCATCAACAACTAAAAAACAAACTCTTCGCCTTCATCACTTTATCGCTAATCCTTGCAGCGATTCTATTTACCGGAAGCGCAAAAGCCTCAGCCGTCGATGACTTAAATAAACGCGGCCAAGGCGAAATGAGTTACCTATTTTGGACACTCTACTCTGCTGAATTCTATGCCACACCAACCAATTCCGAGCGCGCACTCAAGCTTGAATATTACCGCGCTATCGATAGCAAAGACTTAGTCGATGCAACCGAAGATCAATGGAACAAGCTTGGCTACTCTAACATCAACATTCAACGTTGGTTGAAGCCGTTGTACGCGATGTGGCCAAACGTAGAAGCAGGAAGCACTCTCACGATTCGCGTAGCTGAAGATAATGTCAGCCGCTTTTACTTTGATGAGCAACCAATTGGGGTAATCCAAGACAAACAATTTGGTGAGGCCTTCTTAGCGATCTGGTTATCTGAAAACACATCCGAGCCCGGTCTTCGCAAACAACTATTAGGTTTAAATAAATGAATCCAAAAACAACAATGATAAAATTCGCTATGACACTGCTTTCTCTCACTTGGCTAGCTGGATGTGGCTCTGCAAGTTTAAAAGATCACGTAGACACTACGCCAGAGCTCAAACTTGAAACCTTTTTTAATGGCGAGCTAATGGCCTACGGCATGGTACTCGACCGCTCTGGTAACCTACTGCGCCGCTTTGATGCCAAACTTATCGCGACTTGGGACGGTGACAACGGAGAGATAAAAGAGTGGTTCTCTTTTGCTGATGGCGAGCGCTCAACTCGCGTTTGGAATCTGATAAAAACCGGTGAAAACACCTATTCAGGCACTGCCAATGATGTAGTGGGTACTGCCTATGGCGAGACCCAAGGTTCGGCTCTGTATTGGAAATATGACCTAGAAATCCAAGTAGACGGCAGCACTTATGAGGTGGTGCTCGATGATTGGATGTTCTTAATGGACGACAAACGCTTGTTCAACAAAACTGAGATGTCCAAGTTTGGCTTTAAAGTGGGAGAGGTCATCTTATACATCGAGAAGATTTGATTTAACTGCCGTTTCTGACTGTCAGCTTCAAAGCAATAACTACAACTACAACTACAACTACAGTACGTAACAGCCCATAACGAAAATTGTGGGCTGTTTTGTTTAATCCCTCGAATAGCATACCTGTATGCTTAAGCCTCTGTGCTAAGATGCGCCACCAGCATGCAAATGGGCTAGACTCATACTCAGTAGTTCCTGTTTGTTTCGCTTAGCGTAGATCCCCTACCATGAATAATTGAAAAGGCTTTAAAGCATGAGCAAGTTGACCTCAGCGGAGCGTAAAGCTCGCGATAATGAACGTTTCTCACAACGCGTAAACGACCGCAGAGAAAAAGGTGAAGACGTAGTTGCTTACGCACTGACCAACAAAAAAGCTGTAAAATTCCTGACTAAGTCAGAGAAAAAACGTTTCAACGAAACGAGAGCGACTCTTCAAGAAGAGAAGCGAGTAAAAGAACAAGAAGAGCTTAACCGAATCGAAGATGCGTTCACCATCAAACAGTTCGACGACGAATAATCACGTTTGACTACTCAAAAGCGCTGGCTCTGCGTAATAAAACCAAGCAAGCGTGATCTCAAATTATTATGTCAGGGTGGGCACAAAAATGTGCGACAATACTCGGCGTAAATTCATATTCAAGGTTTATTATGAAACTTCTAGTTCGTAACCTATCGCGCTCTACTTCTGAGCAAGACATCCGTGTGCTATTTTCTGAGTTCGGTTCAGTAAAAGAGTGCAGCCTAGTTTTAGACCAAGAAACTGGCGACTCAAAAGGCTTTGCTTTTGTTGAAATGCCAGAGCACGAAGAAGCTAAAGCAGCACTAAACAAGCTAAACATGACTAAGCTTGGCAAAAACACGATTCGTGTAAAAGTAGCGAACTCTTAATCGAGCCACGCTTCATAAGCCACGTGGCTTAGCTTAATGCAACACAGATGATAAAGCCCGTAACGATATTCCGCTGAAAAACGTAATATCGTTACGGGCTTTTTGCTACTCGCGATTCTCTTTTTACAACACGACCGGCATACTTAATGCTCGCGTTTATAATCCTTCATGTTCATCAATAGCACGCCTTGCTTCTGCCATTGAACATCCAGATTCCATCACCAACTGAGCGACCGTCATCGTAGGTGTTGCTTCTAACAGCGAAGCCAAACACACCACAGGTTTAGGCAGTACTTTGTCGATTGCAATTGCTATCCAACCGTCTTTTTCATGGGTGAGCAGGGTTTTAAATTCAATAAGTTGATGTTCTTGAGCCACCAATAACCAATTGCGTGAACGACGAACTCGCTTCAACTGGCATCCACACTCAGTCGCATTCGCCATCACTTGGCTTTTATCACTCACACGATGTACAAAACTATTCAGTGGGACGCTAAACATAACTCTCTGCCAACCAATCTCTACCAATCATTCAAGTGTTCTCGAACTACCACTCAACACTTCAATTACATCTCAATAAAATCACGCTTAGGATTACACAGACACAAAAAAACCGCCAGTCATGCGCTAAGCAGCCTCGCGGTTTTTCGTTCTTTAGAGCCTAATGATCAGCATCAGCGGCTAAGCATTTTCAATTCAACATGGATAATCAGCAACAGCTTTTTGAAGTGCCGTTATCACAGCAGTTTGAACTCACCTCAGCTCCTAGTTCAAAGCCATCAAACGCATCGGCTAAAGCAGTAAACGACTTCTCGATATTGTCACGTGATGTGGCGATGTTCATTCGCATAAAATGATAACTCTCAGCGCCAAACCAGCCGCCCGGCGTTAACCCCATTTTAGCTTGCTCAAACACCACGTTCTTTAACTCTTCTTCCGAGAAACCTAACTCAGAGAAATCAAACCACACTTGATAAGTGCCTTGCGGTTGGAACACTTTCAATTGAGGGATGCGCTGCGCAGCAAACTCAGAGATCCACTTAACCGTGTCTTGCAGATACACCAACATGCCGTCTAGCCACTCTTCACCCTTTTCAAAGGCGGCAATCGTCGCAAACGTGGTCAAGGCATTACCATGGTCAAGATACATCGCCGCTACGTTAGCTTTGAACGCTTCAAATAGCTCATTGTTGTTCGTGTACACATAGCCGTTTGAGATGCTGTGCATACCGAAGGTTTTGGCCGGAGAGCCAATCAAGGTGATGACCTTGTCGTAATCAAAGCTGGTCAAGCTCGTGAAAGCGTGACCTTCAAAGATAATGTCTGAGTGGATTTCATCACTGATGATCAACACATCATGACGCTTAGCAATCTCGATAACCTGTGTCACTTCTTGCGGCGTCCACACGCGACCTGTTGGGTTATGTGGATTACAGAAAATCATCGTTTTAACTTTGTGTTCGATGATCTGCAGTTCCATACCATCGAAATCAATGCGGTAGCCTTGCTCATCATTGATAAGTGGGCTCTTCACCACCTGACGATTTGCTTTATTCACCAAGTTAGAAAACTGGTGATACGCCGGCGTATGGATCAGCACACCATCGCCTTCGTTGGTGAATTGGCGCAGTAACAATGCAATACCAGAAAGCACACCCGGCACCTGAACGAACTTATCAGCAGAAAGGTTTAAACCATGACGCTTTGAGTACCATTGTGAAAGGGCTTCAAACACCGCTTGCTCATGAAACTCATAAGAGTACACACCGCGCTCAACCAAACGATTCAGCTCTTGCGTGATCGGTTCCGCTACCTGAAAATCCATATCGGCAACCCAATATGGGAATACATCAGTGGTGTTATAAATGTTCTGTAGCATCTGCGGTTTGCTTTTTATAAACGCATTTTCACCGTAATTAGATGTACTCTTAAACGCTGTCATGGAGGAGCCCTCAAATAGGTTGTTCGATCTTTTTTACAATCCACTGGATTGCATGAATACCCTTAAGACGATGGCATAATCAAAAAGACGACGCTTTTAGAAAATAATCTGAAAAGTACAAACTAATTTCGTGTTTCTACCTTTATCTCAGTCTTGACCGAATTAGCGATAAAGCAGTTTTTATGCGCTAAATGATGAAGCTTATCGAGCTGCTTAGCGGTTGGTTGTTTAGTACCTAAAAAAACAATCTCAGGTCGAAGAGTCACCGTGGTAACCGATGAGCGGCCTGATTCATCTTCCTCAAGCACACCAATAGCATCATCCACATAAGAGTCGATCACGTACTTCTGCTTCGCCGCGATGCCCAAAAAGGTCAGCATATGACAGCTAGAAAGTGCCGCAATAAACGCTTCTTCAGGGTCAACATTCGCTTCAACCGACAGTGGAAGTGGCACAACATGAGGAGAAGACGAAGCAGGTACAGTGACACCACCATCGAACTCCCACGTATGACCGCGACTGTATTGATTATCGCTAAAGGTTTCATTTTCCGCTTTTTGCCAACGAATAACCGCACCATATTCAGACATAATTCCTTCCCTTTTTAATGCTCAATAAATTAACGGTCAGCTGGATGATTGACACCATCGTTAGTCACTACATCTCCAATATCAAAAGGGTTTACCCCTTCCAAACAACCGATATTAAAACCATATTCATTCGGGCTTGAGCGGCGTTGATGATGGGTATAAATACCGCAGTTTGAGCAGAAGTAATGCTTCGCGGTATTGGTGTTGAATTGATAAAGCTTGAGATGTTCTGCACCTTTAAGGATCTTAATACCATCCAGCGCGACAGAACCCACAATTGCACCTCGACGACGACAGATAGAACAATCACATCGGCGTGGCTTTTCTATTCCGTTAGGTAGGCTGAGTTCTAGTTCGACAGCACCGCAGTGGCAGTTGGCTTTGTGAAAAGGTTGGATAACCGTGTTACCGACTAGTTTCATTTCTCTCTCCAATCACGTCCTTATGTTGCAGGTATCATAACCAGTCCGGTATTTTCTGTCCGTTAGCTGGCGCTGAGTTCGAGATATCTGTCATGCGCTGCTTCTCGGCTAATCTAACTAGACTTTTCAACCAAATCGCCAAAGTGTTCAAACAAAAAATCCAGAAACAAGCGAATACGCTTCGGCTGATATTTCTTGCTGATGTACACCACATTCAAGTCGGCGCTTGATACAGAAGTCGAGGTGTTAAAGTTCTTCATGTAGCCATTAAGCAAAGTCACAAGGCGTTGGTTATTGATGTCGTCTTGTACATCCAGTACCGACTTAAGAGCAATGCCCTCTCCTTTTAATGCCCAGTAACGAATCACTTCACCATCGTCTGAGAATCGCTTTGGTACAACGGTAATCGACTTCTTCATGTCGTGATCTTGGAAGTGCCATGTTTTCAGTTCCTCATTGCTGCGCAGCATCGCCAAGCAGTCGTGTTCAACCAAATCTTGTGGCTTGATCGGCGTGCCGTGTTTGGCGAGATATTCTGGGGACGCACATAGCACTCGTCGGCTTGGTGATAAGCGTCTAGAGATCAAACTACTATCAACCAATTCACCGTAGCGGATCACGATATCCATGCCGGATTCAGCAATATTCGAGAGGTTATCGTTCAAATACAAGTAAGGGATAACGTCAGGGTATTTCTGACAAAACTCCGACAAGATTGGCAGAATGTATTGCTTTCCAATGTCCTTCGGCGCGGCGATTTTTAATGGGCCTTTGACCTCTTTGACGCCATTTTGAATCAGGTTTTCAGCCTCACTGACATTATCTAAGATCTCCAGACACGCCTTGTGATACAGCTCGCCTGAGTCAGTCAAAGACACATGTCGCGTGCTTCGATTCAACAACTTCACACCATATCGTTCTTCAAGCGCCTGCAGCCTTGCTGTCATGGTCGCAGGAGATAAACCCAGCTCTCGCCCAGCCGCCGCTAAACCGTGATGCTTAACAATACTGACGAACATCGCCATGTCTGAAAACTTATCCATACTATTCGTGCTCTCGCTCTATTGTTCCTTTAAACCGAATAATGAATTTATATTTTAGCCAATTATCAAATTTAGTCGAATAAATATAATGACAACCATCAGCAGAACACGCAGGAATTCAGCACATGAACAACGAACTAACAAACCAAGAAAAGAACACTTTCGTCATCATTGGTGGCACATCAGGTATCGGCAAAGCATTAGCAATGCAATTGAGAAACGAAGACAACACAGTACACATTGCGAGCCGCCACACCGGTGTGGACATCAGCAGTGAAAAGTCGATTTGCGAATACTTCGAATCAATTGGTCCATTCGATCACTTGGTGGTCACGGCAGGCTCATCCGCTCCGGCTGGAAAGGTAACCGACGTAGCTATTGAAGATGCTAAAACGGCATTTGATACCAAGTTTTGGGGAAGCCTAAACGTTGCTAAGCACGCTGCACGTTACATGACGCCAAACGGATCTATCACCCTCACCACAGGCATGTTGTCACGCAAAGTTGTCGCTGGCACTTACGTCAAAACCGCCATCAACGCCGCACTAGAAAGCGTGACTAAAATACTGGCGAAAGAACTATCACCGATTCGCGTCAATGCCATTAGCCCGGGCTTAACCATGACGGAAGCCTACAAAAACATGAACGATTCTGCTCGTGCAAGCATGTACGACAACGCCAAAAACAATCTACCCGCAGGCAAGGTTGGCGAGCCTTCAGAGGTGGCTATGGGTTACCTATTCGCAATTAATAACCCATATGTGACCGGCTCAATCATCGACATCGATGGCGGCGCTCTACTCGGCTAACACCTCGCAAAGACACAAAGAACAATCGTTAGGGCGTGTATCACACGTCCTAACAAACAAAAATTTACATAGGTAACTCATCATGAAACAAGAAGCTATCCACCAAGAAACTATCCATAAAGAAAAGATTCCATTCCAAGTTTGGATACTGACACTCGCAGCTTTTGCCATCGGCACCGCTGAGTTTGTTATCGCAGGCATCCTTCCACAAATTGCCACATCCCTTTCGATCACCGAAGGCCAAGCGGGCTATCTAATCAGTGCTTACGCATTGGCTATCGTTATCGGCGGCCCGATCTTAACCATCTACCTTGCGCGCTTTAATAAGAAGATGGTGCTAATAGGCTTAATGGCACTGTTCATCATCGGCAACGTATTGTCGGCCTTAGCGCCAAGCTATCCACTTCTACTCGCGAGCCGTGTTATCGCAGGCTTAGTGCAAGGTCCTTTCTATGGCATTGGTGCGGTTGTCGCGACTAATTTAGTGTCTGAAAAAATGGCAGGTCGCGCCGTTGGTCAAATGTTCGCAGGCTTAACGCTCGCTAACGTTCTTGGCGTTCCAGCCGGTACTTGGGTGAGCTTGCAATTCGGTTGGCACACCACCTTCTTTACCGTTGCGGCACTTGGCACAGTTGCGATGATTTCAATCTTAACGTCAATCAAATCAACAGGTCACAGCGAAGCGAAAGACATCAAAACTCAGCTTATGGCGTTCAAAAATCCAATGCTGCTTATCAGCTTGGCAATCACCGCTTTTGCTTGGTCTGGCTTTATGACGCTTTACGGCTACCTTGCGCCAATCGCCATGCACATCACGGGTTACGGCCAAGAGTCAGTAACTTGGATCTTAGTGATTGTTGGTGTCGGCTTAATCATAGGTAACACCTTGGGCGGTCGCTCTTCAGATAAAAACCTCGGCAAAGCTTCCATGTTTTGGGCAGTCGCAATGATCGTGTCATTGGTTGTGGTTGGCCTTGTGATAGACAACAAAATCCTATTCGTTGCCGCTGCATTTATCTTTGGTATTGCATCATTTGCGAACGTTCCTGCCATGCAACTTCGAGTAATGAACCATGGTGGCGAAGGCCAAGAGCTAGCAGCAACAGCGAATATCTCAGCGTTTAACTTGGCTAATGCCTTCGGTGGATTCCTTGGCGGCATGGTACTCGACAGCCAACTGGGCGCAGGAATGATTCCGTTCGCAGCCGTTGTCGTCCCTGTCATTGGCTTGCTACTTATCGCTAAAGCCAATCGAGCTGACAAGCCTCAGAGCAACTCGATTTTCAGCCCAGCAGAAAGCAAATAACGCGGCTTATAGCCGAACACAAAACTAAAAACACTGAATTAAAACAAGGTAGATACCATGAACAAATTATTCGAAACATCAGAACTCAAAGGCCTAGAACTGCAAAACCGCGTCGTTATGGCACCCATGACTCGCGCTCGTACTAGCCAACCTGGAAACGTGCCAAACGACATTATGGCGACTTATTACCAACAACGCGCAAGTGCAGGTTTAATCATCACCGAAGCCACGCAAATATCCGACGACTCTCAAGGCTACTCATTCACACCCGGCGTTTATACCGATGCACAAATCAAAGGTTGGAAGAGCGTAACCACAGCCGCAAAAGATCAAGGCGCTGCGATTTTCTGCCAACTATGGCATGTGGGTCGAGTGTCTCATCCAACCTTCCAAAAAGGTGAACTGCCAATCGCGCCTTCGGCACTGGCTCCGGTAGAAACTCAAGTTTGGATTTCTGATGAGAATGGAAACGGCAACATGGTGGATTGCATTCAACCAAGAGAGATGGCCCAAACAGACATCAACCGTGTTGTTCAAGATTTTGCTAACTCAGCGAAAAAAGCGGTAGAGGCAGGATTCAACGGTGTCGAAATCCATGGTGGTAACGGCTACCTCATCGATCAATTCTTAAGAACCAATTCAAACAAACGCACCGACAACTACGGTGGCAGTCGTGAGAATCGGCTTCGCTTTCTGATTGAAGTGGTAGATGCAGTCATTGATGCGATTGGTGCCGATAAGGTGGGTGTTCGTTTAGCTCCGTTCATCACCTTCAAAGACATGAACTGCCCAGACATCGTGCCAACGATTTTAGAAGCGTCAAAGGCGCTGCAAGCACGTGATATCGCTTACTTGCACCTATCAGAAGCAGACTGGGATGACGCGCCTGTGATACCTGAAAGCTTCCGAGTGGAACTAAGAGAACTATTTTCCAACACTATCATCGTCGCTGGCAGCTATACACCACAGCGTGCCGAAGAAGTATTAAGCAAAGGCTACGCCGATCTCGTCGCATTTGGTCGCCCATTCGTAGCGAACCCAGACCTCGTATCACGCCTACAAAACGGCAGCGAACTATCCGATCTCGACGGTGCTACTCTGTTTGGCGGCAACGAAAAAGGCTATATCGATTACCCAACGTTGTAGTGGTAAAACATTAAATAAACACCAAGCCTGCATGAGTCCTGCAGGCTTGCCTCTTTAGAAACGTGACCGATTCGATACCTTTTCACACTCAAAAATTCACTTGCATATTTTGACCTAAACCACTGTTATATTTGAACTTTACATCAAATTTAAATTATAAAAATATCAATAATAATTAGAATTGAAACGAGGACTCTCCATTGTTCAACGTAGGACAGGTTTACAATCGACGCACAGATATACACGGTCGCTACAAAGGTCAGCAATATGGTGGTATAGCTACGCCTGCAGCCCACCCATATGTATTTATCTTCACTAGCGATGCTGGTGAAGAATTTGGCTACTCTGATGATTTTAGTGCAGACGGCACTTTCCGATATACAGGAGAAGGCCAAGAAGGTGATATGAAAATGGTTAAAGGAAACTTGGCCATCTTTAAACACCAAAACAACCTTAAAGAGATTCTCTTGTTTGAATCTGTCTCAACTGGTTTTGTTAGATTCGTCGGAGTTTGCAACTACATCTGTCATCACATTGAGCAACGCCCCGACAAGAACGATCAACTTCGTGATGCAATAGTTTTCCATCTAGATATCGTCCCACAAAGTGTCAGTAATACCATTCAAACACCAAAAGCTTCATATCTAACGAAGCCAACTAAAAGTAAATCCTTGAAGCAATTACGAGACATCGCTTTAGCTTCAACGCCACTTCAAACTGACACCAAAGAACAACTCGCACACGTAAAATATCGTAGTGAAGCCATTAAGCTTTACGCGAAAAAGAGGGCAAATGGTATCTGTGAAGGTTGTGAAATGCCTTCGCCTTTTGAGACCAAGACAGGCCCTTACCTAGAAGTGCATCACCTGACACGGTTGGCTGATGGTGGTGCAGATTGTCCTGAAAACGTGATTGCACTTTGTCCGACCTGTCATCGTGAAGCGCACTACTCTATAAATGCCGTAAAGTTCAACGCACAACTCATTGAGAAAGCACTAAAGATTGAAGAGCAACTGTTTTAAACATTTCTTTCAGGCAAAAGAAAGGCTCGCGTGACTAGTGCGAGCCTTATGCAGTTTAGGGGGTAAACCACAATCTAGTTTAATTATTTAACTTATGAGCCATTATGCACTTGTGCGCATTGATATTCTATTTTTAAATGATTCACTGCAATTAATCAATCGATAAAAGTTAGCGTTTGGTCAATTTAAACCACATAAATAACAGTGATTTAGTGAACAGCGTCTAGAAATTAATCTTAAATCCCATATAAATCAGATTTATAGACTTCTCATTTGCCAATAACCCTCACCATTGGTTGCGAGCTGATTGTGTAAATAATCGAGCGTGTCAGCCACTTTTCCGGCAATGCCTTGAGGCGGGTTAAACAGTAGCAACCCACTACCGATGAGGCGATCATCGCCCTTAGGATCGCGCAGTCGTAATTCCGATTTAATCGGGCTTGGTAGCAAACCATCTTTCACCGCTGTCACGCAGTGGTTCAAAATCAGTGAGCTTTTATCATCGGTGTACAGCGGATACCAAATCAGCGCAGAGACTTTCTCAGATTGCTGATAAGCCTTCACCAAAGCGTCAATCACTGCGAGATATTCAGCATCGGTTTCATAGGGTGGGTCGATCACGATCAAATGATGGTTATCATGCTTAGCTACATCATCAGGCAGCGCTTTAAGCCCATCGCCAGCGGTAATGGTGAGCTTGCTTGAGACATCCAGATCACGTTGTAGCTTCTCAATATTGGTTTGAAGTAAGTCGGCTTCATCTTGCTGAATATCGGAAAAGTAGAAGCTATCTTGGCTGCGACCTTGTTGATAGGTAATGGCCGCAGAGCCGGGATACAGCGTGATAAGCTGATTAGGATTGTAGTATTCCAGCACCGACATAAAAGGCGCGAATGACTCTGGAAGGTAAGCTTTGTTTCGCCATAAGTACCCAACCCCTTCGGCAAATTCGCCCGCGTGGTTGCTTGGCGCAGTGGTGAGGTCGTAACACCCTGTCCCTGAGTGTGTGTCGATAACATTGAGGCGTGAATGCTGCTGCATTAATGACTGAACCAGAGCACTCAATACGGGGTGCTTCAGTGCATCACCGTGGTCGCCTACATGACATTGATGTCGATATTCCATTCCCTTGCCTCATTTCTACTGACGTCATATAAACATACTTCATATCCTAAGGGCTTTCCTGCTCAATCTATCGTTTTTTGAAATAGCCTCTCTTTTGACTAACTGTCTGACTCTTATAAAAAATAAAGCCCTTCGTCTTATTAAAAACGAAGGGCTTTACTGACGTTACTCACGAACTCGTGCTGTTAGCTAAGAAAAACCTTAAGGGTACTCACCCTCAACTTCTACTGGTGCTTTCACTTGGTAGTGACAAGGCTGTAGGCCAAGTAACTTAGGCAGTGTTATGCCGACAGAAACTGAGGACCACGTACCGCTGACAATACCGACAACCAATGCAATTGCGAATCCTTGCAGTGCCGCGCCACCAAGCAACCAAAGCGCTGATACAGTGATTAGCGTAGTGCCTGAAGTTACCATGGTGCGCGAGAAAGTCGCTTTCACTGATTCGTTAAGCAGGTTATCTGTATCACCGTTTGGATTACCACGCAGCATTTCACGTACACGGTCAGCAATGATGATCGAGTCATTCAATGAATAACCCAAAATCGCCAACACCGCTGCCAATACGGTCAGGTTGAACTCAAACTGAGTAAAAGCGAACAGACCCAAGATAAGCGTCACGTCATAGATTATCGCGGCAAGCGCACCCAGTGCCAAGCGCCATTCAAATCGAACACTCAGGTACAGCATGATCATTAGGAAACACACCAATACCGCCAAGCCACCTTGGTCAACCATGTCTTGACCCACTTGAGGGCCAACCACGCTGTTGTTAAGCACTTGTACTTGGTCGCTCACCGATGACAAAACATCCACTAGGTTAGGCTGAGGTGCATCCGTTAATTGGCTGTAACGCAGTGTCCAGCGCTCTTGTTCTGCCATACCAACCACTTGAACGTCTTGTTGGAAAGCGGCATCAAGTTTTGTTTTTAAATCGTCTTTAGTTACTTGGTCAGAAAGCTGAACTTCGGCCACCACACCGCCAGTAAAGTCCAAGCCCCAGTTGAAACCTTTCACTGCCACAAGCATCACAGAGCTCATGAACAGCACAATAGAAATCACAGACATCACCTTGCGAAGGCGAGTCATATTGCTGTCTGAAATAGTCATATTTGAAATACTCATGCTTAAATCCTTACATCATGGCGCTGGTCGCGCCCCCAAACCAAGTTGATGATTGCTCGTGAAGCAAAAATGCCCGTAAACATACTGGTTAGAAGACCTAGGCCCAGTGTCAGAGCGAAGCCCTGAATTGGTCCATTACCAATGGTATACAGAGCCACAGCAACGATCATGGTAGTGACGTTAGCATCGAAAATTGACGAGAACGCGCTATCGAAACCACGATCGATAGAGCTAGCAAAGCTTCGTCCCTCTTTCATCTTGTCTCGAATACGCTCGAAGATAAGCACGTTAGTGTCGACCGCCATACCGACAGTCAGTACCAAGCCAGCAATACCTGGCAGAGTTAATACCGCACCCGGTAACAGGGCAATCAAGCCAAACAATGTGGTCATGTTAACCACCAACGCACAGTTCGCGACCCAACCAAGACGGCGGTACCATAGCGCCATAAACGTGAGAGTAAGACCAAGGCCAAGAGCCAAAGCAGCAAAGCCGTTAGTTACGTTTTCTGCACCCAGAGACGGGCCAATGGTACGCTCTTCAATGATAGTAACAGGCGCTGTTAATGAACCTGCACGCAGCAGTAGAGCAAGCTCTTGTGCTTCCGCCATGCTGCCTGCACCTGTGATTCTGAAGCGGCTACCCAATTGAGATTGGATGTTCGCAACACTGATTACTTCACTGGTTTTTTCGCTGTTACCGGCTCTGTCACGGCTGTATTCGCTGTAAACAGTCGCCATTGGCTTACCGATGTTATGACGAGAAAACTCAGACATTTTCTTACCACCAGCGGAGTCCAGCGTGATGTTTACTTCTGCGCTACCCATCTCACCAATGCCACTACGAGCATCGATAATGTGTTCGCCGCTCAGTACTGCTTTGCGAGCAACAACGACACGGTTGCCATCTGTATCTTTTAGCGTTTGAGTATTACGCGTAGCGTTATCGTAAACAGAGTAGAACGCCAATGATGCCGTTGCACCAATCACGTCTTTCGCGGCTGCAGGGTCTTGGACACCCGGAAGTTCGATACGAATACGGCTTTCACCTTGGCGTTGAATCGACGCTTCTGTGATACCTAGTTCTTCAATACGGCTACGCATGATTTGCAGGTTTTGTTGAACCGTTAGGTTACGTAGCGTTCTTTGCTCTTCTTCAGACTGAGTTAACGTTAGCGATTTATCTGAACGGTCACGTTGCCATTGTGGGAACTCTTCACGAATCAGTTTTTGTGCTTTATCGAAATCAGCGTCTGTGCGAAAGTCAAACTGAACTTGGTTGTTCACCACTTTGCCGCGTGCATAGCGTACTTGGCTGGTGATCTCGTCCACCACAGATTGAGCTTGTGCGTGGTAAACCGGTTCCATGTCTACTTCGAGTAGGAACTGCACACCACCACGTAAATCAAGGCCGAGCTGAATCGGCGCGAAGCCCATGTCAGTCAGCCATTTTGGTGCTGCAGGCTCCATTGCTAGCGCTACCGTTGCCTTGTCTAGAAGACGTTCGTTAAGCACTTCCTTGGCCTTCGCTTGCTGTTCTGCATCTTCCAAGATCACCACTAAACGGTTGTCTTTTTGAAATGCAGATTTAGCTTGGATGCCCTCGCTAGCAAGGTATTGCGTCACTTGAGTGGCGTCGATGGTCTGTTCAGAACGATTATTAATTTGAACCGATGCATTCTCACCATACCAAGAAGGTAAGGCACTTAGAATCATGATGATGATAGTGGCGATAAGCACCACGTATTTCCACTTTGAGTAGTGGTTAATTTGTTTTCTTGGAATGCGTTTTTTCACAGTCAAGATCTCTTCTTTTTACCAATCACCGTAAATACGTGCTCAAAAATAGCACCGAAAAAAAGCAGTGATCGAGCATTTTAACCAGCTGGGGTGACCAGTTATTTACTACGATTGGTATGTCTAATGTTTTGCGAACACGAGCGATGGCTAATCACAACCAGAACAAGCTGATTGAAAGATAGTGGTGCTAAAGCTGATGTCGCTATGTTTGTTTTGGTTAACTGGCGAGTTCAACGGGCACAAATGACCATCGATACGACCAATTTAGGGTCAAACGATTAGCTAAGAAGTTCTCGAAAATGCGAGTATTGAATGTTGCCCTCTTTCCACCCAGAAAGCCGGGAGGACGGAGAACTCACAATGCTGGTCCAGTGCTGCTTGGAATCCAACAACGGTGTGTTGAAAAGCAGAGAAGCCAGCAATGAAGGGGGGAGAAGTCGATCAGTAGATGATAAGCAGGCTCAAGATCGGCCACACTTTCTTGCTCATTGCTGAGCATGCGTCTGAAGTTTGCTGCTTGAAGGCTAGACTCAGTGTCGTGATAGTTAGAACTGTCACCAGAAGGCACTGTGCCAAACTGAGCCTTATCGCACTCTAAGTAGCTCGACGGATTATCCGTAGCGGCTTGTTTACACAGGTCATTCTGTGAAGATTGCTCTTGAGCCGAGTATATTTGAAATGGCTTAGAAGGAAACGAATAGCCGTTAGAATTCACTAAGCCAAAGCTCAGTAAAAACAACATTAAGACTAATCGGGTACCCAGTTTAAGCAATCTAATATCCAAACAACATTCTCGTAGATCGTCAATCTACAATACAAATGAAACGCTGTCTTGATTTAAAACATTTTTTTAGAAAATGATTCGATGCAACCGATTAAGCGTTCTCGCAATTTAGATTTACATAGATCTAAAACGACTTAACAACAGGTGATGGATAGATGTTATGAATAGCGAAAAACAAGAAAGCCAAGCGACACTCGCTTGGCTTTGAGTTATCTCTCTTTGTTGGTTTCAAGCTTTAAGTTTTAAGCTTTAGGACGCATGATGTTCTTAACCTTACGGCTATTTTCACCAAAGATGCGTTGTACTAACTCATTCATCTCTTCTGCAGAGATTGATCTCGCCACTCGCTCAACTTGAGACAAAGCTTCGATATCGTAACCATGAAGTAGATAACGAGACACATACCACGCTTGGTCGATAGAGCTCATCTCGAGAGGCGTGAAGTCAGCTTCAAACTGTTTCACAACCGCTCGCATTTCCTCTTCAGAAACACCTTGTAGAAGGTCTGAAATCACCTTATCAATCGCCACTTCCACTTTATCAACGTTCTCCGGTGCTATCATCGCACCGATGACCCATTCATGACTCAACTCGCTGTCTGCAGACGCCGAATACGTATAAGGCGAGTAATCCAAGCTCAACTCTTCGCGAATATAAGTATCTAAACGAGTCGCCAGCAGTCGTTCCAACAAGCTTTCCGTGAAGATATCTTTTGCCGTAAAGCCTTCTTCGGTTTCAGGCTCTGAGATGACTCGTAAGACGTACTCTGCGCTATCAACATTGTTGATGGCCAAATCAATGCGTGATTCTGATGGCTGTTTGAAAGCCACCTTAAAGTCAGGCACAACTGCTTTTTCCAATGGAATCGAAGCCAAATATTGCTGAACCAAAGGCTTCAATACGCTTGGGTCGATATCACCCACGATCACTAGCTGGTTATGTCTCATTTGACCAAACAGCTGCTGATGAAGATTACTGATATCTTCCACTGAAACCGCTTCAACACGCTCTTTATCAACAAAAAGGTGACTACTGTCCGGACGGTAGATATTTTGGTTTATTGCGCGCTCAAACTGACCGATAGGACTGCTCAGGAAAGATTCTTGTCCCTGTACAAACTCTTGCTTCACCGCCTCTAATTGCTCAGGGTTGATTTTAGGTGCTGTGATGAAAGTATAAAGCGCAGCAAACGTATCTTTAAGCCCATCTTTTTTAATATTAAATTCGATACCATGGCGAGTATTGCCAATAAAAGAATCCGCTCGAATATCTTCACGATCAAAATACGCTAGAAGTTCAGAACCCGTAAACTCACCGACGCCACTTCGAGCGAAAGTCGGTAACGCAACCTCAACGGCGGGGTATAAGCTCGGATCCAACGCAGCTTTTCCACCGAGGCTCATGTACATCACGCCAACATCGTCACCTGCAACATAATCACGCAAATACCACATGTCGATACCATTGCTTAACGTCCACTTTTGGATGTATGGATCGATGGACATTTGTTCAGCAAGTACAACCTCGCCCTTCGAACTAGGAACAGCAAAGGCACTTACAGAAGCAATAGCGAGCGGCGGGGTTCCAGGCTCGCTGTAAGTCGCTTTTAAGCTATCTAGAGAGTTAACGACAGCTGTTCTATCTTCAGAATCGTCCATGCCAATAACAAGAAAGTAATCATCAGAGAGCAGATTTGTGATGTTGTCGTTGATCGCTTCCAGGCTTAAGTTAGCAATGAAAGCTTCCAAACTCGCTTGATAGTCTTTCTGTGATTGGACAATTCGCTCAGTTACAAGCGCACTCGCTTTGTAATTCGCGTGTTCAACGCTGTCCATTTTATCCCAATCATGCTCGATGTTATCCAGCAAGTCTTGGTAGTAGTGCTGCTCGCCGACGATATCCGTTTTCGACACGCCAAAGTCACGCAGTGATGCCAATGTAGAGAGTAACTCTTGTTGGATAACTTCACGACCACCAGCCGGAAACCCAACACTTATTGACGAATAGTTCAGAGAGCCCATTCGATAGCTATCAGACGCTATCCATTGAGTCGGCAACGCTGCATCATTGAATACTGCTTCGAGTCGCTGGCGAATGAGTTGTTGCGAGGTTTCATCTAACCAACGTTGATGCTGTTGATCATGATTTTCGATGCGATATAAACCGCGATTAAACGTCAGAGTGATGCTTGGTGCTTCTCTTCCTGCGTATTCAACATAATCATCTTCATTGAACGAGGTCACTTTCTGCTTCTCTGGTCTCGGCGTGTCACCACGCTCCCAACTAGAAAACTTTTCTTCTATGAGTGGAATCACGGTTTTGATGTCCACATCACCAGAAACGACCAGCTCGACTATTTGAGGTTGGTACCAAGTCTGATAAAAGTTAGTGATACCTTGAGGAGTGGCATTAACAATCGACGATTTAGTCCCTAATGCATCTTGAGATTCGTAAGGACCTCCTTCAATGAAGCGATCATAAAATATCTCTCCAAATGACTTATCATCGAGGCGAGCCATACGAAACTCTCCAAGAACCACGCCTTTCTCTTTTTCAACTTCTGAACTTAATAGATCCAGACCATCACCAATGTCACGCATCCACGTTAGAGCAGACTGCAATTGGATGTTATCTGGCAAATCTAACTGGTAGACCGTCTCTTCATAAGAGGTGTAAGCATTAATATCTGCACCAAAGCTAGCGCCTGCATCTTCGAATAGACGAATCACATCATTTTCAGAGAAGTTCTTACTGCCATTGAATGCCATGTGTTCCAAGAAGTGCGCGTAGCCTTCTTGCTGATCAGTCTCTTGAATCGAACCCGCGTGAACGACTAGACGTACAGATACCGATGCTTCATGATCAGGATAAACATGATAGGTAAAACCGTTTTCCAGCTGACCTGACTTCCATGCAGGATCCGGCTGGATTAAGTTTTCGGTGGTTTTTGGTGTTGAGCTACAGCCAACCAAAGTTAGGCATAGAGCCGTCGCTAAATAATATGTTTTCATAACAACCTCTTAATGTCATTCATCGACAATATACAGATTGAGTTAACGATTATTATTTAATATTGAACCAGATGAGTATCTTTGTGATCTGGATCTTTATTTTATAAATTACCAAGTGATATGTAAGATCACTGTATTCATTTGAATTAGCGTTTTAATAAGAACCTATTACATCCCTTTAAGCTAGTTCTCTACATCCCCTTAAACAACGCTTGCGAAGCACGGCTGATCGGTAGTTTTTCCCCTGACACATAAGCCGACATCTGGCCTGAGAGGCCTTTCTTCACCTTATCAATGGCGGAGACTTTCACCACCACCGAGCGGTGGATCTGCCAGAACTCATCAGGATTGAGTTGGGCGATCAGCTCTTTTAGTGACACGCGAAGAATAAACTCCTCTAGAGAGCCGCCTTGGCCTTTTTTGAATATCGAGACGTACTTGTCTTCTGCTTTGAAGTAAGCGACATCATCGACGGCGATTAGGTGAATGTCTTCCCCAACACTGGCTTTGAGCCACGTGAGATACTTTTTCTGCGATAGATAAGGAGGCTGAACTTGTTGTGAGGTCGATTGGGATAGCAGTTGAAGCTGAGCCATTAACGCCGTGATATCAGGTTGTTCGGGGAGGTTACCTATTTGCGATTGGTTACTCGTCAGACGCGCTTGCACCTTCTGACAGGTAGCAAGTAGGCGCTCTTCATTGATTGGCTTAAGCAGGTAATCCATCGCATTGTGTTCAAAGGCTTTAACTGCGTATTCATCATAAGCCGTAATGAACACAATCAATGGCGGCGAATCTAGCTTGTTGAGTTGTTTCGCTAGTGAGATTCCATCCAGCTCAGGCATACGAATATCGAGAAACGCCACGTCGGGCTTAAGCTGCTGAATACTTTGCATCGCCTCCAAACCGTTTTGTGCCTTGCTGACGATCTCTAGCTCCGGCCAAACCTCAGCCAAGCTCTTGTCTAAGTGATGCCTTAACAGTGCTTCATCATCTGCGATAATCGCCGTTACGCTCGGCTGTATTGCTGGGTTGTTCATGGTTAATCCTTTAAATTCACACTGTAAATCGTCTATTTTTCGTCACTGTTCTGTACTTTCTGGTGCGTAGTTCTAGACAACTGCGTCAGTCAGCGGTAACAGGATCGTCGACACTACCCCGCCCTCAGTTTGTTCAGTAATAGTTAGACTCGCCTTATCACCATAAAGGGTTTCGATTCTTTGACGAATATTGCTTAACCCAACACCGTGCCCCGTATTCGCAGAGGGCGTTTTCAACCCAGCACCACTGTCTGACACTTCAATCTTCAACTGTTCAGCTTGCTGGGTAATACGGATATTCACTTCGCCACCTGCGGCTTTTGGCTCAATACCGTGAGTTAATGCGTTCTCAACCAAGGGTTGAATTAAGAAGGGCGGAATCACTTGCTGATCGCTAATGTTGTTCGTTTCAATCGAGAAGGCTAAGCGCTCATCTAAACGAATTTTCTGGATGTTAAGATAAGCATCCAGCAAGTCGACCTCTTGTGCGATGGTCGATTGCTCAGTGCGGCTATTCTTCAAAGTCACACGCAACAAGTCGGTCAGTTTTTCGAGCATCAACTTGGCTTTCGCGCTGTCACTCTCAATCAATACATTGATGGTCGCAAGCGTGTTGAACAAGAAGTGCGGTTCAATTTGGCTCTGTAGTTGTTTAAGCTGACTCAGCACCACCACCTTCTCTTGATCGGCCTGACGGCGCTTGGCCACTTCTAATTCGTTATCGGCACGTAACTGCTGCTCTCGTGTGTAGAAATAGTAATAGCAAACCGAACAGAAGATCACACCAAGCAACACGACAGATTTAAGGTCCGAGATATTGGCCCCAAAATACCCGTTCAACCAATAGTGCGCGTTCAAGGTACCAAAGGTCATCGCGATCACCATTGAGATACCCACTTCAAGCGTGCGGGATGTTCTCTTGAACAACTTAACCAAGATGAAAGAAGAACCCACCGCGCTGTAGCCAAAGCCAAAACTGATTGCTAGGTTAACCGTTAATCCGCCGCCCCAAATCGTATGGGTTGTAATCGCAATAAGAACACAAAATAGCGTGGTGAACGCAAAGCTTTTGATCCATGAAAACCGACTGTTTGAAGAAGTGTTCATTAAAATCGTCCTTTGATATTTATAAGAATCATATGACTATCGGGTAAGTTGGCGTAAGCAGAATCACTTTTACCGCCTAGAAAGCGTGCAGCAAGTTCCAATTCCAACGATGAATCACCATTATCTAACGCCTGATAGTTGAGCCACTGAGTAGCAATAAAACCACCATCTTGTGGAGACAACATCACATCAAATGTTGGCGTGATATCTTCAAGCCAGCCATGTGTCGAGTCCAAAGACCAGTGAAACATGATGTTGTGTTGAACCAAATTGGCGTGCTGATAACCTTGCGCGTAAGAGCCTGCCAACAATGCTGTCATCGGATTAACTGACAAAGGCTCGGCACTTTCTATTGCGCTTTGCCACTCAGAGTCACTCCACGCTCGGCTATCAAACCAGTATTCCAACACCACATTGTGGCCCGTGTCATTGGCCCATGTTAGTCCTGCTAACGCTTGATAAGCTTCGCCCTGCTCTTCAAGATAAACCGGTTTAAGCATTGAATCCGGCTGACTGTAGCCAAGGCTTTGTCGTTGATAGACCACCGAACCATGAAACTCCCATGCAAGGTTTAAGACCGAAACCAAACTCGCTCCAAGCAAGCCGTGGCGCACATCATCATAATAAGCGACCCACTGATACTCATGGTCACCCACTAGGTTGTAACGACGTAAGCCAAATCCTTGTTGCTGGTTCTGCTTTTCGAATTCATTTACGTCTTGAGAAGTCCATGACGAATCGCTGTAAAGCAGTGTCCATTCGCCCGTCATATCGAACAGTGACGCCGACGCAACACCCGCCCCCTCCTCAGCGACAATGCCTACTGGGTTTTGGCGATAAGGCTTGATGATGTCTAGCGGTCGGTAGCCATAACCCACGCCCCAATCGAGGCGAACCTTGCCGAGCGTCACATCGAGGTAGTGGTCACCGACTATAGAATTAGACACCTCAACACCACCTTGCCAAAACAACTCGCGCACGATGAATTCCGATTCAAAGCTCGCCTCTTGTCCTTGAGGATTGTTACTCAAAATATCGTTGGCTTTGACTGCAAACAGGCCAAGCCAATTGTTATAACCAACCTCAAGATCCAGTAAACCATTGAGCGACTGGCGATTATCAGATGCTAAAGGAGTGAATGGTGACTCTCGTGATTCAATCGCTTCGGCACTGAGTTGCCAATCCCAAGCCAAGCTCAGCTCATCCGCTTGAATCGTGTTACTTACGCAAGACAAAGCAAGCAAAATAGCAGCTGAATACTTGATGTAAGGCTTACGACTAGAAGCTTTCATGGCATCCACCTAAAGCCCAGATACGCTATTACGCGATAAGTAAGCTGGGTTGTAGTATTTGTCTGCCAAGGCTTGTTCGCTTACTTCGCGGTACTCAATCACGGTCTTCTTACTTGGTTGAATCTTATCAAGTAAGGTCATTGACACTACACTCGGCAAGCCATCACGCACGCCTTCAGTAAACCACGCTTGCTTGGCTAGTTTTCCTGAACGCAAATACAAATCCGCTTTAACTGGAAATGCGCGCTCTGTCGTTAACCACAGATCGATGGATTGATAACTCGCGCCCTTAGTTTTTGCGGTGAGTTTTAAGTGATGGGTATCAAGCAGATCACCACTTGACACCTCAACCTGTTGTTCGACAACCCACTCACCTTGGTAATCTTCGCTCCAAGTGAGCGTTGAGATATCACCAACCGAAGCTTCACCAAGCAATTTTTGCATCGGGGTAATACGAATTGGACGACGAGATTTCGGCATCAATAACCAATAGTTGTCTTCTATCATCAGCATCTTTTGACCCGCCTCGACAGCCGACTTGAACACCACTAACGACTCTCGATTGGGTCTTGTGTAGACGTTGTACTCACGTGTTTTATCGAGTTGTTCGTCTTGATATAACGCCACCAGAGAAACCACTTTCGACGCCTGTTCGCTGTTCAAACGGTAGCTGTCTGCCTTGGCTATCATCTCGGTAACTTGCTGTGAATCGACTGCCCAGCTTGGTGTCGATACTAGAACCAAAGCTAAAACAGAGCCCAACGCGAAAGCCAAGGTATTGAATGAACGAGTTAATTTACACATAAACCAGCGCCTCCGTGATTGGCTTATTCACGCCTTTACGAGCAGAGAAATAAGCAGCCAGCAAACATATCGTCAGCACACCTAACGTCGCGTAACCAACCAATTCTAATGAGAAGTAAATGTTGAGTGGGTAACCTTCGGTTCGACCCGGAGGTGGTGGCATTTGTATATCGACTACCAGTAACAACACCGACACTAAACCGCTCACTAGTGCGCCTATCGCACTGCCAATTACCGCCAGTAATCCCGCCTCTTTTAAGAAGCCTGCGACGATTTCAGAAGGGTAACTACCAAGAGCCGACAAGGTGCCAATTTCACGAGTGCGCTCCGTCACCGACATGGTCATGGTGTTAAACAGCGACACGAACACTACCAATGCCATCACCGCGCCCATAATGCCGAAGATCCGGTCATAAAGATCTTTAACCTTGGTGTAGAAAAACGCGCGATCTTGCCATGGGGTGATCTCTATTTCAGAACCTTGTTGAGCATCTTGCTTGTCCAAAGCCATTCGAATACGTTGTTGAACCGTCGATGTCTTGTTGGTTTCAAAAAGGAATACCGACAAGGTACTAACTTTGTCTGAAGCTAAAAGCTCTTGAGCTGTCATGATGTGTACGTACAACTGACGCTTATCCAACTCAGGCACGCCAGTCGAGTAAATGCCCTGCACCTTAAAATCAAAGGCATTCAATGCGCCATCACTGGTCGTCGCAAGCAATGTGACCCAATCACCAACGGCCACGTTGAGGTTACGAGCAAGGTCGGTTCCGAGCATCACTTGTGGCTCTTGGCTGTCGTATCTTGGTGATTTCACATCCGAGAGGGTTTGACCGCTGCGCACATCAAGGAACGGCCCTTTCATGTCGAACTCGCGCTCATTAACGCCCGTTCCCATGAAGATGGTCGACTTACTGCCGTTAGAAACCAAACCGCTGAAGTAGACTCTTGGCTGAACACCACGCACGTCGCTGTCGCCAATAATGCTCTTGGTTAGCGCTTGAACGTTATCCAGACCATTGCTCAGCGGCATGTCTTCATCTTGCTCAAAATAACCCGGCGTGCTCAAGGTAAGGTGGCCAGTATCGCGCGCGGTCGATTCTCTCAAGGATTCGTAGGTGTAAAGCCCATAGCCTCCTGCCGACGTCAACGCAAATACGGCAATGGCGATGATCAATACAGAAAGCAGACTGCGGCGACCATTTCTTAATAGATTAAGCCACGCCAAACGCACCGAAGTTGGAAGTAAAAACGTGCTCATTCTTTGTGTTAACTTGCCCATGAGATCGCCTCCGTTGCTGTGATTTGTGGTGCCAGTTGGCCGTCGATAAGTTCAATCACTCGGTCGCAGCGCTGCGCCATTCTTGGGTCGTGCGTTGCGACAATAAAGGTAGTGCCCATTTCGTGGCCAAGCTCTTTCATAATGTCGATCACAAGGTTTGCGGTATGACTGTCTAAGCTCGCGGTCGGCTCATCGGCAATCACTAAGCTTGGGTTGTGGATCAGTGCTCTGGCTATCGCGACACGTTGTTGCTGACCGCCTGAAAGGTTGTCTGGGCGGTGATGAACGTAATCTCCTAGCCCAACACGCTCTAACATCTCTTGCGCTCTGGTCTGCTGTTCTTGTTTCGAACATTGGTTCAACATCAATGGATAAGCGACGTTTTCAAGCGCAGTCATTACAGGAACCAGATTGAAGCGCTGAAACACAAAACCCAACGACTGGCGGCGAAAACGCGCAGCAGCAATCTGATCAGTTGGATACGCTTTGCCATCAATGTTTATCTCGCCTTGATAGTCCATATCTAACAAGCCAAGAATGTTCAACAGTGTGCTTTTCCCTGACCCAGACGGGCCGCACAGTGCCACCATTTCACCGCGTTTAATCTGACCATCGACTCCCTTAAGAGCAGCGACACGTTGACCGCCCGTGAGATACGACTTGCCGATTCCTTTAAATTCAATCATTTCATTGTCCTCTGATACCCATCGACTCTTGAGCATTCGCCCCTGTTATTTACCTTGCGCGTCCATTATTTCGCTTTCGTAAGAAGAGCTTTAGCAGTCATGGTTTCGATGTTGTCTGCATCGGCCATTTCCATTTGTTCTAACCATGCTTGCGCTTGCGTTAGGTCTTCAGCACGAATCGATGCGGTAATTGCGTAACGATAAATCCATGAAGTTGCAGAGAAATGCTGTTGTTGAAATTCATCTTCCGCGAGTAGCGAAAGGAACAGGTCATAACCGCGATCAAAGTGATTAAACATGTCTGGTAGAGAGGTGTAAGTCACCGCAGCCATAGCGCGAGTTAGGTACGAATCTGGTAGCCCTTGAACACGAGGTTGCTCATGAATCGGTTGGTCTTCGTCTTTAAGCAGAACCAGTGATTTATCGATGGTCGATAAACCCTTTTCCACATACTTCATCTTATTCCAAGGTAAGAACGCATCACGCCCCATTAAGGTTTCTGTGCTTCCTAAGTAGACCAAGGTCAGTGGCGTCGCACCGTCTTGTTGCAGCGTGTCATTCAGGCGCTCGTAAGCCACCTCAACCAAATCTTCATTGCCTTGCGCCGCTTGGTTGTAAATATCAAGCACGTCTGAACTCGGGTTCGCTAAAGCTAACGACGGAGCAAACGAAACAAGCGCAATCAGTAATGAACGCTTAAACAAAGAAGTGGTAGAGCCTGAATTTAATGAGTGTGAAGTAGTCATGATTTCTAATCCCTTTCAAATGTTGACGTTGAAAGGTTAACCACAAACTGTCACGCCGTTTTATCAATGCGACGAATGGTCATGACAAGGAGTGAATGGTTTGGAGAGGGTGTGAGTGGGAAACAAAAAGCACGAGTGGTGACGTTTTCAGCCCTAGTACCAATCAAAAATCACGAAGAATCGTCCTAATTAATTTAGAAGGTTACAAACTCAAAAGAGCCTGTAACCTTTTTAAGTGACAGCTATCTGGATTTGTTCTGATTTTAATTTTTATTCGTGAGTCATCTTTATAGCAAGTGCAAAGCGATTCCAAGCATTAATCATGATTACTTGCATCATAGATTGTGCGAGTAACTCTTCTCCTAATAAGCTTAGACATTGCTGATAAGTTGTATCCGAAACACCCGAATTTGAAATCAGCGTCATTTCGTCCGTTAGACTCAAAATTGCTCGCTCCGTTTCATTAAACAGTGGTGACTCCTGCCATGCTGACAGAGCAAACAATTTCTGCTGTGAGATATCACTCTTCAACGCTTCAGTTGTGTGCATTTGGATACAGTAAGCACATTTATTGATGATTGACGCTCTGATTTTGATCATTTCTTTTAGTTCGCTAGATAACTTAACATCAGATAAATAGCCTTCGATAGACAGCATTGCGCTTAAAGCATCAGGTTGAACTTGTGCAATATCGATACGTTTTAACATTTTGGCACCTAGATTTAGTTAATGAATGTCGCTATTAATGCGACAACGTTATTGTGCACCATTCGAAATATAAGCAGAATACACATATTATACGAATCATTTATGCACAAAATGCAAAGGTGAGCATGTGTTAGAGCTAATCAAAATATTTGACCAAGTCGTGGAGTCTGGAAGTTTTTCTCAAGCAGGTAGAGCCTTGAATATGGCTCCATCTTCTGTAGCAAGAAATATAGATAGCCTCGAAAGTAAGATTAAAACTTCACTTTTTAAACGCAGTACACGACAGCTAATGCTGACTGAAGAAGGTCAATATTTTTACCAAAAATCGGCCAAAATATTACAAGATAGCAATAGATTGTTAGAAGAAATGAAAGGTAATCAAGGCGATCCTGAAGGGGTGCTGCGAGTTTCCGTTTTTGAAAGCTTTGGTAATCTGTGCCTTACTCCATTAATTCCAGAGTTCCTTGAGCGATACCCTAAAATACAAGTTGAGTTAGAACTAGATAACAACGTGGTCGATTTAAACAGTGAAAATATTGATGTGGCTATCCGTATTGGCACACCACAAGACAGTCGACTCAAGGCTCGTCATCTACTGACAAATAACGCGTCATTGGTCGCAGCCCCGTCGTATACTGAAAAGTATGGAACTATCGATAAACCCGAAGAGTTGCAAGATCACAACTGTTTGTTGATAAGTCATGAACGGCAAAAAAACTATTGGTACTTTAAGAAAAATGCAGTTAACAAAAAAGTGTTAGTGACAGGCAATTTGATATCAAAAGGCGGCTCACCTCTTTTACATGCTGCGCTAAGCGGAGTTGGCGTTCTTTTACTATCTGACTGGATGCTACAACCGTACTTGGAAAATGGACAGTTAACGGAGTTACTCCCTCACTGGACATCAATGCACAGTGAGCAAGGGAGTGGTGAAATATTCGCAATATATAAAAACACTCAATACCCAAGACCTCATATCCGTTTGTTTATTGATTTTTTAATTGAAAAGCTAGAGCCTTTGAAGAGCGTCCATCCAAACAAAAGCCTAAGTGATTAATGAGAGTTCTGCGTTAGAGATAAGTGTCACCTCTGAATACAAAAAGCGCTCCAAAGTAAATTGGAGCGTTTTAACGACTTTTAAAAAGGGGATTACTTAATCACGCCACATACAATGCGTGCACCACCACCGCCAAGCTTAGCTGGATGGTCAGAGTGGTTGTCACCGCCTGCGTGGATCATCAAGGCTCTGCCTTTTACGTCATCCAATGTAACTCTTGGCGCCATCACTGGCTGGTCGGCTACTCCATTAGCATTAACGTAAAGCGGTGGTAAATCGCCAAGGTGATTATCATCCGTCCAAGGGAAACCATGTTTACCCGTTTCCTCTGGATCATAATGTCCTCCTGCAGCTCCACCGAGTATGGTTTTGCCATCCTTTGTGATGCTATCGCATGAACCATTCGCGTGCACATGAAAGCCATGCGTACCAGCTGGTAAGCCTTTCAATTCTGGTGTAAAGACAGCTCCGTAATCACTTGAGCTTATCATCACTGTTCCGGCTGACTGACCAGAGCCAAGATCGATCATTTCAACACTCACCGCTTCAGCGAAAACAGAAGAAGAAGAAATAAGGGTGAGTGCAGCAAGCCATGTTGTTTTGTTCATATCATTACGTCCTTTTATTGTTATTAGTACTCTTCATTCAGTACTTAAGGGATTTTAGTACATTAGATTGACCATAGATTTCAGCAAATTCTTTCAGATTAAGCCCTGCTTTATTACGCAGTTCTGAGGCACACTCCGCTTGGTACAAATCTTTCGCTATACCAATTTCACGTTTTATAAGTGCTCCCATCAAAGCTGTGTTACCGCGCTTATCTTGCAAACACGCATTCGCCCCAGAATCGAGTAGCAAGCGGACGGTTTCTCTATTTCCTTGATAAGCCGCAACCATGAGTGCTGTGTAACTTTGGTTATTACGTTGATCAATAGGGAAACCTTGCGAAACAAATGCATCGACCACTTCATTATTGCCGATGCGTGCGGCATCAAAGAACAGCCCAACCAGAGATTGGTACTCCTCTTCCAGTTGGTTATCTGCAGCCAATAAGCTGAACGATAAACTCAAAGAAAAAACAATGGAACTAAGCAAAAATACGATTTTCATTTATTCCCCCTCACTAACATAATTAGAGAATGGTCTACAGGAGTCCTGATTTTCGGGCAGAAAAGAGCAGATAAATCTCCCGTAGGCCAAAACTTTACGCCTTACAGTACTGCCTAGTCGTTCACTTGGGAGCGTTTTTTGACTTGTGAGATACTGGTGTCAGTTGCTTTAGCCAAACGCGTTCCATACTCTTTATCTGCACGATAGAAGTAGCTCACCATGATTTCCTTAACTTCTTTATCCATAACCTTATTTAGGTCACCTGCTAAGTTTGTAATCAAATCACTTTTATCTTGTTCACTCATGCTGCGGTACTGCACACCCGCTTGATAGAAGTTTCGTGGATTACTGATCGCTTTTTGTTGCACCGTACCAACAAGTTTGGTTTCTACGGCTTTGAATTGAGCATCTTCTGCCAACTCTAGCTTTCGGCTTGGCTCATAGTTAACAGCACCATGGCTTAGTGATGCATTATTACTCAAACCATTTTGGTTATGGCTGCTCACTGGCGCTAACGGTCGGTTAACGGGTAGTTGGAACAGGTTAGCGCCCAAGCGATAAAGCTGTGTATCGGCGTAAGCAAACAAGCGACCTTGCAGCAAACGGTCTTCCGATGGCTCGATGCCAGGAATTAGATTCGAAGGCGCAAATGCCGCCTGTTCGGTGTCTAAAAAGAAATTTTCTGGTAGACGATTCAGCGTCATAGTGCCGACTTTTTGATCTGGCACATTCAGCCATACTTTGGTTGCATCGAGTCCGTTATAGTCAAGTTTGCTCAATGCTTCAGGAGACAATACCTTCACGTAAAGATCCCATTGAGGGTAATTACCTCGGCCAATTTCAGCATAAAGGTCATTGGTAAGATGGTTGAACTCTTTACCTTGCATCTCAGTGACTTGATCAGGGCGAAGGCTTTTAACACCTTGCTGACTCTTCCATTGGAACTTCACATAGTTCACGTCGCCTTGCTTATTGATCCACTTATAGGCATGAACCCCAAAGCCATCCATTGTGCGATAACTCGCTGGCGTACCTAAATTACTGTACACCCAAGTCAACATGTTGGTCGCACCCGGCTCACTGCTAAAGAAGTCGAAGAATCGGTTTGGATCCTGAACGTTGGTGACTGGAGACGGTTTTAAAGAGTGCACCATATCCGGAAACTTAATCGAATCACGAATAAAGAACACAGGCAGATTATTCCCTACCAGATCCCAGTTACCCTGTTCAGTATAAAATTTGGTGGCAAAACCACGTGGGTCACGAAGTGTTTCTGGTGATCCTTTTGAGTGAATAACGGTCGAAAAACGAACGAAAACAGGAGTCACCTTACCTTTATTAGTAAAAGGGTCGGAAACCGTTAAATCACTAAAATTACCAGAAGCGACGAATTCACCATGTGCGCCCGTACCACGAGCATGAACAACACGCTCAGGAATACGTTCTCTGGCAAAACGCTGCAATTTTTGGATCAGATGGACGTCTTGCAGTAATACACTGCCATTCTCACCTGCTGTTATGGAGTTTTGGTTATCACCTACTGGTGCACCGTTGTCTCTGGTCAGGGTTTGAGCCTGTAGAGATGTGCTGGCTAAGCCAACTGTAATTAATAAAAAGCTTTTTGACATCTGCATGGTTGCTCTCCAATGCGTGCTAACCATCAAACCAATCGAGTGGTTAATGGATATTCAAAAGCTCTTTTCTGCCCACCAAGAATATAACTTCAATGTTTACATTTGTTTAATGGGAAATAACGATAGATTCAATAGGTGAAAACGATGGAGTGATTAAGTTGGGGCAGGAGTGGGGAATGTATGTGGTGAGTTTTTTGAAAATAAAGAGCCTCCTATATGGTGGAGACTCTACTCATAACAGTATTAATTAAATCGTTATACTTGCTTTGGTTGAAGTTCTTTACCTTCGACCTCTTTTATATCAAATCGTTGCTTTAACTCTTTCTCGATGCTTTCTAAACTGCGATTTGCTGTTTCAGGAAGGATTTTGATGGCAAACCAAACTTGGCCAAGCAGGATAATCGCGAACATGATGAACAGTGCCGATGTTCCAAATGATTCTCTAAAAGCTGGTGTAAATGAGTTCAAGATAACACCTTGAATCCAGATTGCTGCCGTTGTTATTGAGACCGCGCGGCCACGGACTGAAGTTGGTAAAATCTCAGCTGAAATCGTGAATTTCAGAGGACCTAAACCTAGTGCTGTGAAAGCAACAAAGAACGCCATTAAGCCAACTATCAACATAGGTGGAGTATCAGGTCTGTCGAAGAATATTGCCAAACCAATCAAGCAAGTGAAACAACCAAGTGCAGAGGTTATTAGCATTTTTCTGCGACCCACTTTATCGATGAATACCATTGATAAAGAGGTAAAAATAACGCTTACTAAGCAGATCCAACCAAAACCTCCCAGTGCAGAACCTTGGTTGCCCATTATCTCTTCTAGCATTACAGGGCCGTAGTACATCACAACAGTTACGCCAGACCACTCTGACCATATTGCTAGTAATACACCCGTCATCAAGCCGAAACGCATCACTGGATTTTTGACTAATTGTTTATATGATCCTGCTTTCTCTGAGCGAATTACCTGACGACATTCAATAATCGCTTCTTCTGCTTCACCCTTGGTTAAAAACTTTCTCAGAATGTTAGCCGCTTCTTTTTCTCTAGCTTTAGATATCAACCAACGAGGAGATTCCGGAAAAAATGCTACCAAACCAAGGAAAATAACTGCAGGCAAAAATTCAACAGAGAACATACCACGCCAGTTTTCAATAATAAAGAAATGGTCAAGGTAATGACCCGTAACAACGGCAGCCTGGCTGTAGTTAACAATCAATGTGTTGGTGATCACTGAGCAAGTTAAACCGATCACAATAGCAACTTGAAACAGATTACTGAGTTTTCCTCTATGCCTTGCTGGAGCTACTTCTGCAATGTACATAGGGCAAACCACGGTCGCGATACCGATGCCAAAGCCACCAATGATACGTGCCCAGATCAGTAAGTTGAATGAGTCTGCGTACATACAGCCAAGCACCGATACGATAGCTAGTAAAGCACCTAGCATCAGAGGTTTTTTACGCCCAGCATAGTCAGCAATAGGACCTGCGATTATGCTACCAAATAAGCAACCCACAAGCGCTGATGATACATACCAGCCTTGTTGTAAGGTCGATAATTCGAACTGTTGTGTGATTTGCGTGATCGTGCCGCCAATAACAATGGTGTCCATTCCAAATAGGAACCCACCAATCGTTGCCGCAGCGCAAATGAATGTTAAAAAGAACATCTTCTTATTGTTTTCGCTAAGAATCATTTGATCTCTCCATGAGAATTGTAGGGTACATGGGACGCTGTTCTAGTGCGTCTGGATTACGTAGTCTGCGTTTGATTCGTATTGTTTTATTTTTAACGCATTAACTAGATCCACGCGCTCGGTTTTATCGAGCGCCTCTTTTTTCGACTTTCCACCAGCTAGGTGTCTTGATATTAATCGCTCTCTGAGTACTTCTTCACTTGCTGTGAGAAAGATCTTCAAGTCAATTAAATCGCTGACTGGTCGCCAGTCTTCGTCGGTTGAGTAGATGTAATTGCCCTCGAGTAAAATAATTTGAGTGTCTGGCTCAATTAAAAAACCTTTTGCAATGGGATCGTGTAACTCACGACAGTATTTCGGCCAAAAGAATGCGTCAGTGTTTGGCGTCACCGCTTTGGAAAGCAAATGTGCTAATGAGGTTACATCAAATGTTTCGATGCTACCTTTGACTGACGTCAGTCCTTTCTCTTTCAGTACCGAATTGGGGTAGTGAAAGCCGTCCATTGGACACAGTTGGGCTTTAAATCCTAACAGTGACAGTCCAGACAGTAGGGATTCAGACAATGTTGATTTACCCGTCGCTGGAGCACCAGAGATACCGATGACAAGAATTTGTTTCCCAGACTCTTGGTAGGTGTTGGCGACCAGTTGAGGAACGCTTGCAATGTCATCAACCGTTAACGAATGTGTTTTAGCCATGATCTGGTTCCTAATTCGGTACATGATAATGCCGCTATGTGACTGGCTTTCTTCAGAGAGTCACGGAAATCTTGACTCTCCAAGTAGTAATGGCAAAAAGCCCCATGGAAAATATCTCCAGCACCTAGCGTATCGATAGCATCCACTTTAGGTGCTGGGATTAACCCGCTACCGGACTCATCACTATAAAAAACACCTTTGTCGCCCAGCGTCATTGCCCACTTTTTGATCCCGTGTTGGTCGCAAAGTGCCTGCATTTTATCTTTGTCACCATTGGTGAATTCCTCTGAAACAATAGGAATAGTACAGAGAGATAAAAACTGTTCGCTGTGCGATTTCCAAGTACCAGCGTCTAACACAATATCCCCAGTAAACTCAGCCAAAGCTTGTACGTTTGCGCTAACAAACGGATGCTCATATTGATCAAGTAATACGAGCTTTGCATTATCTAGCCATTTCGGGTCTAAACTCATCACCTTTTCGCAATCGGGCTGACTAGCGTTGACGATGAGCCTAGATGCCGTTTGCTTTGCAGAGATAATGTTCGATAGTGGTAGCTGGTATTCATCGTCTAAACTTAAATCCACAACCGAAATTTCGTGTTCATTAAGCTCTGCTGTCACTATCGATTTATAGAGGTGCTCTTTACCTAAACATGTCCAAAGGTGTACATCAGAGCCTAATGCGTTGCATGCAATGGCAGCATTGAGTGCAGACCCACCACCACCAATAAAATCAGCAATTGCATTCACCTTTTGATCAGGTTCAGGCATCACTTCAACAAAGCTCATCAAATCAATCGTGCTTCTGCCTATAAATACACAATTTCCCATACGTAGAACTCCTTTGAATTACAGCTCACCGCTAGCGTAGCGTGCAGCCATATCATCCATAGAAATTGGTGTAATCTTGTCACCGTGACCAGCACAACCAAATCGTTCAAATCGGTTTAAACAAAGCTTCGTTAATTCGTCCATTCCAGCTAACAGGAACTTACGTGGGTCAAACTCTTGCGGATTTTTCATCGCGAGTTCACGAAAGCGACCAGACATCGCCATACGACAATCAGTATCGATATTTACCTTACGAACACCATGTTTGATACCGCGCTCAATTTCTTCGATTGGCACACCATATGTTTGAGGCATTTCACCGCCATTCTCATTGATCATATCTTGAAGGTATTGAGGAACCGATGAGGCACCATGCATAACTAGGTGAGTCGTTGGGAGCTTCGAGTGAATTTCTTCGATAACGTTCATCGCTAAGATATCGCCATCCGGTTTGCGAGTGAACTTGTAAGCACCATGGCTTGTACCACAAGCGATAGCTAGTGCGTCAACCTTTGTTCTTTTCACAAAATCAACGGCTTGATCCGGGTCTGTTAGCAATTGGCTCTTTTCAAGGATACCAACAGCACCAACGCCATCTTCAGCTTCAGCTTCACCAGTTTCTAAAGAGCCAATACAACCCAACTCACCTTCAACTGAAGCACCTACCCAGTGCGCAGATTGAGCGATACGAGAAGTAATATCTACATTGTAATCGTAGCTGCTTGGTGTTGAAGCATCACGCTCCAATGAGCCATCCATCATTACCGATGTAAAACCGTGGCGAATTGCTGACAAGCATGTTTCTTCGCTATTGCCATGATCTTGGTGAAGAACGATTGGTGTTTTCGGGAACATTTCAGCGAGAGCGCAAACCATCTTATAAAGCATCACGTCACCAGCGTAGCTTTTACGAGCATTGATGCTCGCCTGCAGAATGACACCTGAATTACATTTTGCTGCAGCGCGAACAATAGCAAGCCCTTGCTCCATATTGCTGATGTTGAATGCTGGAACTGCGTAACCATTTTCTGCTGCGTGATCCAGTAATTGTCTTAGTGTAACGATAGCCATTTTCTTCTCCAAAGTGATTTAATTGTTTCTTGCAATTAAATTTATTCTATTTAATTGCAAGAAACAATTAAATAGAATTTAGAATGTGAAAAGGATCGTGTTTTTGTTTTGAGGATCGTTATTTGAGTTGGATAAAAAGGACTTTTTTAAGGGAATACTTTTTGAGGTACAAAAAAGCCCAGCAATAAGCTGGGCTAAAAAGAAGAAGGAGAAAGCTGAATCAGTTACTCAGCAACACTTTTCATACCGAATGTTTTTAGTGTCTCAATTCTTGCATTACCGTTCTTAGCGTATACATAGAGACCTGTACTGTCTTCATCAGAGAAGATGTTATTGGTCATCACAGTACGGCCACCATCGGTAAAGATTTCAACAGAAATACTGTCCATAAAGATACGGATGTTTGCTCGATCTTTACTCGCACACTCTAGTGGACATGTTCTACGTAAGGCTGAACGACTGCCCGATTGAGTACGATCAAAAGCCAGTTCGCCTTTCTTTAGATCCAACTCAATCAGTGTTTTCTGCTCACCTTTACTGCGAATTTCAAATACAACGCTGTCACAATCGCTAGCAGCTAGGTCAATGTCCGCAATGATTTCACAGTGAACATTATCACCAGCTTCAAATGTGAATTTTTCACCATCGTTTAACTGGAGCTCTGTATGTCTTTTTGGAGAATGGCGCAATTTTTCAACTTCTTGCACAGGCATGAACTTCAGTTTCCCATCGTGACATAAAGAGACCTCTCGGGCCAAAGTGATACTACCGTACCAACCCAGTTCACTGGTATCGTAAGTGCCATCACACCATGGCATGAATGGCCATGAACCAATCCATGCTTGGATTAGGGTACGCCCATTTTCATCATCGAACACTTGTGGTGCGTAGTAGTCGAATCCCCAATCTAGAGAGCCCATCGTAGACCAATGGAACTTACCGGTTCGGTAATCAAGGTCACCAACAAGGTAAACTACTTGACGTTGCTGCATACCCATAGGTGAATACATAAGGACGTGTTTGTCACCCAATTTGAAGATATTTGGGCACTCAAGCATTGTCCCGAGTTCGCCCATACTCTCTACACAATAACCTATGAATTCCCAATCGGTTAAATTGTCTGATTTGTGAAGGCAGACTTTACCGAATCCATTGGTCTCGTAGTTTGATGGGTTAATTAGATCGCTCACGCCATCTGTTACACCGGTCACCATGTACCATGAGCCTTCATGCTTCCAAACCTTTGGATCGCGGAAGTCATGTAGGTTAATTCCCTCTGGTGGATCGGATAAGATTGGGTTCCCGTCATATTTGTCAAAGTTTACGCCATCAGTCGACGTTGCCATACATTGAACTTGGCGAGCTTGCGCACATCCCGTATAGAAAAGAGTCATCACACCATCGTTATTCACAGCACTACCCGTGAAGATACCTCCGCCATCCCAGCCGTCATATTCTTCGCTTGGCGCTAAAGCTTCTGGTAGTGTTTCCCAGTGAATGAGATCTTCGCTGACTGCATGCCCCCAGTGCATGGTTCCCCACTTGCCAGTGAAAGGATGGTGTTGATAGAAAAGGTGATATTTACCCTGATATTGAATCAGTCCATGCGGGTCATTAATCCAGCCTACCGGTGCTTGGTAATGGTAATGTTCACGCCAATGGTGCTCCTTAACCGTATCTTTATGTTCAGCGATGTATTCTTCAACTTGATCAATAATTGCCTGATGCTTCTTCTTATCGAATACCACAAGGACCTCCAATGTTATCGAAATATATTTAATTGCAACCTGCAATCAAATATATTTCATTTAATTGCAGCTAACAAATATAGTATGATGAACTTGAGATTGCGCTCACATAAGTAAAGTAGACTCAATTTCTAACTATATGATTTTATTGAAATTTAACTTTTTCTATATATTGTGTAGATCCATTGGAACGTTATTGCAGATTAAATTGGTCAGGAGAACTATGAATAAGCCTATGAGAAGCGGACTGGGCGTTTCGTTAGATGATGTACAAAATCATAATAAGCGCGTCATTCTTAATGCACTTCACAATAGTGGTAGTTGCTCCAGAAAAGAGATCAGCCAATTGGTTGGACTTGACCAAGCGACGGTAACTAGAGTGATAAAACCTCTAATAGAACAAGGGCTTATTGTTGAAACTGGTGTGCGAAAAGCGGCACGTGGTCGAAGCTCTATCTATCTGGGGTTCAATACCCAACATCTACGAATTGTGTCCGTTCGAATACAGCGTACTAACTTCTCAATTGATATCTACGATCTCAATGGTGTTTCGCTAACCAGCATAGTCAAACCAATTAATACTGATAATAGCCCAGAAGAGCTGATCGAGTATTTGACCAAGCAAGTGAGCGATGTTCTGAATGAGCAGGAAGGTGATATTTTAGGGATCTCGCTTGCGATGCCTGGCCCATTCTTAGAGCAAGATAATAAAATTATACTGATGACCGACGCAAAAAATTGGCAAGATGTTGATTTTATTTCCCACATGCGAGAGCAATTTCCAGACTATCCAATTTATGCAGGCCATGATGCAAAATTGGCTGCACTCGCGGTTTGGCGCCAGTTACAAAGCACTTATGAAGTAAGTGTTTTACTGTATGTATCTCTTGGGCAGGGTGTAGGTTCAGGCTTAGTAATTGAAGGGCAGGTTTATCACGGTAGTTTAGGGACGGCTGGAGAAATTGGTCACACATCGATCAATTTTCAAGGGCCGCAATGTAAGTGTGGCAATCTAGGTTGCCTTGAGCTGTATAGCTCAACAACGGCCTTGGTTGAACGTTACAAGGAAGAGGCCTCATTAGCATCCGCGGACTTTGAAATGGTAATAAATGCATTTCATGACAGAGAATCTGCTGCGATAAACGCGGTTGATTACTTAGCTAAGTGTTTAGCACATGGATTAGTAAACAATATTAACCAATTAAACCCTGATTTAGTGGTAATTGGTGATGAACTGACGCAATTAGGGGCTGATTTCTTAAATCGTGTAAAGGAATACACATTTCGTTTATTACTTCCGGATCTGGCAAGCAATATCGAACTGGTTCTTGATGAGAGTGATGAAGATTTGGTTCATAAAGGTAACTATCACAACGTGATGTCCAATGAGCTACTTCTGCCTTTAGCACATCTAGGGATTAAAGCCACCAACACACCTGAAAGTTCTAAATAAAGTTAGCTAACACAAACAAAAAAATAGCCGCTAATCAGCGGCTATTTTTAGTTATCTAAACGAAGCTTCAATTACTTCTGTCTTGCTACTTCTTCGTCTCTTCAACTACAGCTTTCATCAATACTGATGTGTCCATGCGGCCTTGTCCTTCAGCAGACAATGTCTTGTATGCGTTGTTGGTTTTTTCCGTCAACGGAAGTTGGATGCCTTGGCGTTCTGCTTCATCTAAGCAGAAGCCTAAGTCTTTGATCATCCAATCAATTGCGAAGCCGAAATCGAATTTATCTTGCGCCATTGTGGTAGCGCGGTTTTCCATCTGCCATGAGCCTGCCGCGCCGTTTTTAAGGCAATCAACCAGAGTTGGGATATCCAAACCTGACTTCTCTGCAAGTACCAAGCCTTCAGATAAGCCGTTCAATACACCTGCAATGCAGATCTGGTTAACCATTTTCGCGCGCTGGCCTTGGCCGACTTTACCCATCAGAACTGACGACTTGCCGTAAGCTTCAAATACAGGTTGAAGGTCGTTGAATAGCTCCTGTTCACCACCACACATGATAGTTAGTACGCCGTTTTCTGCGCCCGCTTGACCACCAGACACTGGTGCATCCATAAAGCGAACACCTGCTTGCTTTGCAGCTACTTCAAGTTCTTCAGACAGGATTGCAGACGTTGTTGTGTGGTCGACAAGAATCGCGTTTGGCTTCATTGCTGCCAATGCGCCCGTTTCGCTGGTTGTCATGCTGCGTACGTCGTCATCGTTACCAACACAGACCAATACTACATCAGCTTCGGCTACACACTCAGCCACAGACTCTGCCGCTTTACCTTGGTGTTTATCAGCCCAGTCTAGCGCTTTACTATGAGTACGGTTAAATACCGTGACTTCAAAACCGGCTTTGACTAGATGACCTGCCATTGGGAACCCCATAACGCCTAGCCCGATAAAACTTACTTTCATTTCTTTCTCCTTTTATTTGACCAAGTCATCGCTATGAAAAGATCGAACACTCTCAATCAATGCATCAATAAGCAAGGTCAAAGCCTTTGGCTGATATTTTCTTTCTTTGTACACTAAATACGCTTGGCGATCACCCCGATGATACTCAGGGAGCACTTGAACTAGATTCATCTTTGGGGATACATGACGAAAAGGCAATGAGGCAAGCCCCAAGCCTTTTTGCGCCGCGGCCGCCACTGCATGAATATCGTTAACGATGAACTTGGGTTTTATCGTGATCATCTGCTCTAAGCGGTCAGATTTGTAGAGCGGCATATCAAACACATCATCGACGTTAATCCAGTCTTGAAGCTCTAAATCGTCCGGCTTTTCAATTATCTCACGTGAATCTAAGTATTCCCGACTCGCGAAAAACCCATGTTTAGCTTTAAAAAGTGGCCGAGCAATCATGCCTTCCATATCCGAGATCTTAAACGTGATCAGTAAATCACGATCGGTCTGTGGAACAAGCTGCTGTTGGCTCAAGGTAAGGTCGAGCTGAACGTTCGGATATTGAGTGAGGAATTGTTCTACCGTCGACCGTAGAAAGCCACTATAGAAGTTATGAGGCACTGCGAGCTTTATCTTGCCTTGGATAGCATCACGCTCTTCCAACAAACTATTAAAGCCTTGGTGGATAGACTCCATACCACTGCTCAGTGCAGCAAAGGCCGCCTCACCGTCTTTAGTGGCCACCAGCTCACGACCTTTCTTTTCCAAAAGTCGGATATTAAGGCGATCTTCCAATGCGGTTAACCGACGCGACATTGTCGACACAGGCAGTTGCAGCCGTTTCGAAGCCGATAACAAAGAGCCCTCTTCAACCACTGCACAGAATAAGAACAGATCATCAATGTTTCCAAATATGGAATTCATACTTCTATATGTGCCTATTTTTCTCATTAATGGATAGATATAACCTTATACCATCAACAACAGAAAATCACGGGAGAAACACAGTATGAACAACAAACAATTTTGGGTAACCGCGATTTTATCCTCACTCACCATGGCGACGATCATGTCTGGATTAATTTCTGGCTACAAAATGGGGTTTAGCCACGAATGGCCGCCAATCTGGCTACAAAGCTTCTTCCTTGCTTGGCCGTGTGCCATCGTGCTCAACCTCACCGTGCTTCCTTTGATTAGAAAACTATCAGCATGGATTTGTCGCCCGGGAACGCTTTGCTAATTTATAGATCATGGAACGATGATCAAGGGAAGAAGGGTGTAATGCGACTGACAACACTATCTTTAGAAACATACACACCATTTTGCAATACACTCCTCTAACCTTTTAGCTAGACCCATAAAAAAACCGAGCACTAGGCTCGGCTTTTTTATAACTGTTGTTACTGTAAAGATTACAGCTCAGCGTTGTGGTAAACCTGCTGAACATCATCACAGTCGTCAAGCATGTCTAAGAACTTCTGGAACTTCTCAGAATCTTCTTCAGCTACTGGTGTAGTTGTTTGAGGAACGAAAGTGATTTCCTCAACGTCTAGCGTTAGCTCTGGGAACGCAGTGTTTAGTGCAGTCTTCGTTTTGAAGAACTCAGTCGTTGGAGCGAATACAGTGATTACACCGTCTTCTAGCTCAACGTCAGTCACGTCTACGTCTTCCATCATAAGCGTTTCTAGGATGATCTCGTCATCTTCGCCTTTGAACTGGAATACAGCTTGGTGAGCGAACATGTGAGAAACAGTACCTTCAACACCGATTTTCGCGCCAGTCTTAACGAAACATTGGCGAACGTCTTGGAAAGTACGGTTGCCGTTGTCAGTTAGGCAGTCAACGATCACGCTTGTGCCACCTGGGCCAAAACCTTCGTAACGAGCAGGTTGGAAGTCTTCACCGCCGCCGCCGTTCGCTTTATCGATCGCTTTGTCGATAACGTGAGCTGGTACTTGGTCTTTCTTCGCTTTAGCAATCAGGTGCTTAAGAGGTAGGTTCATGTCTGGGTCAGAGCTGCCGTTCTTAGCCAGTACGTAAATCTCTTTACCGTATTTAGAATAAACTTTAATTTTTGCGCCTGCAGTTTTCGCCATTGAGGCCTTGCGCACTTCAAAACTTCTTCCCATCGGGATCTTCTCTCTGATTCAATTAACGGTGCAAATTCTAGCAAATTACTGTGTCATTTCAATTCTACAGCATTGCTGGGCAAGGTTTGTCTGCGTTTATGCGACACCCATTACCCGTTTGTATTTTTCTACAGACTGTTCAAACCACACCTTTTCATCTGGGTCACCTAGCTTCATTGCTTCTTCAACAATGGCTTCAGGGCCACATTTCGCTTGCTTCAGTTTCCATACAAGAAACGATGCTTGCTTATCCAGTTCGATTTTATTTTTCTCGCTGGGTGGAAGGAGTGAAAGGTTGATAGACATTATTAGCCTTCGTCTGTAATACACTTGGCCGAGAAATATATCATAGAGCAGGCTCATAAAACCAATACTATGAGTAACAGAAAGGGTTTATGAGACAAGAAACCAAGCAAGTCACTGATGCAGGTCAAGCTAGTTTGAGAGAACTAATGTCCCTTGATGTGAAAGTATCACTTATTCAACTCATACTATGAGCCGTTTAAGCCATTATTCGACTCACCGAATGAGCCGAATAATAAGGTAATTGCATCGCAAGGGCTGTAGAAAGCTTCTCAGCCCAAAAAGACTATTCACTCACCGCTAACACATCACAACGTGAGGCGCAGATGAAATCATTCTTGTGTAGACCTTTAATTGAATGGCTCCACCAAGTGACGGTGACTTTGCCCCACTCCAATAAGATCGAAGGGTGATGGAATTCTTCTTCTGCCAGTTCTGACACTTTATTGCTGAATGCCCATGCTTGCTTGTAGTTCTTAAACTTAAACACCTTCTCAAGCTGCGGGATGCCGTCTCTTTCGATGATCTGCCAATCAGACAACTCCAACAGTAAAGATTGTTGCTCATCTTTACTGAGTGCAATCGCATCGATACTGCAGGCTTCGCATTTTTGTTCATTCAACATGTGTGGGTTCCTTAGGTTCAAAAAGTGGTGGTAGTAATCCCGCTTCAATCGCGAGATCAGCTTGCTGTAATAGATTTTCCTGACTGATTTCAAATAGCTCAGATAGCTCATCGAGCACATAGTATTTCGGCTGCATGATGTCGATGCGATAAGGCGTTCTTAAAACCGTTTGCAGATCGAACCGTTCGCGAACGGCCAAATCCCCTCCCAACGCATACATAGTTTCTGCTGGAGACGAAAGAATGCCACCGCCATAGATTTTCAGTTGTTGGCCTTCTTTTACTAAACCGAACTCGACCGTAAACCAATACAAACGGGCAAGATAAGCGCGCTGTTTGGATGTCGCCGCTTGGCCTAGTTTTCCATAATGCTCAGTGAATGCTGCGAAATCAGCATTAGTGAGCATGGCACAGTGGCCGAAAATTTCATGAAAGAAATCAGGCTCTTGTAAGTAATCGAACTCGTCTCGCGTTCTCAAAAATGTCGCAACGGGGAATTTCTTATTGGCGAGCAAATCAAAGAAACGGTCGAAATCAATTAACGCCGGAACAGGCTGAACCTGCCAACCTGTTGTTTCCATTAGCACTTTGTTTATCTCTGGAAGCTGGGGAACTCTGTCTAATGGCAGATCCAGCAGGGTCAAACCGTGCAAATAGGCATCACAAGCGCGGTCACTAATGACGTCCAGTTGCCTTTTCACCAAGTCGTGCCAAATGGCATCTTCTTCGAGGCTCCACTCAACCCATCCCTCTTGGCTCACGGGCTTAGAATGATATTGAGTCATTACACACCTCCTTTCGAATGTCTCACTTTAAGCCTATCTCCACTCCTTATATCCGCCAATTTGAGCGATTTTTCGAAATAGGCGGGCGTGTAACATTTTATTTACACAATTCCACCAAATGCTTATTTTGCTGAACTTTTGACTTTGTAAAACCTAAATACCAGACTGAAAACGTTAACTTTTTGTTAAAGGTAAAGGAATGCACGAAAGCAATAAGCCCATTTGGCAGCCAAGCGCGCAGCGTATAGACGATGCCAACTTAACCCGATTTATCGATAGCCTTGAACAATCTGGGTTAAACCTAGATAGGGACGTAAAAAACTACACGGAATTCCATCAATGGTCTGTGGATCAGCCGGAATCGTTTTGGCAAAACGTATGGCAGTTCTGTGGAATGGTTGGTTCGCAAGACTCTATTAATAAAGTAGAAAGCGAGACCATCAAAACTCAAGGTGAGAGCCGTTGGCAGCAGCCGAAATCAAATCGTGATGGGGTGTGGTTTCCCAATGCTCAAGTTAACTACGCCGAAAACTTGCTGCATTCATCAAAAACGTTGCCAAACGAGCTTGCGATTTGGTTTGAGAATGAACGTGGCGAGCAACAAAGCTACACATGGCAAACCCTTTGTGAGGAAGTCTCTAATGTTCAACAGTGGCTCCTGGATTGTGGCGTGGAGCAAGGTGATGTAGTTGCCGCTTATACCCCTTATCTGCCACAAACCGTGGTCGCAATGCTAGCGACCACCAGCTTGGGGGCGATTTGGACATCAACCTCACCTGACTTTGGCGTCGAGAGTGTAATTGAGCGATTTGGCCAAGTGAAACCCAAAGTGTTGTTCACCTGTGATGGTTACACCTTCAATGGCAAAACGTTCGATATGACGGACAAGAACCGTGAAATCATCGAACACTTAAACGAATTAAAACAGGTGTGTGAGATCGGTTATTTGAAACCGACTCGTGATTTAGAGAAGAGTGATTTAGAGAAGAGCCATTTCGAGAAGAACGACGTTGAGCACGATGTGTCGATCCAAAGTTGGAAAAACATCATTAGTTACTATCAGCCACAACCTGTGCGATTTACTCGTGTCGGCTTCAATGAACCACTGTTTGTGCTCTACTCTTCCGGTACGACAGGCAAGCCAAAGTGTATTGTGCATTCGGTTGGTGGCACTACCATCAATCATCTAAAAGAGCATCAGCTTCATTGCGATATTAAACCGAGAGATCGCGTGTTCTACTACACCACTTGTGGTTGGATGATGTGGAACTGGCACGTCTCTGCACTCGCAAGCGGTGCCTGTTTGGTGATCTTTGATGGTAGCCCGGTTTATCCGCAACCCAATATACTGTGGAACTTGGCACAGCGCGCGAATGTGTCGCTGTTCGGTACCTCAGCCAAGTACCTAGAAGCGATTGAGAAGGCGGAACTCTCACCTATCGACAGCTATTCTCTGCCTCAATTAAGAACACTGTGCTCGACGGGCTCTGTGCTCTACCCTGAGCAGTTCGATTACGTCTACAAACACATCAAACAAGATCTACATTTAGCGTCCATTTCTGGCGGCACGGATATTTGTGGCTGCTTTGTTTTAGGTAACCCTATCTCACCTGTGTATCGCGGTGAGTGCCAACAAGCAGGGCTTGGAGTCGACATCAAGGTGTTCAATTCGTCGGGTCATAAGGTAAATCACGAACGTGGCGAATTAGTGTGTACAAACTCACTACCCAACTTCCCCGCAGGCTTTTGGAATGACACCGGAGAGCGCTATCACAGCACTTATTGGGATAGATTCGATAATGTGTGGCATCACGGGGACGAAGTCGCACAGAGCGTGCATGGCGGCTATCTGTTCTACGGGCGAGGCGACACCACACTCAACCCTGGAGGAGTAAGGATTGGTACGGCCGAGATCTATCAACAAGTGAACACCATTGAGGGCATCATAGACTCCATCGCAGTCGGTAAAGATGTCGACCGCAATGAGCAGATATGGCTGTTCGTTCAACTACAGCAAGGTGTAGATCTAGATGAAACGTTATTAGCAACCATCAAGAGTAAGCTCAAATCCTCTTGTTCACCAAGGCACGTGCCAAGCCAGATATTTGCGATCAGCGATGTGCCAAAAACGCGCTCAGGAAAACTGGTGGAGTTGGCGGTAAAACAGGTGATTAATGGCAAGAGTGTAGAAAACCTCGGTGCCATTGCTAACGCCGAGGTTTTGGAAGAGATAAAGCGCGTTGTTTCGCCTTAGTATTTAGACCAAGAACGTGGCGAGCTATCTCCAATTTTCACTTGGCTGTCAGATAACATCTGGAGTAAAGGCAGCCGATTGAAAACCGAATCGAAGCCACTCTTTGAGCTCGTAAACCCTCGCCTCAGTTTGACCCCTTACCTTTTCTAAAGTTCTTAATGAGATCTGAACGTCATATTTAAAACAAAAATGTTAAATTATTCATTTTTTGGGCTGAGATAATATTCACTAAAGACGAATCATTTATACAAAAAAAGAGTCCACCACTGGATTGTATCCCAGCTTATGGATATTTAATCGAATTATAATAATTTCCGTTTCCACAGCTCTATTTCTAGTAAAATGATAATTTGATAGCTATCACATTTAGAACGATTATTTTCCAATACTATCTCGGCATGTTAATTACTTAAGAGTAATTAAAAAATCTAATCATTGTTATTAATAAGCTTGAATTTAATTAGAAACAAGTGGTTAATCCCTACGTAAAATAAAATCATTATTAAATGATCGGAGACATTATCATGCGGATAGTATTAGCTTTAGGCGGTAACGCTCTTTTAGCAAGAGGCCAAGCATTAACGGCCGAGAACCAACGTGAAAATATAATCAAATCAGCGGCGAGTATTGCTGCAATCGCACGCGAGCATGAGATTGTTATCGTTCATGGTAATGGCCCACAAGTAGGTTTGTTGATGGAACAAAACGCGGCTTATAGCGAATATTCGCCAGAGACTACCCCATACCCAATGGATGTACTCGGCTCTCAAACCTGTGGCATGGTGGGCTACATGTTACAACAAGAGCTAAGAAACATTGACCCTGAATTAGACGTAGCGACGCTAGTCACGCAAACTGAAGTATGCAAAAAAGACCCTGCGTTTGCTAACCCGACTAAATTTGTTGGCCCTGTATATACAGAGCAACGAGCTAAAGAATTAATGGCTCAAAGCACAATGCAGTTTAAAGCTGATGGCGAGTACTACCGACGCGTTGTGCCTTCTCCTATGCCAAAAAGCATTGTTGAAATTCAGCAAATTGAAACTCTTCTAGATACAGAAAACCTTGTTATCGCTTGTGGCGGCGGCGGTGTTCCCGTGAGTATTGAACAGGGTAAGAGTACTGGTGTAGAGTGCGTAATTGACAAAGATCTTACAGCTGAATTACTGGCTGAAAAAATCCATGCCGACTTATTTATTATCTTAACCGATGGCTCGATTTTCCGTAACTATGGTAAAGAAGACCAAGCAGAAATGAAGCAAGCAACGCCTGCTGGTTTAGCTGAATTTTCATTCCCTGCAGGTTCTATGGGGCCAAAAATTGATGCCGTTTGTAAATTCGTTGAAGCTGGATTGGGTAATGCGGCGATTGGTTCATTATTTGATTTAGATAAAATAATTACCAATGAAGCTGGTACTCTGATTACGAAAGGTGAAGGTATTATTTATTACTAATATTCTCGAATGAGAATCACCACCAATATAAAAACCTTTGATTAAAGCCTCTTATTTAATAACGAGGCTTTTTTCTTATAAACATATTAGTGCTAAACGGGATAAATATTCATACACTTACTGAATTTCATATATTTAATTAACATTATAAAAACGAGTTTTGTGCTCCACATTTGGCAGTTTTGAGTACTAAAAGAATAACTTTCCATACCTGTATTTATTCAATAATAGCTAATATTTAATTTTGGAAACCGCTTCTTTCAAGAAACGGTTTTGGTAGTGTAAGGGACGAGTATTTTCGTTTACATCAGTTATTCTACATGGGCTCATTTGCATCTCCTTGATTCTCTGGCATCGCACCAATAAACGCGGGCAATTTGTTACACGCTTCAGCTATCGAGTTAATCAGCGGATAAGACGACATATCAAGATCAAAGCGCAACGCATTGTAGACTTGCGGCACTAAGCAAATGTCTACGATGCAAGGCGAATCCGTCAGGCTATACACCGAATCACCGTGTACTTTTCTGTGCTTCGATAGCTTCTCTTCTAACGCCAAAAAACCTTGGCTCATCCAATGATGAAGCCAATCCATTTTCGCCTCTTGTTCACACAACAATTCTCGCTCCAAATACTGCAACACGCGCAGGTTATTAAGAGGGTGAATTTCCATCGCGATATCCTGAGCCATTGCCAACGCTTGATAGCGCAGTGGGGTTTGCTCAGGAATCAGCAAGGTGTCTGGGCTACTCTCACACAAATAGCTTTCGTCCAAGTATTGCAAAATCGTCAGTGACTGATTGAGTTGAACTTCACCATCCACCAGCACGGGCACTAATTCACTGGCGTTGAGATCGCGATATTGTGGATCATGTTGCTCGCCGCCATTACGCACCAAATGCACCGATTTAGACTCATAGTTAAGCTGTTTTAGGTTCAACCCAATACGCACTCGATAGGCTGCAGACGAGCGCCAGTAACCGTAAAGTACAATGTTCTTGTTCACGATGCTCTCGCTCATGCAGAAATCCTATTATGTAGATTATAGCGCTCGATACTGGCTCACTTTTTGGTCTATCGCGCCAAAAATGGAATTACCCGCCTCATCGAACATCTCAAGTTTGATCGAATCACCAAACGACATGAATTGAGTCGAAGGTTTACCATCGCGAATCGTCTCAATCATACGAACTTCAGCAATGCATGAATAACCCACACCGCCCTCGGCAATTGAGGTGCCATGGTCAGTGCCTTGCTTATTGGAAACCGTGCCCGAACCTATGATTGCACCTGAAGATAATGGGCGAGTTTTCGCAGCATGCACGACCAACTCTGCAAAATTGAAAGTCATATCTACGCCAGCATTCGGACGACCAAAAGGCTGGTCGTTGTAGGTCGATATCAGCGGTAGATGAACCTTGCTGCCTTTCCACTGTTCACCTAGCTCATCAGGTGTAACGGCAACCGGAGAGAACGCCGAAGACGGTTTAGACTGGAAGAAACCAAAACCCTTAGCGAGTTCAGCCGGAATCAAACCACGCAGCGACACATCATTCACTAACATCAGCAAGCGAATCGAATCGTGCGCTTGTTTAGCACTGGCACCCATAGGCACATCACCGGTCACAATCGCGACCTCACCTTCGAAATCGATACCCCATTCGTCGCTGGCAAATTCGATGTTGTCACGAGGGCCAATAAACGCATCAGAGCCACCTTGATACATGAGCGGGTCAACCCAGAAGCTTTCTGGCATTTCAGCACCACGCGCCTTACGCACCAGTTCAACGTGGTTTACATAAGCGCTACCATCCGCCCATTGATAAGCGCGTGGCAGAGGTGATTCACAATACTGAGGTGCAAAGACTTCACTGCCAGTCACATGCCCGTTGTTTAACGAGGTATATAACTCTTCTAACTGAGAAGCCACGCTATCCCAGTTATCCAAAGCCACCTGCATGGTTGGCGCCAGATGCATCGCATGGAAGATTTCAGTGGCAGCCACACACTGTTTGAGATCTTTACTTACGACCATCAACAGCCCATCACGAGTACCATTTTTCTTGGTTGCTAATTTCATCTTTGCTGTCCCTTACTTCTCTTGCCAACTGTAGACATATTCTCTGTTCTCAACGCTATCGAGTTCGTCAGAAAACTGTAGTGCGTGGCGAGTATCGATCATCACCGCCACTTCATCGGTGAACTTTTTCTTGTACGCTTGCCCTGCCTTAAAGGCTTTAGGGTGAGGCCCATGCGTAAAACCAGCCGGATGGAAGGTCACCATGCCCGCTTCAATATTATCGCGACTGAAGAAGTCACCTGCGTGATAGAAAAGCACTTCATCGTAATCATCATTGTTGTGGTAGAACGGCACTTTCAGCGCACCGGGGTCGCTCTCTATCGGGCGTGGTACAAAGGTACACACCACAAAGCCAGCACCCACAAACGTTGTATGCGCAGAGGGTGGCAAGTGGTAGCGATGCGACATCAGCGGTCTGATATCGCGCCAATTCACTTTCACCACCGCTAAGTCGCCATGCCAGCCAATTGCATCCAATGGATTGAATGGATAGGTGATCACGCTGACTTTATCGTGACGTTTTACCTGAACCTGAGTCTGGCTTTCTGAATACTGAGCGCGGAATTGATCGTTGATCGATGGGATTTCAAGAACCGCCGGATCAAACACCGCGTGATTGCCGACCATGCCCTTCTCTGGCAAGGAATAAGCGGCGTCGGTGTTCTCAATCATTAGGATGAACATCGGCTCGCTTGGCTCTAAACGCCAGTTGGTCGAGCGCGGGATCATCACGTAATCCCCTTCACTCACGGCTAGATGACCATAGTCACAATAAAGATCAGCGCTGCCTTGGTGAATGAACAGCAGCTCATCACCGTCGGAGTTACGCACTAAGAAATCCATCTTCTCATCCATGCGCCATACGCGAATTTTGCAGTCCGCGTTATGCAAAAGATGAGGCACAGCCCAAGGAGTTATCTGGCTGGCTTTGTCCACCAGCGTAAAATCAAAAGCGCGAGGGCGTAAATCGCCCTCCCACTCTGACCAACCTGTTGGCGCATGTTGGTGATGGAAGTGAGCGGCAGGGCCAAAGAATCCACTTCGGCCCGCTTCTCGCTCATAAATTGCCTCTTCGGGGAAGTCGGCGTGCGCTTGTTTAGAGCACACCCCCTCCCGATGAGGAAACGAGATCCATTTATGCATCGTCTAATACTCCTCGACGAATCTGGTCCTCTTCAATCGATTCAAACAGCGCCTTGAAGTTGCCTTCGCCAAAGCCTTCATTGCCTTTACGCTGAATGATTTCAAAGAACACAGGCCCGATTACTGTCTGTGTGAAAATTTGCAGCAAGATGCCGTCTTTAGTCGGTGCGCCATCAATCAGAACGCGAAGCTCGCGCAGCAGATCGGTGTCTTCACCGTGGCCTTTCACACGCTCGTCGACTTTCTCGTAGTAGGTATCTGGGGTTGGCATAAAATCCATGCCGCGATCACGCAGAGTTTTCACTGTTTTGTAGATGTCATCCGTAGCAAGCGCGATGTGCTGGATGCCTTCGCCGTTGTATTCGCGGATGAACTCTTCGATTTGTGATTTGTCGTCTGAAGACTCGTTGATAGGAATCCGGATTTTTCCGCAAGGTGAGGTCATAGCGCGGCTCACAAGGCCTGTCAGCTTCCCTTCAATATCGAAGTAACGAATCTCACGGAAGTTACCGATACGCTCATAAAAGCCAGACCACAGGTCCATATTGCCTTGTTTCACGTTGTGCGTGAGATGGTCGATTTCATACAAGCCAACATTAGCTTCTGCCATGCGCTGTTCCGCATCATCATAGAATCGGAAATCGACGTCATAGATGCTCTGCTTGCCATAGCGGTCCACAAAATAGAGCAGGCTTTCACCAATGCCGTAAATGGCAGGAATGCTCAGTTCCATCGGCCCTATTTCTGTTTTGTACTCTTCACCACCGCCCTTGAATGCTTGCTCCATAGCAGCCGTTGCCTCGTTGACACGAAAAGCCATGCCACAGACCGATGGCCCATGCACCTTGGCGAACGCTTCCGCTTGGCTGTGTGGTTGTTCATTAACGATAAAGTTGATGTCACCTTGTCGATACAGCCAAGCTTCTTTTGAGCGGTGCTTGGCGATCTCAGCAAAACCAAGTGACACAAACAGCGCTTTAAGTTGCTCTATTCCCTTGTGGTCAACGGCCGTGTATTCAACAAACTCGAATCCATCCGTGCCAAGCGGGTTGTATGTATCCACCATGAACTTTCTCCTTGTACCTATTGGTTTTGTGTTACGTGATTTTTGTCCTTAATTAAATTTGGCCCACAAGCGGAAAGATTGGAATGGATGGAAGGAAATGGGCAATAACGCTAAAAACCCGTCAAATTGTAAAATATTTGTTACACAAAAAGCCTCGCAACAACAAAATGAGTGCTATCAAGGGATTGAAAGATGGTGGTTTGATTTACAGCAGAGCAAGAGATGTTATTAAATTGTTACGCACATCCTTTTATCAGCTACGGTGATAAATCAAACATTAGCCTGATGATGCAAAAAAGCCGCTGTAGTCAGCGGCTTGATGAGTTCTAAGACGAACATGATTCAGAGATGGGTTAAGCGTTAATCCCAGTTGAGAATCGACCAATTCGGTTGATCGGCTAACGCTTTCAAACGCGGGCACGGGTTGACCAAATATGCAAAATCAGCGTGTTCACACAAAGGTAAGTCGTTGATTGAATCGGTATAAAAGTGAATGTCTGAGTAGTTGGTTTCTTGATTGTCTAACCACTCTTTTAAACGCGTCACTTTGCCTTCACGGTAGCTTGGCACACCTGAGATCTGAGACGTGAAACGGCCTTGGTTTTCAATCAAATCAATACCGAGTGCGTTCTCAATACCAATCTTACGACCGACCGCTTCCACTAAGAAAGTCACGCTGGCAGAGATGATCAACATGTCGATATCATCATTCTCAAGCTGCTCAATCAAAGGTTTCGACTGCTTGAACTGTCTAGGCAAAATATGCTGTTCAACACACTCTTCCACCAATGCGCTGACTTGCTCTGTTGGCATATCGGCCAGTGGCTGCATGGAAAATGTTAGGTAATCTTCCATGTTCAATTTACCTTCCGAATACAGGCCCATTAAGCGCTTATCTTCTTCAATAAAGTTAGGCGCAGTGGCAATGCCCTTTTCAACCAAGAACGCATTCCAGAGCATCGCTGCATCGGCATTGATCAGCGTTTCATCCATATCAAATACATACAAAGGTTTGAACATCTTAGGCTCTCACAGGTTGAATTTCGTTAAGGTTAAACAGGAGTTCAAGTTGGCTACCGTTTGCCAACAGTCGTTCAGAAGAACGGTTAAGCAGGTCGACCGTTAATTCACACTCATCAACGTCCACTTGATAGCGAATCACATTGCCTAATAGCTGGTGATTGCGAATGGTACCGGTTTTTGGCGCAGAGATATGTTCACCATATTGTCGGCCTTGCTCTTTAACGTAGATAGATTCAGGTCGAATCGCCACCTTCCACTCGGTTTCGATATTGAACAGCTGCTTAGCCTTGTTCGCTTGTACCAAGTTGTAGTGTCCCATGAAACCTGCCACGAACTCATTGGCCGGTTGAGTGTAGATCTCTTCAGGCGTACCCGCTTGGACGATCTCGCCTTTGTTCATCAAGAAGATACGGTCAGACATGATCATCGCTTCTTCTTGATCGTGAGTCACGAAGATCGTGGTTAGGTTCATCTCTTTTTGAATGTCTCGGATCTGTTGGCGCAGATGTTTACGGATCTTCGCATCCAGCGCTGAAAGCGGTTCATCCAACAACAGAATACGCGGCTTGACTACCAAGGCTCTTGCCAAAGCCACACGCTGACGCTGGCCGCCTGATAACTGATGCGGGTAGAACTTCTCTTTGCCCGTTAAGTCCACCAGCCCAATCACTTTCGCAACTTCGCGCTTAATCTCGTCAGCAGCAAGCTTTTTCATCTTAAGACCAAACGCAATGTTGCCCTCGACCGTCATGTTCGGGAACAAAGCATAAGATTGAAACACCATGCCGATGCCACGCTCTTGCGGCACTTGGTGGGTGATCTCTTCGCCGTTAACCCAAATCTCGCCACCATCGACCGGATTCAAGCCTGCCAAGCTGAGTAGCAGAGTTGATTTACCACAGCCACTCGGACCAAGCAGCGTGATGAATTCACCCTTCTCGATGGAGAATTCAATGTCTTCAAACACTGTGTTGTCACCAAAACGCTTGGTGAGGTTTTTCGCATTTACATAGCTCATTATTTGGTTCCTTGGCTGAAACGACTTGCCAACCAAGTCAGTAAGAAAATAAACAGGAAGTACGTCATCACAAGGGCTGACGTGAAGTGACCACTGGTTTGACGCATGTTGTATAGGTAGATTTGCAGTGTCTCGTAACGTGTACCGACCAAGATATTGGCAAACACGAACTCGCCCAATAGGAACGAGAACGACAAGAACAGCGACGCCATTAAGCCTTTCTTGAGGTTTGGCAGAATAATCAATAAAAACGCCTTGGTAGTGCTTGCGCCGAGAAGGTGAGCAGCGTCCATCAAATCGTGCAGGTTGATCGCTTCAAAGCTGTTGGCAATCGCGCGGTACATGAATGGCAGCGCGATGGTGAAGTAAGTACCAATCAGAATCCATGGTGTGCCTATTAAAGAGATTTCGCTATCGGCATACAACTGAAGCAAGCCAACCGACGACACCACAGGTGGCACAGCAAACGGCAATAAGATCAGAATATTCATCACCTTGTCGAGTTTCGGGAAATAATAAAACACCACGAAAATCGCAGGCAGAACCAACACCACACTCAATGATAGCGCCGCCACACAAATGAACAGTGAACGACCGAAGGCTTGCAAGAAGCGAGGATCGGTCAACAGGTTGATGTACCAATCCAGAGTAAAACCATCAGGCAGGATCGTTGCCCCCCATCGAGAAGAGATCGAGTAGATAAAGGTCGCTAAGATCGGGATCATCATGATGCCAACGATCGAATAGACAACCGTTTTATGAAAGCGAGTATTTACGGTGTTCATTACTTTCTCTTCCCTGCATAGCTTTTGCTGATCAGCCATTGGTTAATCACGGTGATGAAGGCCAGCATCGCCATCAGAATCACGGAAATTGCTGCGGCTAAGTTTGGTTCAAGGAACAAGTCGCCCGATACCAAGCTCGCGATTCGAATCGTAATCACGTTGTAGTTACCCGAAGTCAACGCATACACGCTCGCATACGCGCCAATTGCATTAGCAATCAAGATGATGAAGGTGCCGAACAAGGCCGGAGATAACACAGGCAGCGCGATTTTGGTCCAGTATTGCCAAGTTTTCGCGCCAAGCAGCGCCGAAGCTGCTTGCCAGTCGTCACTCAGAGCATCAAACGCTGGATAGAGCAACAACACCGCCAATGGGATCTGGAAGTAGATGTAAATCGCCAGCAAGCCCCACTTACCGTAAAGGTCGAAATCACCCAGCAATCCATACTGCTTGAGCAATAAGGTAATCGCACCATTGGTGCCCAAGATGATGATGAATGCGAACGACAGAGGCACACCAGAGAAGTTGCTGCTCATATTGGTAAACGCGATCACCGCATCGCGGATTTTAGAATCAACACGGCGCAATGAAGAGACCAACAGAGTCGCAATCGCCAAGCCAACAATGCTCGACCAAATCGACAACCATAAACTGTTGCCAAAAGCCTGCATCATAAAGGCAGAATCGAACACTTCAGCGTAGTTTTCGAGAGAGAGTTCGTCGTCATAGAAGAAGCTGTTGATCAGCACCCAAACCATAGGTGCCAGTTGGAACAGATAGAAAAATAGGGCGAAAGGCGCAAGCCACAAAGCGGGCTTGAAGCGTTGAAATAAAGATTTGGTTTTGGGTTGAAGCGCAGAGCCATCGCTCTGCGTGATTACAGAACTGCTCATAGGGCCAACAATTCCTGAGTGTAAGATTTATCGTGTTCAAGGTTGAGTAGCTGACACACGCTGCCGCAGATGTCGGTCTGTTTCACTGAACATTCTTGGTGTGTGAACTTATCGCCAATCACAAAGAATGGCACTTCACGCTCTTCGGGCAGAATGCCACCGTGAGACAAGTCATTGTTCATGCCGTGGTCACTGGTGATGATCACTTGATAACCATCATCTACCCATTTCTCAAGGTAATTCGACAGGTAGATATCCGCGCCACGTGCACTGTTGCGGTATTGGCGAGAATCCAGCCCGTGCTTGTGTCCAATATCGTCAATGTTCATTGGGTGAATCAACAAGAAGTCCGGCTGATGAGTGACACGCAAGTGCTCAGCATCCAAGAACAAGGCTTCATCTGGGTAGTGGTCCCAGTGGTAGAAACAGCCATGTTGAATGTTCATGGTTTCGTCGTTGGTAAAGCGATCACGCACCGCATCAAATGGCGATCGGTTATACAGCTCACTCACCCAGTGATACGCCGCAGCGGCCGTTACTTTGCCCTGTGATTTAGCCAAACTAAAAATCGATTCGTGATTCGACAAACGTACGACTTGGTTGTTAACGATGCCGCTCTCAACCGGGCGAACTCCGGTTAAGATGCACTCATACAGTGGTCGTGACATAGACGGCAGTTCACACTGCATTGGGTAAAGTGTGGCGCGCAGCTTGTTTTTTTGCGTGCTCTGTTTATTGTACGAATCGCCCTGTTTTTCATGCAAATTGCCCAGCTTTTCATACATATCACTTTGCTCTAGAAGACCGTTCAGGTAGCCCATGCAATCACGGGCTACCTGATAATTCAGTCCATCTAGAACAACAAGGATAACCTTATTGCTCATGGTCTATTCTCTGTTGCTTGTTTTGAATATGGATTACTGCTGATGAATCAAGACGCTTTCTTGCCATTGACGCGGCAGACGACGTGCTGATTTTTCCCATGCTGAGAAATCAGTAACTGGGTGAACGTTGCTGTATTGCTCGTTCGAGATCAGCTTGTCTTGTACTGATTGAGGAAGCGTAACGTTGCTACGGATTGGGCGCGCGTAACCTTCTGCTAGGTTGATCTGGCCTTGGTCACTGAAGATATATTCACGAGCCAACTTCGCCGCATTCGGGTTCTTTGCATATTTATTGATGATGGTGGTGTAACCAGAGATCACTGAACCATCTTGTGGGATGTTTACGGTAAAGCGCTCACGGTCAATCTTGTCGCGGTAGTTCAGTGCGTTGAAATCCCACATGATCGCTACTTCCACTTCGCCTTTTTCAAGGTTCGCAATACTTGGATCTGTGTAAGATAGGCGACCTTGCTTCGCTAGTTCACCAAAGAACTTAATCGCCGGTTTTAGGTTCGACTCGTCACCGCCATTCGCAAATGCCGCCGCTAGAATCGCGTTGTTAGCTTGTGCTGCGACACCTACGTCACCTACAGTGACTTTGTAATCGCCTTCGAGTAGGTCACTCCAAGATTTTGGTGCGTCTTTAACAAGGTTGTTGTTTGATATAAACGAGATAGTGCCCGTATAAGCCAGAGCCCAGTGACCATCTTTGTCTTTCGCCCAGTCCGGAATATCATTCCAAGTACTTGGCTTGTATGGCTGAGTCACGTCTTTCTTCACCGCAACACGTGCAAAGGCGAAGCCAACGTCACCGATATCTGCGGTTGCGTTTCTTTTCTCCGCTTCAAATTTCGAGATCTCTTGTGCTGAGCTCATGTCAGTATCCTGATGCTTCAAACCGTAGTTCGCTTTCAGATCAGCCCATATGCCTTTCCAGTTTGCCCAACTATCTGGCATGCCCACACTGTAAACCGCACCCTCTTTTTGAGCAGCTTCAATCAGTGACTCAAGATCGGCATCCTTCGCCATCGCTGGCATTGAAAGTGTTGCCGTTATTAGCGTTGCGCCAATCAGTTTGGCTGGCGATACAGTTGAACGGCTAAGCAAAGTTTTCATTGTCTCTATCCCTCTGGACTAGGTCAGTAAGTTCGTTTTGTATGCTATCGCCAGAGTGTGACGCTTTCGCGCAACTTATTTGACAGTTAGAGTGTATTTTCGTGGCAGTTATATTTCACTCATATGACAGTAAGCCTTTGTTTACTGTCACATTCCTGTTAACTCCATGGTTTACCTTATTGAGCACACGAACTTATGGACTAGATCAGCAATGAGAACATTGGCAACAGCGCAATCAGGGACACAGCTAGGTAGAATTAAGGCGAGCATCAGAGAACAACTTCAATCGGGTATCTTCACCGAGGGACAAAAACTGCCATCCGAACGAGAGCTCAGCGAACTGTTTTCCACCACACGAATCACGCTCAAAGATGCATTGGTGTCGTTAGAAACTGAAGGTCTAATATACCGAGAGGAGCGCCGAGGCTGGTATGTGTCACCCGAACGTATTCGCTACAATCCATTGTCTCGTTCTCACTTTCATCAAATGATTCGCGAACAAGATCGCATTGCAGAAACACGACTGCTGAGCACTCGCACAGAGATGGCGGCTGGCGACTACGCCAAAGCATTAGAGATAGAGCAGATAACGCCAATACACGTGATTGAGCGATTACGCTTTATTGATGGTAGAGCGGTACTGTTCGTTGAAAACGTACTGAAAGCACCGCTATTTGAGAAAGTATTGTCGGAAAATCTCACCATGTCGCTGACGGGAATCTACCGAGAAAAATACGGCTACGAGACCAAACGATCGCGCTTTGATGTCATTCCCACTTCCGCTCCTGCGCATGTCGCTAAGGCGTTAAACCTAGCTGAAGGTCAGCCAGTGCTGAAGATCTGCCGTGTAAACTACAAACAAGATGGCGAGCTAATGGACTGTGAATTGGAATACTGGCGACCAGATTCTGTGGTGATCCACATTGATAGCATCGGGTAACGCCGTATGGCTTAGGTCTCGCAATAAGGGAGGAAGTAAAGCTAGCATATACAAAAACTCCGACGGATTAGGTCGGAGTTTTGAGGTTTAACAATCGGATATAATGGCGCACAGACTAAACAATCTTCTGTTCACCTTCTCCCGCTAACTCGCTCTTATCCGACAAAAAACTTGCTACGATCTCTCTCAGTTTGCCTTGGTTAACCGGTTTAGGTAAAAACTCATCCATGCCCACATCAAAGCACAAATGCTTATCCCTTTGCACTACATTGGCTGTCAGCGCTACGATTGGGATATGTTTCGACGTCCCCTCTTCGAGTGCTCGGATCTGTTTGGTTGCTTCAAAACCATCAAGAACCGGCATCTGACAATCCATAAATATCATCACATATTCATTGTATTTGAATTTATCGACTCCAACTTTACCGTTGTCGGCAATGTCGACTTCAAACCCGAGCTTCTTAAGCATCATCTTGGCCACTTGTTGATTCACTCTCGAATCTTCCACAACTAAGACTTTGCCACTAAAAGAGGTTGTGACCGCCGCAGGTTTTGGTTCTTCTTTTAAAGCCGTTTTCTCTGGTTGTGCTGGCTTAGCAACAGTCGCAGGTTTGGTGACTGGTACCGGTTCATTGTCTTTAAACGCCACTTCGCCTCGATTTGGATAGGTGAAGGTTGAAGTATCAGCGGCTCTCGCAAGCACCTCACTGATGGTCCACTTAAGTTGATTGTCTTGATAAGGGCGAGCGATGTAAGCGACAAAGCCGACTTGTTTCGCGCGAACTTCATCTTGCTTTCTTGGGTCGGCGGAGATCATCACTAACTTAGGACACTCGCTACCAAAGCGCTCGACCAAGCTTCTTGCCAGTTGGAAGCCATCAACCGACGGCATCACTTTATCAATCAGCACTAAATCGTATGGCGATGACTTAGCCACAGACTCTGAAACCAACTCTAACGCTTGGTTTGCCGTTTCACAGCACTCAGACTTAACGCCGAAGGATTGAAGCTGTGTAGACGTTATACGCATGTTCAGCTGGCTATCATCCACTAGCAAAACCGAAACCTTAGTGAAATCGATATTGCTTTCGTCGGCTTCTAAACATGGGTCAAAGTCAGCCGTAAAATAGAATGTACTGCCCTGACCTTCAACACTGGTTAGTTCAAGCTTACTGCCCATCAATGTCACTATCTTCTCGCATATTGTTAGACCAAGCCCAGTGCCTCCGTAAATACGCGTGGTACTGCCGTCGGCTTGTTGAAACTTATCAAATACCGATTGCTGTTTGTCTTCTGCAATACCGATGCCGCTGTCGACAACCTCGAACTTCACTCTGAGTTTTTGCTCAGGCTCAACCACTTCTTCCAAACGAAGCGAGAGCGTGACATGACCATGCTCAGTAAATTTAATTGCGTTGCCGACTAAGTTATTTAGGACTTGTCTTAGTTGAGTACCATCACCGATCACCATGGTTGGGATCTTAGGGTCGATCGCCAATTGGAATCGAAGTCCTTTCTGTTCCGCTTTTACTCGGAAGGTTGACTCAACGTCGGCCGCAATGCCCATCATTTTCATCGGCTCTTGCTGAAGCTCTAGTCGCCCCGCTTCAATCTTCGAATAATCGAGAATGTCATTAATCAGGTCTAGCAGGGTAAGTGAAGAGGTGTTGAGCATATTGACATACTCTTTCTGCTCTTTCTGCATATCCATTTCAGAAAGCAGAGACGACAGCCCGATAATCCCATTCATTGGGGTACGGATCTCGTGGCTCATGTTAGCCAGGAATTCACTTTTGTTACGGTTAGCCACCTCGGCGATATCTTTGGCTTTTTCCAGTTCTTGGTACTGTTGACGAATGCGTTCAATTGACTGGTTGTAACTGCTTTCTAGCGTCGAGATCTCATCTTTGTAAGTCGAATCGGTTGGTGTTAAAAAACGCGGTTTGTTGTCTTCTACTCGTTGCTGATTGATCTGGGAAGACATGGTCATTAAACGCTTCACAACGAGGCGATACACTATCGTTAGACACACCAGAGACAACAAGAAGATTTTAACGGCTTCGAAGGCGAGTAGTAATAGTACGCGTTCTTCAAAGTCATTGAGGATCATGCTCAAATCAGATTGCACCGTGAGCGTCGCCAATGGGAAATCTGTCCCCGCCATTTGGTGAACCATTTCCCAAGACTGAGAATAAGACTGACCTTCAGTCTTTTTACCTAATTCTAGAATTTTTTCATCAGGGCTTTCGATAAGAAGATAGCTAACTGAGGGGAGGCGAGAGATGCCTTCAGCTTGCACAAGCAACTGCTCTCGATCTTCAACCCACAAACTCGCTGTTAAGCCAGAAAGATAGCCAGCCTTCACCTGTTCGATCTGAGAACTAATAAAAGAAACTCGACTTTGATACTCTACATACAACCCGAGACCTGTCACTATAACTGTGAATAAGGTACTAATTGCTATGATAGTCCCGATCAACTGTCGGGAGAGTCCAATATAGCGTTTTCCTTTTTTCACCATACACAAATTACCATTATTGTTATCCTAGCAAACTACAATTACTCAACTAGTATAATAGTAGTCATTCATCAAATAACTAGGGAAGGTTATGAAAAAACATCTTATCGTTGCATCCATAGTCAGTTTGTTTTCAAGCAGTTATGCTCTTGCAAGCGAACCTCTTCACTACTACATTATTGCGAGCCAAGCGCAACCTTTTCAGATCGAAACTGACGGGTCATCTCACAGAGGAATGGTTTCTGATATCGTTGAAGCGGTATTCGATGACAGCCAGTATGAGATCAAGTACCACACCTACCCATTTAACCGAATGATCGACAAGCTCGATGCGAGAGAGAACCCAAACTGGGTAACCTATGGCAGTCCGAGTTGGGGAAATATCCAATCTGTTAACCTGTCTGAAGAGCCAATTTACAATGTAAAACATGTGTTACTCAGCAGCGGTAAGAAGCCCTTTGAGTTCAATACAATTGATGATTTAGACGGAAAAGCAGTGGTATTGCTGGTGGGGTTTGAATATCCGAACCTAGAGCCATACATCAAACAAGGTAAGCTCAACGAGATTCGAGTTAAAGATTACAGCGCGGCTTTTCGAGTCCTGAACCGAGCACCTGGTGATACTGTGTTCGTGGAAATGGAATCACGAATCAAATACAACCTAAACGAGCAGAAGCTGAGTATTGATGACTACCAGATGCAAGAGTTTGGTTCTGTCATAAATAACTACCCTATCCATTTGGCGTTCGACCCTGAGATGGACCCTAAACTGCAAACCTTCATTAACCAACGTCTAGACCAGATGAAAGACGATGGGCAGCTCAACGACATCGTACAGAGTTACTTATAGCAACATCAGAACCACTATAAACACAGCGTCACCGTATAGCTTAGGTAACGCACTTTAGCTCTCTTCTATGCCTAGCTCTCTTCTATGCCTAGCTCGCTCTTAAACTTAAAAGGCCGCCCTGTTAAGCACACAAGCTAAACAGGGCGGCCTTTTCGATTCATCTTTAAGGGCTAAAAGAGTTTACCCGTAATCGACCTACTTAATTTGGAACAACCGTAGGTCAATGGATTAATGCGCAGCAATCAAATGCAGTTGCTGAGTACGAAGCTGTTGACGAACTGCCATCAGAATCTTACCTAAATGGTTCTCGCCAGTTCCATCGCCGCCATCGCCCCAAAAATGATCTTTGTGTGAATGCTCCTTGATCACCGAATCTCCGGTATTGGTAAGAAACAGCGCAAACTGCGGATTCTGTCTGAATTTCTCGGTGACGATGAACTGCATCACTTCAACGCGAATCTCATACCAATCCTCACGAACTTGGTCTTCGTAATCACGACTCAAAGAGAATGCTTCAGCAGGTGTGCTAGCTTGCAGAATAGTATTGCGAAGTACTTCGCAGGAAAACTTCATGGCTTGATAATAGTGTTCACTAGTTGCCCAAATTTGGTCATCAACCTTGATGGGGCAAGCTGCAAAATTTGATAGGTATCCGTTTGGATCTTCAGGTTCATAAAATAGCACTTCTTTGGCTTGAGCCACAGAATTAGACATAGCCTTCTCCTTACCAACGACATCGCATATTTTTGCTTTAACTTTAAAATTAGTGGCGTTGCATATTGCTGTCAAACAACTTGAGTAAAGAGTATGCCATGGGCGTGTTTTTAGTCTGAAGGACGTGATATCAAAAAGGGCATAGCGAAGCTGCAAGCTAGAGAAGAGAATCAAGCTATTGATTTTACATAGACAGGAATTATGGAAAAGCACTTACAAATCAAAGGGTGGCATGGTGCCACCCTTCTAAATGCAATGGGGATTATTAGTGAATAAGACCTAGCTCCCTCGCTTCGTCCAGACTCAAACCGCTTTCTCTAATTTCTCTTAGAGCCTCGATACGACGACGAGCTTCAGCGGACTTCATTTTCTTTTCTGGTTTGAAAGATACTTCTTCTTCAGCATCCCACTTGTTTGCAATATTTGTCATTTCATCATGGTTGATAGAATTAATGGACATGTTTTCCTCCGAAAAGCACCATGTAATGGACAGGTAATCTGTAGCAAATGCTATTTCGCTTGTTAAGAAAATCTGTACTGAAATGTGATGATTCCGACGCTTCACAAAGCTAATTAATAAATGCCTCATTTAAACTTTGCCAAAGGCATTTTCTGCAATTACATTTAAAAGATTCCCCATAAGAAATGTGGTTTGATCCAACTCTCATTTTCCCCTCTCCCAATTCTTCTTTTCCGCTGAAAATTCGTGAAATAACCCAAGATAAATTTCGAGGCACTTCATTCTTTTTGTGCTGATCGCTTTCACTAAATCCAACACATGTTAATGATAATAGTTATCAATATCATAACTGAGTATTTATCATGTCTGTGGGAATTTCAGATACACCACTTCTCGAAGTGAAGAATTTATGTGTCGATTACATCACCGATGACGGTGATTTCAACGCGGTCAAATCCGTCAGCTTTAGCATAGGCCAAGGTGAAATTTTTGGCTTAGCCGGGGAATCTGGCTGTGGCAAAAGTACCATCGCGTTTGCCATTAACCGTCTGCATAAGCCGCCCGCGTTCATATCCGGAGGCCAAATATTGTTTGGTGGACAAGATCTGCTGAGCTTATCAGACAGTCATTTGAATACCTTGCGCTGGAGCGAGATTGCTATGGTGTTCCAAAGTGCAATGAATTCACTCAACCCTGTATTAACCATCGAAGAACAATTTGCTGATGTGCTACGCCACCACAAAGGCATGAGCAATGAACAAGCCAAAGATCGCGCAGAAAAGTTACTCGACTTGGTAAACATTCCGCGCAACCGACTCACGGAATACCCTCACCAATTCAGTGGCGGCATGCGTCAGCGTTTAGTGATTGCCATTGCCCTCGCCCTCAACCCTAAGCTGATCATTATGGACGAGCCAACTACAGCTTTGGATGTGGTTGTACAACGTGAAATTCTGCAGCAGATACACCAACTCAGAGAGGAGTTTGGCTTCTCAATCCTCTTTATTACTCATGACTTAGCGTTAATGAGCCAACTGTGTGACCGCATTGCCATCATGCGCCATGGCCAAATCGTTGAAGTCAATCAAGCCTACGAGATTCGCAACAATCCGCAGCACTCCTACACCCAAAAGCTATGGAGTTCTTTCCCTAATATTCACGAACATGCTCACGCGACAGCGTGCTAGGAGAGCTCTATGTCACAACCTATTTTTCAAGTAAAAAACCTCGTCAAAGAGTTCACTGTTGGCGGTGGATTTGGCAAAGAAGAGATATTCAGAGCGCTGCACGGCGTGAGCTTCGACCTATATGCAGGAAGAACGCTGGCACTGGTTGGTGAGTCCGGTTGCGGGAAAAGCACCTGCGCGAGGCTGATGACCAAGGTTTACCCTGCGACAGAAGGAGAGATCTTGTTCAACGGCAGAGACATCTCTACGCTCAAGAGCCGCAAAGATATCTTGGATTACCGCAGCCGCGTGCAAATGGTGTTTCAAGACCCGTTTGGCTCACTTAATCCCACTCACACCATAGAGCACCACTTAACTCGCCCGCTTAAGATTCATAAGCAAGTCGCCAATAAAGCAGCTCTAGAAGCACGCCTTAAAGAGTTGCTCACGCTGGTGGAGTTACCCGTCGAAACGCTCGCCAAATATCCTCACGAGCTCAGTGGCGGCCAAAGACAACGGGTTAACCTAGCCAGAGCGCTTGCGGTTGGGGCCGAAGTCATTCTTGCCGATGAACCAACCTCGATGCTGGATGTTTCAATTCGACTTGGCGTGCTCAATCTCATGCAAAAAATGAAGAAAGAGCTTGGGATAGGCTTCTTATACATTACTCACGACCTTGCGACCGCTCATTACATCGCAGAAGAGACCGCAGTGATGTACAAAGGACAGATCGTTGAGTGGGGATCAACTCAGTCGATCTTAACTAATCCGCAGCACCCATATACCAAGTTGTTGATCTCTGCAGTGCCGGATCCTGATCTGCCATTTGGTGAACTCGTAAAAAATGAGCCAAACTATTCCATAGACGCCGATCGTATTCGAGAGCAGAGCAGCGAAATACAGCATGAAATCAAGCAAGTTGCTGATAATCACTTTGTAAAACAGTGGGATAATGTTGCATGAATGAACTAGACACTTGGTTAGAGCGAGTCGGAGATTGGTACAAAGACCGAAAGCATGATCAAGTGGAACGGTTAGAACCTTTGATCTTAACGCCTCCAGATGCACTCTGGGGGCCTTTGATCACGGATGAACAAAGCAAAGGCATCGCATGTTGGCTAGACGGATGTCTGAGAATCTTTACTTTCTATCGCCACCTCGCTGACTTATCGAATCCGAAGTTGGCTTCACAGAAGGCCATCAACTCAAGCCATCAAGAAAAGGCCTACCAATACCTGATGTTTGCCTATAGCAAGCTGCAAGCCGTGTCATGTGACCCAAAATCAGAACCAGCCTTACAAGAGTGGTGTATACAACGGCTACAACACTTGTGTGTATTGGCTTTGGAGTTTACGAACCAACAGCAAAAACCACGTTGGAAAGCAGAGTCAGAGAAATTGATCGAATCGCATGTGCGTTTTATGACAACCCATCCCCGAAACGATGATCAAGGTAGTATTCAACGCCACCTCCACTGATCAAGTCCTTCTCGATCAAACATCAAATCAAAATCTCATCAAAGTTAGATCCGTAGAAAGCATGATCTAGCCTTGATCATGCTTCGGAGTTTAATTCTATAAGCTATTGAATTTTAATGATTCACTGAATTTCAGGCAAAAAAAAGCGAGTCCCTTAGGAACTCGCAAAAATCTATTCAGTATGATGTAACAAAATATGAGCCAATCTATTAATCATAAGAAAGGACAAAGGTTGTCTATTCGGAATAAATAATAATCAACTGGGTGCGTTACTTTGTCATCACTTTGTCAGCGTTAGGTGCGATTTTAATCAGTATCTAATGTGTTCAAAACTATCCATTCATCAACGGTAAATACAGGCTTATCGCTACAGGATAATAACTAGTGGCCAATCGCCATTTCATCGAGCGCAAGGAACACGTTTTCGTCAAGGTGACCTTCGTGAACCTGTTTACACACTTTACGACGCACAGCTAAACCAGAGATCAAACGTTCAATGGACAAGTGTCGATTGCTGGTGCTATCACGGTCGTTGTAAAGCTCAATCAAACGACTCAGTGTTTCGTACGGAATAACGTCTTCCCCTACTCTCAACCAATCAAGCTTCTCAATGAGCTCTGAGCACTCTTCTTTGATTGAGGCATGTGAGTGCCCTGTCATTGCGGATAAAGCCGTTATACTGCGTTCTAGAGCCTCTGCAGAGGTATATTTAGAGAGAGTAATCATGATCTCGTCAGCGTTGATCTCAACAGAATGTTTACGTTGCTTAACTCGACGTCCCAATTTACCTCTTGGCGACGGTGCTTTACGCTGAATTGGCTCAAACTCACCGTCGATAATCTCAGACAACTCTTCCAGCTTCTGCTTAGACACCATCTCGTTACGAAGTGGATTCGGCAGCGTTGGCGCCATATTACGCTTACCGGCGTTGGTAGTACGCGCTCTTGAATATCGTAATACTTCTTCCACATTACATTTAATATCTACTTGATAATCCGTCGTTTTGCCTTTTTCGATCAACGCGGTGATCGTCAAGTGATAACCCCAAAGGTTAACCAGGAAAGTATCTTCTTGATCGCCGGCTTCACCAAGCTTTCTAAGCTCACGGATCAGATCCATTGAGAAACGACGCCAATCGATGTTACGCGCCAACTTCTGGTTAAGCTCGCTGAGCAACATGCAATCTGAATGACGGCGTGCCATACGGCTTCTAAAGTACGAATACATTTGGAAGACCAAGGTATGTTGTTTCAGAATTTCTGGCGGAAATAGGAAGAAATAATCACGCGTCAGTAGCTCTTCGTAGAAAGAAGGCTCCCAAACCAGGATGTATAGGTTCGGTTTAATGCGAATTTCGCCGTCAGAGCCCTCTGTAGGAGCCTCTTCCGATGCGGTAATGGTTCTAGCTAAGAATCGGAAACGATCACTCTTAAAGCCCTCTGGCATGTTCTCACTAAGCCAACGGCCAGTAAGCTCATGCAGTTGGAAATCCGTAAACTCGATACGATCAATACTGTCGCGGATCGAGTCACGAGCAGGGCCACTGTCTTTCTTGCCACGTAAAGACAAAATATCAGTGATGTAGAGTGGAGTTTTGTTCGGTGTATGCTTCGCGTCTAGATGGTAATCATCTTGATGATGATCATGATATTGAACCGTGAGTGTGAATAACGCGAATAGCGTCATCAGATCGTCAACTGTCATGATATTTTTAGAAGATCGTGTCTCGATCACAGCTCGAGTGCCAGAGATCGAGACCATGGATTTTTGATAGCTCTTGCGAGTTCTAGGTGGCGCTAACGCTTGATCAATAATCCCCGCCCAATTGGTTGGCGATACAATGAATTGATCCGCTTCATCTTTCATCGTTGGGGGAGTATTAAGTCCATGCTCATTGAGTAAGCGTTTGTTTACTTTGGTTTGAGCTAGTGCTTTAGAACGCTTCTGCTTTTCATTTTGCTTCACGCTTTCTGTCACCAAGCTGGTGGCACCCAGTACCGATATCAATTGGTTTGGGTTCACAAAGCGGTGCAGCATGGTTTTACCAGCAAGGCCTTCTTCGAAGCGAACGGGGATTTGTTTGAACAATCCAATATTTACTGCGGCTCTTAGCCTTTGCTGTAAGGCCGCGCGAGTGACTTGACCATCGGTTGATTCAATAATCTCGGTGGTTGAAACGTATCCGTCTTTGCTGCTAAACCCACGAAGTGAAATTAGGTTAAGAAGCTCAACTATGCTTTTGGTGACACCTTTGAAGTGTTGATATTGTTCTATCCATTCAACGGCTGTTTCAGATACCTCAAATAAATGACCATCTTTGTGGCTTCGTGCCTTAATTAACAATTTCTCTTCTGGTTTCATTTTTGATCCGTATCACACTAACCGTAATTTCACTATAGTTCCTGAATGATAAAGAAAGAATGATCATAAATAAAGAGAATTTATTGGCTTTTAAATAACTGATCTTTTTGATTAATATGATCTTAAATGATTAAGTGATCTAATGATCTGGACGTAAACTTGCGCTTAAGTTGCTGAATTTAAAATATAAAAAAAACCGCTTGGAAAGCATGATCATAAAGAGTCCGAAACTATGATCATTAAACAGAAGAAAGCATGATCACAGAGCATCAGAACGATGATCATTAAGCCATTGTAAGCATGATCATTATTGGTTCGAAAGCATGATCATTATACTTGTACAGCTTATCCACAGTCCATAATTGAACATGGTCTGTTGAGTCACTTCTAACTCGTCAATGTGGATAGTTTTAATGGCTTATCTATCGGAACAATGATCAAGTAAGTGCTCTTTTCTATCGTTCCCACCCTATTACGTACAAAATTTGTTCTGAAGTTAGTGTTAACGGCTGGCTCGGATGTCATTAAAGCGGACGTGCATTATCTAGGAAGCATGATCACGAAATTGTCATGTTTCTGTATTCAGAGTCTGTGCAGATTGAATTTCCAAGCAATGAGGCCTTATAGGCCTTGAATCCCCATTGCAAAAGCATTTGTCCGTAACTTAGCTCCTAAATTATATGCTTCCGGAACTCTATTTACTTGATCATTTTTCCGGAAGTTGATCATTTCGAACTGTCACTCGTGCGGATCAATATTGCTGAGTTTACACCTTGATCATGCTTCGTAATGACGCCTTATCAATTCTCTTACGCGTGATGTATTCCATGATCATTCTTCCGTGTTAGGTTCAACTCTCTTTTATCTAGTGACGCTTCACCTCGTCGTGGTTTCGTATTTGCGATGCTATTTTTGGGTTTTGACTACTTTTCGGTTGAAAAGCTCACAATTTCGAATGCAAATCACATGAACCGTAATCTACGGTCGTATTTCAATCGTTCCGAAGGTTTTTAGATGGAATTGCATTTACATTGTAAATAAGTGATGCTGTAACATTTTAAATGTAAGCCAGAAATAGCATGGTTATACATAACAAAAACGGTCATTTTTTGTGTTTGTCTTAGCCGTTGTTTCATCAAACTGTAAAAATACAGTCTATTTTATGTGATTTTACTCATAAATGTATGTTCATGTTTTTGTTGTGTTTGTTGTTAATCGCTGTACAATTTGTACTTAGTTAATCATTACGGAAAATGGCAATGAAAAGAGAACAAACGATTGATAAGCTCTATCAGCTGGCCGAACAAACTCAACAAGTTCAGGCTGACCGAATTGAGATTATTCTGGAAGAGCGAAGTGATGAACATTTCCCTCCAATGTCTAAAGCTATGATGGAGACTCGTTCTGGCTTAACTCGTCGAAAATTGGATGAGGCGATTACCAAGCTTGAAGCGGATGGTCACCAGTTCACAAAGAACAACGCCAATCATTACTCGATTTCATTGACTGAAGCTCACATGCTGATGGACGCGGCGGAAGTGCCAAAGTTCCACCAACGCAAACAGCATGCAGATAACAAACCTTGGATTATCAACGTACAAAACCAGAAGGGCGGTACAGGTAAATCAATGACCGCGGTTCACCTAGCAGCTTGTTTGTCTCTAAATTTAGACAAGCGCTACCGCATTTGTCTGATTGACTTGGATCCACAAGGTTCATTACGTCTGTTCCTAAACCCACAAATCAGTGGTGCAGAGCACGACAGTATTTATTCTGCCGTTGATATCATGTTGGACAACGTGCCTGAAGGCCAAGAAGTTGACCTAGAGTTTCTTCGCAAGAACGTACTCTTGCCAACTCAGTATCCAAACCTAAAGACAATCTCTGCATTCCCAGAAGATGCGATGTTTAACGCTGAAGCGTGGCAAAGCCTGTCTCAAGATCAGTCACTTGATATCGTTCGTCTTCTGAAAGAGAAGCTTATCGACAAAATCGCCGATGATTTTGATGTGATTATGATTGATACCGGCCCACACGTAGATCCACTAGTGTGGAACGCAATGTACGCGTCGAACGCTCTTCTGATTCCATGTGCTGCAAAGCGTTTGGATTGGGCTTCAACGGTTAACTTCTTCCAGCACTTACCAACGGTGTACGAGATGTTCCCGGACGATTGGAAAGGGCTTGAGTTTGTTCGCCTTATGCCAACCATGTTCGAAGATGACAACAAGAAACAGGTTTCGGTTCTCACTGAAATGAACTACCTGCTGAATGACCAAGTTATGATGGCGACGATTCCAAGAAGCCGCGCTTTTGAAACCTGCGCCGATACCTACAGCACGGTTTTCGATCTCACGGTTAGCGACTTCGAAGGTGGTAAGAAAACTCTGGCTGTCGCTCAAGACGCAGTACAAAAAAGTGCTCTAGAATTAGAGCGTGTATTACACAGCAACTGGCCTTCACTTAATCAGGGATAACAACAATGGCAATTAAAACATCTGACTTAAATGCAAAGCTATTTGGTAAAGCAAACAAACGTCGTGTAGCAACGCCTCAAGAAGCGCAAACTGCTGCTAAAGAACAGGCTCAAGTGATTGAACTTTCAGTTGCGGGCGAAGAGTTGGTTTCATTTGAATTGGTTCGAATTCCTGCTTCTGAAGTGGCAACTCGAACGGTTGTTTTTGAAGAGAATGCACGTGAGCAATCTTTCTTAAATGAACATGCGCTTTCAGACGTACTGACTACGTTAAAAGAACGCGGCCAGCAATACCCAGCGGTTGGTCGTAAGAACAAAGACGGCAAGATTGAAGTTCTCGACGGTAGCCGTCGTCGTATGTCATGTATTTTGGCCGACAAAGAGTTCCTTATCTACGTTGCCGAAAACATTAACGGCGAACACGCTAAGTTCTTATCTGATGTTGCAAACGCTCATAAACCGCTTTCTCTTTACGAGAAGGGTAAAGAGATGCAAGCGAAGCTGGATAAAGGCGAAGCTGAAGACCAGAAAGCACTCGCGAAAATGTTCCAGTGCAGTGAAGCTTTGGTGAGTGGCGCATTAAAAGCGGCGGCTTTGCCACTTGAATTACTACAAGCTTACCCTAATGTGAGTGACCTTGGTCGTCCAACGATTGTTAAACTGCACAAGCAGTTTGGTGGATTGACGAGTGAACAACAACAAACATTGCTGATTAAGTGTGATGCTTCTGAAGGTTTTGTTTGGCAACGTAGTGAAGCTCAAGGCGTAACTCGTCTAACTAAAGACGTGACAGAAACTTTGGAAGGTTGGATTCTTGAATTGGCGCCAGCGCCAGCGAAGAAAGCGTCTCCAAAAGTTGAGCTTATTAAAGGGCGCGCATCATACAGCCGTAAGGGTTCAAACTTGGCGTTGAACCTTAAGAAAATTGATGATGCGACAATGGAAGAAATCCTCGCTTTCGTACAATCGAAGCTCGACTAAGTCGACGACTTTTCATTACTACTCTAAAGCCGCTTTATGCGGCTTTTTATTTGGCTGTGATAAACTGTGTTTAGATGAATCTGGACGCTAACTATGACAAACCCAACCAACACTTTTCTGCATACACTCTCTAATATTGCTCAACATAACGATCACCGTTACGGTGTGGTCTTTGATGGTGATTTTGATTGGCAAAACTCTGCTGTTTTTACCTTCCTTCAAGACTCACAAACTCCTAGGATCTTCCAGATTGGCGGTACTCCATTTGAAGGTGTGATTCATGCTCCAGTAAAAAAAGGTCAACAACTGCTTGGTCGTGAGTGCCAAGTTCTTGTTTGTGATTTTAGAGAGCAGTTCGATGCAAATGGTTTTAGCGCCGCGCTGGGTTCATTAGTAGGTGGCGGGCTGTTGTTGGTGTTGCCGCCAAAAGTTGATGACTCTAAAAATAGCGCGAGCTTTGGTCAACGTTGGTTAAAGCTACATTTTGATAAACTACTTTCTGTTTCGCAAAGTGACGAACAGGCGGGTGTGATTGAAGCGGTTAATTCGCTTCCTCAAAAACTTAATGACGACAATGTGACTGACCGATTTGAACAGCAAAAAACGGCGATTGAGTTAGTTAAGAAAGTCGTCACGGGACATCGAAAACGCCCACTGATTTTAACTGCAGACCGAGGACGAGGTAAGAGCTCAACTCTGGGTATTGCAGCTGCTCAGCTTTTGGCAGAGCGACAGGGCTTAAATATTATTGTTACCGCTCCGTCTTTGAAAGCGATTGAGCCCGTATTTTCTCATGCGTTACAGCGACTCGATACGTGTGAAGTAATTAACGCGACTCACATTGGTTATCAAGGTGGAAGTTTAAGATTTGTCGCGCCAGATGAATTACTTAAATCTAAGCCTGATTGCGATCTGTTGTTGGTTGATGAAGCCGCTGCCATTCCAATCCCAATGCTTAAATCTATGGTCGGTAGTTATCATCGCATGGTTTTTTCAACCACAGTTCATGGTTACGAAGGCAGTGGAAGAGGTTTTGGAATTAAGTTTGAAGCTTGGCTTTCTGAGCACCGCCCTGGATGGAAGGGTTACAAGCTTGAACAACCCATCCGCTGGAGTAAAAACGACCCACTCGAGCGTTGGCTATTTGATTGTTTCCTTCTTGGTGATGATGTTTGCCCGAGTGAACCAGCGGTTGATGAGTCAGAAGAACTTCCTGATGGTGCACTCAACCAACTTAGTTTGGTTGAGTTGTCAAAAGCAGACTGTTTGGTTAACCCTCAAAAACTCCTACAATGTTTTTCTCTTTTAGTCGATGCTCATTATCAGACGTCTCCTAATGATTTAATGCAGTTCCTCAATAACCCAGCTATTCATTTATTTGCCGCTTGGCAGCAAGACGAGTGTCTTGGTTGTATGTTGGTGACGGAGGAGGGGGTTTAGATCAAGAGTTGATTGCACAAGTTCAAGTTGGAAAACGTCGTCCGCAAGGTCACCTAGCTCCAGTCCTTTTAGCTAACCAGTTCGGTTCTGTTGAAGCGGCAACTAGCCGTTGTCTTCGAGTGATGCGCATTGCTGTCTCGATACGCCGTCAAGGTTTAGGTATTGGCCGTTGGATGTTAGAGCGGTTATCTGAGGAAGCTGTACAAACAGAGCAAGCAGATTATTTGGCGACAAGCTTTGGCGCGAACAGCGAATTAATTTCGTTTTGGAATAGTAGTGAATTCGAAGCTGTGCATATCGGTCATCAGCGAGATCAGGCGAGTGGCTGTCACTCGGTTCTTATGGTCAAGGCGCTTAACTCATCCCCTCAAAGCTGGCTGAAACAAATTCAAAATCATTTTGAGCGTAGTTTCTGTTTTCTTGTTTCTGGTTCTTTGGCTTCCCTTGAAACCGATATGGTGCGCGTACTGCTGCCAAATAGTGTTCAAGCCGTTAGCGAGTTTGAAATTCAGTTAGTCAGAAGTTATGTGAATGGCGGCAACAGTTATGATGCGATTAGCTTCAGTGTATTGAATTTGATTTTGCTCAGTAACGCTCGAGAAGCCAGTATTTCTGACTTACTTATCGCAAAGGTCGTCCAGCAGAAAGAGTGGGCTGCCTGTATCGAACAGTTTAATCTCGTTGGTCGTAAACAAGCTGAGGTTCAGTTCCGACAAGATGTCGATTTCCTATTATCAAATTTACACTGTAAATAGGTAGTTTGGTTTCCCACCCGTTTTGGGGTTAATTGGATTTACAGTGTAAATTAGAATATTCGATTTACACTGTAAACTGAAACTCCATCTCGAAGTCCAATTTTCCTTCGCTAGCTTCATGACAGCCCTTAATCTTCTAAACTTATTCGTTTTTGTCATTTTGATATCACATAGAATCAACGTTCACTCGCGTGGGAAATGTTGAAACAGTTCACCTTTATATTTGTAAAGGTGAAGCGGATCATAAAATAGTTAAGTCTTATTTATGAGTCATGTTTGCAGAATCGAAAGTAAGTGATGTGACGCTGATTATTCCAATAATGTGATTCTAAGCGCACAACGAATTATATAGACTGAATAACAACTGAGTCATTAGGGATACTCAATTCGAATGTGGGATAACATCGTTACATTGTCGGAAGACAAGCAACAAGTGATGGCATGTCTGCCTACTGGGTTTGTGGTCGACACAAGCTTTGATAATAAGACACTGCCACCAACCTTGGAAGCTTTGAATGCATCAAACTATTTTCTTTTCGAAGAAGAGGTTTTGCGTTTCGTCACTCTTGCTAAAGAAGGTAAAGGTGAAGCTTATGAAGGAATCTTGATTGCCGAAGTTCGAAATGCCAGTGTTACGGTCGAACTGTCGGATGATGAGATGCTCGCGAGTCTTGTAGTCACTGGTCCATATAATGGACGTCCACTGCGTGGCAGCGACATCATCCATTGTTTATCCCAAGCTCAAATAACAAAAGGAATTAATAAGTTAGCGCTCAGAAAAGTTCTGATGATGAGTAGCAAACTTAAGCCTGGCGAAAAGTTTATTCAGCCAGTCGCTAAGGGGACACAACCAGTAAAGGGTAAAGACGCTAAGTTTGCCGCCTTGGTTGAAGACATTACTCGCCAAGTCTTGAAGCCTCGTAGTAAAGACGAAGGCAAGATCGATATGCGAGACTTGGGACAAACCATTACCGTTGGCCAAAATGACCACTTAATGAAACGTACTCCCGCAACCAAAGGTATCGCTGGCTTTACCGTCCAAGGTCGAATTATCCCTCCTCTTCCCGGACAAGATAGTTTAATTAAGCCTGGCAAAGGCACCTATATCTCCCCTGACGACCCTAACTTACTACTCGCCTCATATCCTGGACTACCCATCATTAAAGATCGAACCATTGAAGTGGATGATGCCTTGTGTGTTAGTAACGTCGATGTCTCAACTGGGCACGTTAAATTCAAAGGCAATGTATTTGTCTCTGGCAACATCGAACCGGGAATGATCGTCAAAGCGACCGGTAGTGTTACGGTTGGTGGCTTTATCGAATCGGCAGAAGTTCAAGCTCAGGGTGATATCAAAGTCGCCAAAGGGATTATCGGCCATACGACCAAAGAGGGCGAGGCAAAAAGTTGTAAGGTATTTAGCAAAGGCTCTATCACAGCAAGCTACGCACAGAATGCCGAGCTACAAACGGCCAACGATCTTCGACTTGGTGTACACAGTATGGGAAACGAAATTCGTTGTGGTAATAATCTTATTGTGATGGATACCATGAAGAAGCATGGTACGCTCAGCGGTGGTGAAGCCAAAGTCGGTGGAAAAGTAGAATGTGTATTCTTAGGTGTTGAGGGAGATACCGTAACCAAGGTGCATGGTTTTGCCCGCTACGACGGCTACCGACAAAAGATAGCCGAGCTAAAAGAAATCTATAAACACGCTCAAGAGCAAACCATGGATGTGATTCGCCAAGAGCTCGAATTTAAGAAGCGACCAAAAGCGGAGAGAAGCGAAGAGCAAGCGTTGGAAATTGATCAGCAACGAGAAAAGAACAACCTTGCGATTGAAAATACTAAGTCGCAGTTAGATACACTCGAAGCTGAGTTTGAAACTAACCTTGTCGAGTCCACCGTCGAGGCACACGAAAAGGTGTATACCCGAGTGACGATTCAGTTTGGTGATGAGACGGTCACGACTAAGCGAACTCACGGCGGCAGTGTTTTCTCATTCAATCAATACGAGATTCAATGTTCATTCAAGATGGAACAAGAAGATATCTCATTGTGATTGAAAGACTCTCAAACTGAACGATTCTGACTAGATCGGTTTGAACCGTATTCTATATATTCGAATAAACAAAAAGGGGGAGCTGATGCTCCCCCTTTACTTTTTACTGATATTGCTTTAGTTAGATTCTTTAAGTCACATGAGCGCTTTAACTTGCAGCTCTTACCTTACCTTGCTTCAAGTCTGATAGAACTTGCGCTTTTGGTCCGTCGGCAATAATGCTGCCTTTCTCCATCACTATCACTCTGTCTACAATGTCCAACATCGACGTTTTATGTGTAATCAGAATTAACGTCTCACTTGGTAGCAATTGGTTAAGCTGGTGCTTGATGTGCATCTCTGAGCGATTATCCATGGCACTGGTCGGCTCATCCATCAATAACACCGGAGGGCGGCCTAGGAAGGCTCTAGCAATAGCAATCGACTGGCGTTGACCACCAGACAGCAAACCACCGCCTTCGCCCACTTGTCGTTCTAAGCCTGCTGGATCTTGCTGAGTAAAAGCGGTAACACCTGCACGGTTCGCTGCATCCATTACATCACGGTCATCGACCAATGGACGACCCAAGGTAATGTTGTCTCTTACTGAGCCGTAGAACAGGTTACTGTCTTGCGGAACACAGCCTATATTGCGTCGTACGTCGACATGATGCAGTTGCTCCATGTCGGTGTCATCAATGCGAACATGGCCTTCTGTAGGCTTGTACAGGCCCATAATCAGGCGCTCTAGAGTTGTTTTACCTGAACCAATTCGGCCTATGATCGCCACCTTTTCACCAGGTTTAATATGCAGCGTTAAGTCTCTGATAGAAGCGACTGGTGAGTCAGGGTAGTGGAACGTCACTTTGTCTAACGCGATATGACCTTGAATAATCGGGCGGTGAATGTAGCGTTTGCCTTCTTCTTGTTCATCAGGCATCGACATTACTTGTTCAATCAGAGTCATCGACGACTTCGCTTGGTTGTAACGTGTAGAAAGCAAAGACAGTTGAACAAGAGGGCCAATAGCTCGGCCGCTCAGCATGGTTGCGGCAATCAAGCCACCCATCGTAAGCTCGCCTTCCGCTATTAGGTACACACCAAAGATGATCATACCTACATTAGTACTTTGCTGAACAAAGCCGGCGGTGTTTTGGATGCTGTCGGTAATACGACGACTTTTGATATTCCAATTCGCCATGTGAGCAACCGCTTCTTCCCAACGGAATTGGAACTGACTTTGCGCACTGAACAGTTTAACGGTTTCTAAACCAGCTAAACTCTCAATTAAGTTCGCGTACTTTTGAGAAGCAAGACGCGAGCCTTCTTCAATAGTACGACGCAGTGGCCCTTGGATTAACAGTGCATAGATGATCAGAATGACCACGCCGACAACAGGAACAAATACAAGGTTTCCGGCCATTAACCAAATGAGCGCTAAGAACATCAGTGCGAAGGGCAGGTCGATTAACGAGCCGATGGTTGCAGAGGTAAAGAACTCACGGATTGATTCGAACTCTTGCAAGTTTTTGGCAAAAGCACCGACAGAAGCAGGTTTTGCTTCCATACGAATGCCCAGAACTTTGCTGAACAGTTTGGATGAAATGAGGATATCGGATTTCTTACCGGCAACATCAATGAAGTAGCTTCGCATCAATTTGAGCAGCAAATCGAATAGGAACACCACAAAGATACCACTGGCTAGCACCCACAAGGTTTCAAAGGCGAGGTTCGGTACAACTTTGTCATACACCAAACGTGTGAACATGGGCGCGGCAATAGCGAAGATGTTGATTAAAATGGAGGCAATCAACACATCTCGGTAGATGTTTTTCGATTCCCAAATGGTGCTCCAAAACCAGTGACCTTTACGGGTTTTTAGAACCTCTGGTGAACGTTCATCATAACGGAACTGTTTTTTTACCAAGAAGTAGCGGCCGATGAATTGTTCTTTCAGCTCTTCGACAGGAATGATGATTGGCACCATTCCGCTTTCCGCTGTAATGATTTCCGCTTCTTGTTTTTCTAAATCGATACTGTTGAGAACGCACGCTTCGCCCTGTTTAAGCAGTAAAACCGCAGGCAGTATCAGGTGAGGGATCTTTTCTAAGTCGGAACGGTTTTCTTTCGCCACTAATCCCGCTCGCTCCGCAGAACGAGGGAATAGGAAAGGGGTTAGCTTTCCATCAGATAGTGGTAGCCCATTGATCAACGCTTCGGGCGAGTTAGCTAGCCCGTAATACCGGCTAACGTAGATCAGTGAGTTCAATAGTGGATCTTGCATGTGATATAACCCTTACAACTATTTATCAACAATGAAGCCTTGGAACACTTCTACGTAGTTATCAGACAGGATATCCAGCTGAGTCTGAGTTTCTATTCGAGACGCGATGGTGGTGACGCCTAGGTTGTGAGCGGTTCTAGAGATCGACGTTAAGGTGAACTTCTGTTTTTCGTCATCAAGGTTATGTGTGAATAGGTAATCTAGCTTCACATAGCTTGGGCGGTATTCGTTGATGTAATCCAGAGATTGGAAATTACGTCCGTAGTTATCGACACCAAACACCGCTTGGGCGTTGCGAATGGTGTTACACAACAGTGCCGTGTAGTGCGGAACGTTGATGAAACAGTTTTCAGGTATCTCAAAGTGCAATAGGTGAGCGATTGAAGCGTTTTGTTCAAGTGTTTTACCAATCCAGCGAATGAAGCTTGGTTGAGAAATACTGCTTGGTGAGATGTTGATAGCAACAGGGCTCGTTACTTCTTTTGTATTAAGCTTTTCAATCATCTTCTCGATAACGTATTGGTCGAGAATGTGGCTCATTTCAAGCTGTTCTAGTGCGTATAAGTACTGGTTGGCACCGTAACGTACGCCATCTTTTTCAATCGCAGAGAACACCTCTTGGTGATAGGTTTTGCCAAAGGAATTGTTTGCAGCTTGAAGACGGAAGGTAATGAGGTCGTTGATGATCGCTTCTTCGACCAACATGCGCCATTGTTGTTTGCCCATAACAGCGCCGTGATCGTCTGCAGTTACGTAGCCGTAAGAAAGCTCTCGGTTCGCCTTGGCACTTGAAAGAGCGTTATCCACCAGCGACATGATTTCAGTACTGGTCTTACGCTTGTTGCTGTAGGTCACACCCAGAGCAATATGTGGATTTGCAGTGCCTGTTGGGTCTGAACCTAGGCTTTGTATACAGTTTACGATGCTGCTCGCGACAAGTTTAAGTTCGCTCTCATCAATGTTTGGCATAATGAAGCCGAACTCGTCACTAGAAATGCGGGCGATAGTGATATCAGGTGATGAAATTGAAGCTTGCAGCTGCTCAGCTAGCTGATGAACCAAGGCATCACCCTCTTGATAGCCTTTTTCATCGTACTCTTCACTAATAAACTCGGCTTTAAGTACCGCTAAACCACCTAAGCTGGACTCTTCTAACCACTGAGTTAACTGAGACATATAGTAAGCACGGTTACCTAGCTGAGATACTGGGTCGATATACGCTCTTTCACGTAACTTTTGAGCTTCTTTCGCTTGGTTCTTAAATGCCAGTTCAACTTGAGTCGACATGTGGTTGATACCATCGACAACTAAAGTTAGATCTTTTGTTTTCGGACGAGCCAGTGGTTCGCCAAACTGATTTTTAGCGATCTGATCCATCTTAGTAATGATCAACGAGAGCGGACGTAAGGCACGTTTGAGGATCCAAGATATAGACACTAAACCTAACAAGAAGATCGTGCCAAAGATGGTTAATAAGCGGATGAATGCTTGCCAAAGTTGGTCGTAGGCCGGACCTGGGTGGCTCACAATCTCAACCTCTGCTAGCTGCATCCAGCCACTGGTGATTACGCGGCGGTCATGAACAGGCTCAAACAAGTTAAGGTTGGTAAACCACTGTGGTACGCCGGTTGGCTTTACAGGGTATGAGCGAAGAATGTCTTCACCGCTGTCAAGAAAGATCAATCGAACGACGGAGTAAGAGCTGCCATCAAACAGGGCGTTGATAACAGACTCCACTGCCACCTTATCCTTTTCTTCTAGGTAAGGGGCGAGAGCCAGTCCAACAGTATTGATGGTATTACTTACCTCAGAGCGTTGCTGCTCTTCTAAGTATCCACGGGTGGTATTGAATTCGATCATAAAAACTGACGTCATCAGCAGTATGAATACCGCAACCATCCCGACCACAAGCTGTTTATATAAAGTCATTGTACCTACTCATCGTAATTGATAATGGGTTTGTTTAGTTTTAGATTGCGCTCACGAGAACGTAGGTCGTTCCATAAGCTCAGTCTTGATGATTTCCCTGCTAACTTACCGCTGCCTGCTGCCGACTTGATCAGCCAAAGGTTTTTACCATTGAAACTGTATATCGGTCGCAGATCTCCGCGCTTAGAACCGCGTTTTATTTCAGGGTTTAAGTTGTCTAAAATTAGTGGCTCTGCACTGGGTGTTGAGTAGTAAGCCAACACCATGTGGAATTGGTTTAACTCAAGTGCTTTTACGTACACTAATCGTAATTTCTTATCTGGGACGCCCAGTTCAAGCAAAGAGAAGTATTTTGCGATAGTAAAATCTTCACAGTCACCGGCGTTACTGCCTAGAAACTCCAGTGGTGTTGCCCAGTAGTCGTTTTTTCCCCACAGTATGTTGTCATCGACAAAGTACATTTGGTTGAAGAATCGATTTACCGAATCTAACTTCTCTTTTTCACTTAACCCTTCGTATGACGTCATATTTGAGCGCCATGTTGCTACTCGTTTTCCTGCTCTTTCCCCGTAGGTTGCAGTAACCGCGTCTATCCATCGTTGGTCGCTCTTATTGAGCGCCATAGAGGTAAAAGAGGTGAGGACCAGCAGCAATAGAGAAATCCGAGATCTCATAGCCTCTGCTCTCGTCTGTTTGCTGTGTATTGAAAGGCGTCATCAAGCATCAAACGTCCTTACTCTTTTAGTGCGTTGTTTTGAGCGCTTAATAGTGGCTTCAACATGTACTCCAGCACGGTTCTTTTACCCGTGATGATATCGACAGAGGCGGTCATACCCGGAATGATTGGCAACTCTTCGTTCTGTCCAAAATTGTGTTTTTCGGTGCGCACGCGCACGATGTAGAAGCTGTTACCTTCTTCATCTTGAGTGGTATCGGCACTGATGTGCTCTAACACGCCTTCTAGACCACCGTATTTAGTGAAGTCATAGGCACTGAATTTAACGATGGCAGTCAATTCTGGGCGTAGGAATGCGATATCTTGCGGGGCGATCTTCGCCTCAACTAACAGTGAGTCTTCAGTTGGTACAATCTCAACGATGTCCATACCCGGTTGGATAACACCGCCGACAGTATTAATGCCGAGTGTTTTAACGGTGCCAGTTACCGGAGAAACCACCACGGTACGGTTTACTCTGTCCTCAAGACCAACCGCTGATTCGGTCAATGCAGAGAGCTTATCTTGTGCTTGGTTGAGTTTTTCTTGTTGTTCTGAGCGGAAGTTCAGTGCGGCATCAATACGGCTGAGCATAGCTTCTTTGATTGCCGAGCGTAGAAGAGGTATTTTGAGTTCGCTTGAGGTCATTTCTCGGCGAGTGTCGTTGACTTGTCTTTGTAGCTTAAGTAATTCGATTCTTGGTACCACCCCTTCATCGGCAAGAGGTTTGGTGATATCCAGTTCTTGGCGAGCAAACTTGTAGCTTTGTTTTAGGTTACGAACACGTGCTTTAATTTCGATAAGGTCTTGCTGTTTCTGCTCAACTTGTTGATCAAAAACGGAAAGTTGGTTTTTTAGATTATTAAGATCCTGACGATATTCTGCTTTCTGGCGATTCACCAGTTTTGGTTGAAGCTCGTAAAATTTTGGAGGGAAAGCCAGTTTACCGTAGTCGAGTAAGACACTTTTTTTCCACTCTGCTACAGAGAAATCTTCGTCGATAACAACACTGGTTAATGAGGCTGAAAGCATTAAGACGCTGGCGGTTAAGTTGGCCACTTGTTGCTCACGTTCGCGAAAATCCGAGCGAAAACGAGTGTCATCGATTAACAGTAGCTGTTGCCCTTTTTGAACGCGTTGACCTTCTTTAACCAAGATCTCTTTAACCAATCCCCCTTCAAGGTTTTGCACCACTTGGATTTGAGAGGAAGGGATCACTTTGCCTTGACCAACAGTGACTTTGTCGATCTCAGCCCAAGCAGACCACCCAATAGCAGCAACAAAAAACAGAACGATTACCCACAACATAATACGCGCACTGGTGGGCGTATTGAGGAGCAGTGCCGCTGTTTTATCATCGACATACTCAAGCTCGGTCTCGTTCAATTTGCTGAAATTTTTCTGACTCATAACAGTCCTTGTTCGCTAAATAAAAGTGCAAGCCTATTGAGTGTATTCTTACTTCTGATAAATGTTAAGATTTTGTTCCTTTAAATCTTTGAATTTATATATTTTTTAAGACTTATCGGTTTTTGAAATCGGTTTTATCGAGCTGGTGCTTTCTTAGTTTGTCATACAGTGTTTTTCGCGACACCTGCAGCTCTTGTTGTACTTCTTTTAAACGACCTTGATGGCGATGTAGTGCCTCAATCAAGATAATTTGTTCAAAGCTATCGGTACGTTGGTTTAACGATAGTTGTTGTACCTCAATGCTCACATCAAGTTCATTTTCGTCGCTCTGCTCATTAGTATCGCTATCGAGTGATGGCTGTTTGATTTGAGTCAGCACTCTGAGTTCGGCATGTTGGCGAAGCTGACGAATGTTCTCTGTCCAATGAGTCGCGATGAGTCGTTGAATCTCTTTTTCTGTAATGACGGGCGGAGGTAGTTGATATCGACTTGCTGCACCACGAGCAAAGTGCTTAAACAAAGAGCCAATATCTTCGGTTCGTTGCGCCAAGGTGAGTAAATCAAATCGGCGGAACTCACTTATAATTGTAGTAGGAACTATTGTGCTTGCGATAATGATACAAGTTGCATTGGTCTTGCATGAGTTTTCACGAAGTAGAGTCGGTTTTAGATTGGCGAACCACAGCCATTGATCCTGAGTTAATGCTTCTGTCTCATGGATATAGAGTGTTCCACCTTGATGCTTCAAAAACAGTTGCAAAACAAATTGATGAAATGTCGCTTCGTCACTGCGAGGCAAATTAAATGCTGCGACAGGGCAAAGCTCCGCAGTTTGATGACTGTGTAGATCATGGGTGTATTGTGCTGTGACCCTTTTCCCCGTTCCTAAATCACCAACAAATAATAAAAGTGGGTTGGTTTTGGTATCTAGGGTGATCAACTCTCGGCGTAATGCCTGCATTGATGGTGATTGACCAATCAGTTTTGGGCCAACTTGATTTTGCATTGCCAACTCTTTACGCAATAGGTTGTTCTCTTCAACCAGTGCGAGTTTATCCGCGGCTTTCTTAACGGCAGTGAGTAGGGCATCGACCACAAATGGCTTTTCTAGAAAGTCATAAGCGCCGGCTTTCATCGCAGATACCGCTGTTTGTACGTCACCATGCCCGGTAAGTACGATGACCTGAAAATGAGGATGTTGGCTCAGTAATTTTTGCGTTAATTGAATGCCATCCATCACCGGCATGTGAATATCGGTGATGACAATTCCGGCTTGCGACGTATCTATTTTCTTTAATGCCTCAATAGCGTTGGGAAAGCAGACTATATCGATGCCTTCAATGAGCATGGCTTGTTCTACTGAGTCGCGAATCGCAGGTTCATCGTCGACAAAATAGAGTTTAGGCATAGAGTGCAAAAGTCGAGTCCTTAGCAGTATGTGAAATTCGTTTTCTAATCAATGTTAACAACGGCGCGTTAGCTTTTATCGTTATATAACGGGATGTTTAGCGAGAATACCATGCCTGAAGGCTCTAACCGGTTTACGCTGATCGTGCCGTGATACGCTTCAATAATCCGTTTCGATATTGAAAGCCCTAACCCTAAGCCTTCCGGTTTAGTCGTAAAAAACGGGTCGAACAGCTGTTCTAGTTTGTCATCCTGCATGCCAATTCCGTTGTCCCAAATGATCAGCTGACAAGAGTTATGATGCAGTTGCCATTCGATGCCTATCTGTGGGTTAGCCTGTTGGTCAACGTTTTCCAGGTTTTGTTGCTCCTGCAAGATTTTCTGTTCAAGAACTTGCTGTTGAAGCGCTTGAATCGCGTTGTGAATCAGATTGACCAGTACTTGCTCAAGTTCGGTTGGATGAATCGCAATGTTGATGTCATCGGGCACCGTGCTTAACCTAAGTGTAATGCCTTGCTTGATCATCAGCGCACTGAGAATACTGGTGGCATTGTTGACCGCTTGGTGTAGGTTGGCCACATGATGTTCTTGTTTAGTGACTTTGCGAGTAAAGACTTTGAGTCGCGCGATGATGTCGGTAATGGTGTTGTTGAGGCCAATCATTTTCTCAAGATTGTTCTTCACCAAATCGGTTCGTTCCATCTCAAGTAGTTTTAAGCTGTTCTCACTGTAGGTTCGCAGCGCTGCAAGTGGTTGGTTGATTTCGTGGTTAATGCTGGCTGACAGCTCACCGAGTACCGCTAGTTTCGCGGTTTGTGTCAGCTCTTGTTCTGTCTGTTTCAACTTCAACTGCGACTCTTGGTATTGAAAGATGGTTTGTTGCAGCTGTTGATTGGATTGCTTCAAGTAGTGAGTACGTTTATCAACGGTTTGCTCTAGGTTTTGGTTGAGTCGGGTCAACGCCACTTTCGCGAGATAAGTCTGGCGCCACGACCAAGCGATGAGCATCACCAAGCTGTAAATCACCACGAAGATGACATCGACCTGCAAGACCTTAATAAGCTCAGCTCTGGTCTCTTTTAGGGCGACGACTTGGTACTGGTTGTTGCTGACCGTTGCAGGGTAAAGATTAAAAGTCCCGAGTTTAAATAATTGGTTAGCGGTGAGTTCTTTTCGGATTTCGTTTGATTGAAGGTTGCTAGATCGATTTGTATTAGGTTGATTGGCGTTGCTAGCTTCTGACTGAGAGCTTGAAGAACGAAAGACTTCGATGATCGAAATTTTGCTCTGACCGTATTGGCGTTGAAGTGCGATATCTGTTTGTTGCTGCTGAGTTAATGGCAACAATGAATGGTAAAGCCACGGAGCTTGGCTTGATAGAAACACCACTTGGTTTGAGTCGAGTACCACGATCTCAAAGTCGTCGCTGGTTAGGATGTTTTCAAGGTTCTCTAAGCTTACTTTTACGGTGATCACCCCGACAATATCACTTTCTAGATACAACGGTGACGATAAAAAGTAACCGCGTACATTAGATCGGGCACCCAGCGCGACATAGTGCGTGTTATTGCCTTGAATTGCAGAAGCAAAATAGGGACGAAACGAGAAATTTTGACCAACAAAGGTACGTGGCTTTTGGTAATTACTTGATGCGATCACAGTCCCGCTTGGGTCATGAATATAGATGGTGTCGGCCTGGCTTTGATTCGACCACTCAAACAGCAATTGATTGAGCTGCGCAGCGGAAATTTTGTCTGCTTTTGGTGAGGAGTCAAAATAAGAGAGTAGGCGCGGGTCATGACTGAGTAAATCAGGGATCTGTTTGAATTTATCCAGTTCAGAATCGATTTGTAGATTGGCTTTATTAGCTGCTTCATTGAGTTGCTGAGTGACGATTTTTTCTTGGAATTGACCGGCCAAAAAATGAGTAGCAGTCAGTCCTGCAGCTCCCAATAGCAATGAGAATAAAACAAAGGGAGTCATTAGGTTAGGCAGTATTTTGGTCACTTGGTTCTCAGCTTGTCATCGGTTTGTGTAAAGATTATCAATATGATTGAGAGAGTACCGAGATCTTGTTAACACAGAGCATCTTCAGTGAGACAAAACTATGACTGAGACTTGTGTTTCAAAGGATTACAGCGCAAAATCACAAAAAAATTGAAAGGAGCAACCAAATGGAACTGACAGATATTCGTCGCGAATACGCTAAGGGTGGATTGAGACGCAAAGACTTGGCCGCAGACCCGATTGAGCAATTCAATCTATGGCTAGAGCAAGCCATTGAAGCGAAGTTGACGGACCCTACTGCCATGACAGTTGCTACGGTTGATGAAAATGGTCAGCCATTCCAACGAATTGTTCTGCTGAAGAATGTTGATAAAGACGGTTTCGTTTTTTACACCAACCTAGGTAGCCGTAAAGCGCACCAGCTTCAGCACAACAGCAAAATCAGTTTGCACTTCCCTTGGCATCCACTTGAGCGACAAGTTCATATTACGGGCACGGCTGAAAAGCTGACAGCTATGGAAAATATGAAGTATTTCTCGTCACGTCCAAAAGAGAGCCAGTTGGCCGCGATTGCAAGTAAGCAGAGTAGCCGCATCTCAGCGCGTGGGATTCTAGAAGGTAAGTATCTAGAGCTTAAACAGAAGTTTGCCAAAGGCGAGATTCCTGTGCCTTCTTTCTGGGGTGGCTTTCGCGTACGTGTGGATAGCATTGAGTTTTGGCAGGGTGGCGAACACCGCTTGCACGACCGTTTCTTGTTCTCACGCCAAGACGACAGCTGGGATATTGATCGACTAGCGCCTTAGGTTGCTTGATCGCTTAGCTGCTTAATAGATCCAAAAGTGCCGTTGATGATACTTATCTAATCAACGGCATTTTTTTGTCTGCACTCTTGTCAAACCAATAACCAACTGGCCTTCAATTACTTAACTAGTCACTGTGCAGAACAACGGAGATCTGTTTTTTGAGCAGAGTTTCAGGGATCACTGAGCCTAACCCCGAGTCCAATGCATATTCAATCAATTGGCTTTTACTGCGAGCGTCGAATTTCTGCTTCAATCTCGCGACATGACCTTCGACCGTTTTGATTGAAATGTTTAACGTAGACGCTATGTATTGAGGTTTTTTTCCGTAAAGCAGTAAGAACAGCACTTCTGATTCTCTAGAGGTCAGCCGCTTTTGCAGCTTAGACACACGCGGCTCTGATCCCGCAAGTGATGCTTGATTACCTTTCGCTCCTGTTGCCTGACAAACCCAATGACCGACCTCTAAGATTGCAGTATCAGTGAGCTCTTGCCCATAGAAGATAGTGCCTTGGACATTGTCATTATCATCAAGCCAAGGGGTTTTGGTAAAAATATGGGCATGCCAGCGTCCGTCTGGATAAGGGTGAATATCGAGGATCTTAAGGGTGCTGTGTGTATCCATCACATGTTTGTCTTGGGCTCTGAAATCCTGTGCACATTCAATAGTTTGACTGGGCATATCGAAGTCGGTCAAGCCAGTACAAGTCTCATCGGGTTTTAAGCCAATTAACTGGTTGTAAGCAAGATTGGCGTACACAAAGACCGAGTCAGTATCTTTGCAGCCCCAGCAGCCTGGAAGTTGTTCGAATAAAGAACGATGTATGGAGTTGAGTGGTTCGGGCAATTTTTTATCTCGTAAGCTGAGGTATGATAATGATATCAGTTTCTTATAGTGCTGCAATGGCAATTAGAGTTTGTAGTCCGTGCGAAAAATAAGGGGTGAATGACAGTTAAACGGATTGCTGACGAACTACTTCAATTACGTAGGATGGGTAGGCATAAAGAGTGATAAATAGGCAAAAAAAAGCCAGCCTGAAGAGGGGCTGGCTAAAGACAAGATATGCCTTGTCGACATGTAGAAGATTTTCAGTCTAATTTACGAGGGTCAGGTAAATTAAACTGAGGTATCAATTTGATACCCAGAGTGACTTACTACTCTATCGACGAATCTACTCCTAGGAGTGCTAATGCATAAGGGGGAATTCCCCTATAAATGCTGCTCAATGTGAGAATTGAGAACCTAGAGTAAATATTTCAAAATTTCAGAACCTAATGGAGAGCTTACAGCTCTCGCAATACTCGGAATCCTAGGTAGTTGGCTGCGGTTGAAGGTGCAACGTTCAGTTCGTTATACACTTTCGCTTCTTCTGGAGAGAAGCTCCACGCGCCACCCTTCGCTAGGCCTTTCTGAATGGTTGTCCATTCCCATACATTACCCACCATGTCGTAGAAACCAGTAGGGGTTGGTAAGAATGACTTAACCGGGGAGGTGCTTACGTTTGACCAAGGTGTGCCTGCCCAACCTGTATTGGCCTTGCCAGAGCTGAATTCGTTGCCCCACCAGAAATTGGTGTTTTGGCCAGCTCTTGCTGCGGCTTCCCACTCTTGTGGCGTTGGTAAACGGTAAGTGAAACCTGTGTTTTTAGACAACCAACGAGTATAAGCTTTTGCATCGTTCTGGCTGACACATACAACGGGTGAGCTATCTGCTTGTTTAAAGCCAGGGTTTTGCCAGTCATTGTCTGAAACAGTTGTGATTTCTGCATTGACGAACGTATCGCATGTGTTCATCAGCTCCGCGTCTGTCTGGTAGCCTGTGCTTTTAATAAATGCTCTAAAGTCTTGAACACGGGTTGGTGTTGCTGCTAATGCAAACGGCTGTTTGATCGTCACTTGTTGTGCATTGTTTTCACCTAGTAGGTAGCGACCAGAGCCGACAACAATCATTTCAGGGCTTTGAATGTCGTTCCCCATCGGATCGGCAAACTTGGTACCGACATTCAATGAGTTCTGCTTGGCTTGTAATACCGCTCGTAGGTTGTGATCGCGGGCTATCTTCAACTCTTGGTGGAAAGAAAGGTAGCCTTCTTTTTCGATCGTGACCATGTGTTGGCCCGTAGGTAACATCACTTCAACCGGTGTGCTGCCATAGTTCACGCCGTTGATAGAAACATTGTCGTTGTATTGATTTGAACGCACCACCAAGTTAACCCAAGCGACTTCTTTTTGCTGGTCGTTGGTTTGTTGCTCGCTTTGCGTGAAACAGTTTGATGACTGAATACCAAGTAGCCGGCAAGGAGTGTTCTTATCTGGGCGAGCTTCTAGGTTCGCCGCAATTACCGCTCGGTAACGGTTATCTTCAGAGAAGCCAGAGGATTTTACTTTGTGTTGCAGAACGTGAATATTCAGAGAAGCAGACGCAAGGTGCTCTTTCACTGTGTTCGATTCAGTCGCGTTGTCTACCAAGCTGTGCTGGAACTGTTTTACCGCTTTTTGAAGTGCTAAGGTCACCGTTTGATCTGAACACTGCGCCAGTGTCATATCGCTGCTGCAACGGTTAGTAAAACTAACGGTCTGCTCTTCCGTCTGAGTGATCTCGTTTCTTAGTCGCTCTGCCCTTGCTCTTAGCTTGTCTTGGTTCAGGTTTGCGATTGAAGCTTGTACCGCCGCTTTTTCGGCCTGGATAGCCTCAAGTTCCATCACCAAGCCTTGCTGCTTCTGTTCTGATCCTGAAATCGTAAGCTTGCTCTCTTTTACGGTTTTCCAAGCGTCTTGGAATTGAATTTGAGCTGGCGAGATATCAAAGTCAGGCTCATCAATCATACGTGTATAATCTTGCTCTAGACTCGCTTTCGCCTTTGCGAGTGTCTGCTCTGCTTGAGCGGATAACTTCGCTAGACGTGCCATTTGCTGCGTCTGATTGTCGACTTCATTTTGTTTGTCAGCCAGTTTCTTCTTAACAGCCGTTAAGTCGGCATGCTTTTCGAATAGTGAGCTTTCAATGTCGGTGACAGAAGACGCGATCGCTGGCGGTGTTGCCTCAGCGAAAACAGCAGGAGTCATTAGGCAGGGAGCAAGTGCAAATAGTAGAGTAGGAAGACCTTGGCGCATGATGGGCTACTTCAATCGTAATTTAGGTTAATCGAATATTCTAAACGAAAACGCCATTTCGTCTGCAGCTACTTTCTATAACTATCAACAAAATGGCGAGTATTCATTCAGCTTTGTGAAATAGGCACGGCTATCTGATATAGCACTGAGCGTTTTGTATCGTCTCAGCTCTATGTAGAAAGGGTGTTTAGCTTTCCTTGCTAGGAAGAAGCTTAACCCAAATCGTGTCGCTGCCGTTGATGGTAACTGTGCGGTTGTAAGACTCGTAACCTTGTTTTGAAATGGTTACTTGGTGACGACCACTTGGTAGCGCAACCTCAAGAGGTGTACTGCCATATTTAATTCCGTTGATCGTTACTGAGTCGTTGTACTGATCAGAACGTACCGTCACGTTAGCCCACTGTTTGTCACTCTTCTTAACGACTGCTGCGTCACTGCCCGTTAAACAGTAGCGCGTTGAAACGTTCAATAAGTTACACGCAGCAACCGCTTCAGGTTTTGCTTGAAGCTGAGCCTGCATTTGAATGAAGTAAGAGTTGTTACCAGAGAAGCCACTCTTGATTGCTTGGCTGTCTTGAACATGGATATTCAATTGAACACCCTGCAAGTTTTGCTTCGCCAACGTACTTTCTGTGAGCTGCTCAAGTAACTGACTCTTGAACGTCTGCACGGCTTTTTGATTGGTTAGGTATTTACCTTGAGCAGTACACTCACCCAGTGTCATTGTTGATGCACATGTAGTGGTGTAGCTGGTTTCAAGAACCGCACTTTCACGCAGTTCTGTTGCAATACGTTTAACACGAGCTTCAACTTTTGATTCTCTCAAATTAGCCAGCTCATTGTTTAGGCGAGCTTGCTTTTGTTTGATTTGAGAAAGGTGAATTTCGCTCTCGTTGATTGCTTGTTCATTGTCTAGCTGAGCCGATTGATTATCTTTAACCGCAGCCCAGGCATCTTGGTAACTTTTCTGGAAAGAGACCAAATCTGTTTCGGGATCTTCAAGTAAGCGACTGTACTGTTTGTCGAGTACAGACTTAGCTCTGTTACGTTTTGCCTTAAGTTCTTCACCTTCGCGTAACAACTTACTGTTTTTGTTCTGTAGTTGTTTTAGGTTTTCAGTCGCCGATACTTTGGTTGCTGAAATACGCTCAATATCTGAGTTTTTCTCTGTTAGCTTTGCATCGATAGCTGAAACAGGATCGACTTGATTCAGTTCTTCAGCTGATACCGATGCAGATACCCAAAGAGGGGATAGCGCAAGTAAAAGCGCTGAAATTCGAAAGTTAGTCATAGGTCCCTGCAACTTATAGATTGAAATTGGCTCGTTAATAAAGTGTCTACTTCCTAGTTGTCAGTCACTAGTTATTAGCAATTAACACAGTACCCGTCTTTATACCGTTTTATTGCATTTCAATCTACTCAAAAGCCAAGTTTCGGTACTTCGGATACACTTTTTACAAGTTGAAAGCGAATTATTTGAGCTATATAAGAAAATTTATTCATTATGTTGGTGCTATGAAGCATTTATTTATGACATGATTTTCGTGCTTGTGTGATTGCTTGTGTGATTGCTTGTGTGATTGCTTGTGTGATTGCTTGTGAAGTCCCTAAACTCGTCGGAACGATTGGTTTTACAATGCCCGTAGTTTGTACACTCTTGATCATCTTTCCGGAGGCATGATCAAGACGATCGCAGTGATGATCTTTTCTTTGAGGTCAGGAAATGACTCTCATGATCATTTACAAATTCATCTTGTGCAGATTTCAGAGTATTATTCTTACTATGTTGACTTGAGTATTTTGCTGTCATGCCAAAACCTTTACCCTTTCCAAACCTAGACTTGTCTCCGCTAGGCCTTACTGGCCCTCGTCCCGCAGAGATCATTACTTTGCCATCGCATATGGATTGCCACGAGCACCATTATTCTCAGGTGGTGATCGGTCTAAAAGGTCAGGCGGAATTTGAAGTCAGTGGTAAGGGCAATCTTGTCGGTCCCGGCCAAGGATGTGTGGTGACAGCAAGCTCTGATCATGCTTTCGGTGGTGTGGTCGGTCAGTCGGATATCCTAGTGCTCAACATGCCTGTGCCAAGTGACGACGACCCTCTGATGTTAGAGAAGATTAATCAGCTCGAGTCTTCTAACGTCTACTTCCAATTAGACGCGCAAATTCAAAAGCTTATCCATATGTTGGTGCAAGAGATGCAGGCAAGCCCTGATGATCTGCTATTAAGCCGTGCCTGTAATGATACGGTGATTGCACTGATGCAAAGACACATCTCGGCGTTTGAAACCTCAATCAAAGATTCGCGTTTCGATCTTGAAGCTCTGGATCGCTACATTGAGCAACACCTCGCGAATAAGATCTCGGTTGCGCAGCTGGCAGGCAGTGTGTTTTTGGGTGAAAGCCAGTTTCATATGTTGTTCAAAGAGCAGATGGGTATTACCCCTCACCAGTATGTATTAGGTAAGCGTATCGACCGCTCTCGCCGCTTGATCGAACAAGGTAATCTGAGCCTTGGTCAGGTTGCAGAACTTGCTGGTTTCTCCGGTCAATCCTCCTTTACTCACACCTTTTCACGTCTTCAAGGCATGTCACCATCCCAATACAAAAAGAAAATTTCTGTTAAATAGTGAAACAAAACGGCATATTATTTTAAAGTTTCATATGTGACGTTGTGTTTGTTTTGTTAATAAAGCGAGTTTTTAGCAAAAAACTCGGAGTTTTTGACAAGTAATCCTTATATACTCTAAATACACTGCAGCCATTGTAGAGATCCCCGGGCTAATTCCGGGTGTGAGATTAAGGAAAACGCATGTTTACAGCTACCGATGTGTTAAAGCCAGAATTCAATGAGCAGTCGCTTGCTGATCTATGGTCGCTTATCTCACCATTATATATGGTGGATGAAACCCAATGGCTAGAGCAACTTCTGCCACTAGCTACCCCTTCTGAGTCTGAAAAGCAGCAAATCACAGAGAAAACGACATCATTGATCGAGGCTATCCGTGCGGATAAGACTTCTATCCAGATGATCGATGCACTGTTGCTTGAATACAGCTTAGATACTCAAGAGGGCATCTTGCTGATGTGTCTGGCGGAAGCCTTGATGCGTATTCCTGATTCAGCAACGGCTGATGCGCTTATTCGCGACAAACTAAGCGTTGCGGATTGGAAGTCTCACCTTAAGAATTCTGATTCGGTGTTTGTTAACGCATCCACTTGGGGCTTGATGCTAACGGGTAAGGTAGTTGGACTTTCATCTAAAGAGCAGAGTGCAGGTCAAGCGGTTAACCGTTTAGTGAACAAGCTTTCTGAGCCGGTGATTCGTAAAGCGATGCACCAAGCAATGAAGGTGATGGGTCACCAATTCGTTCTTGGTCGCAGCATTGCTGAAGCGCAAAAGAACGGTAAGTCTATGCGTGATAAAGGTTTTACCTACTCATACGACATGCTAGGTGAAGCGGCACTGACTACAGCTGACGCAAACAAATACTTCAAAGATTACCTAATGGCGATTGAAGCCGTAGGTCGAGACACGTATGTCTCTTCAAAATCGAGCCCAGCTCCATCGGTATCTATCAAGCTTTCTGCGCTTCACCCACGTTATGAAGTGGCGAACGAAGACCGCGTACTGACTGAACTTTGCGACACGCTTGAGCAGTTATTACGCCGAGCAGTAGAGCTCGATGTTGCGATTACGATTGATGCGGAAGAAGCGGATCGCTTAGAGCTTTCTCTTAAATTATTCGAAAAACTGTACCGCACTAACCTTGTAAAAGGTTGGGGTAAATTTGGTCTGGTTATTCAAGCATACTCAAAGCGTGCGCTACCAGTTCTAGTATGGCTAAACCGCCTAGCGAAAGAGCAGGGTGATTTGATCCCGCTTCGCTTAGTTAAAGGTGCTTACTGGGACAGCGAAATCAAATGGTCGCAACAAGCTGGCTTTACTGATTACCCAGTTTACACACGTAAAGAAGCGACAGACGTAGCTTACCTTGCATGTGCGCGTTACCTATTGAGCCCAAGCGTTCGTGGCAATATCTTCCCGCAGTTTGCGAGCCACAATGCTCATACGGTTTCTGCTATTGCAGTGATGACCGATCATAAAGACTTTGAATTCCAACGCTTACACGGCATGGGTGATTCACTTTATAACCATGCAATGGAAGCTTACCAACAGTCGGTACGTATCTACGCGCCAGTTGGTAGCCATAAAGATCTACTGCCATACCTAGTACGTCGTCTGCTAGAGAACGGTGCAAACAGCTCGTTTGTACACCGATTGGTTGATGCTCGCTGCCCAGTGGCAGAGCTGACTCAACACCCAGTCGATATGCTTCTTGCGTTCGATACGCTGAACAACACTAAGATTCCTCTGCCGCCAGCGGTATTCCCTGAGCGTAAGAACTCTTACGGTGTGAACATTGATATCGAAAGTGAAGCTCATCAATTCGAAGAGCAGGTTAAGTCTTTCCTTAACAATCAATGGACTGCTGGACCTGTGATCAACGGTGAATCTTTTGCCGAAAGCATGATCAAGGCTGATCAGAACGTTGAACAAGTCACGGCACCTTACGATCGTCGTATTAATGTCGGTCAGGTGGCTTTCGCTAACCTTGATCATGTTTCCGCAGCGATCACTGGCGCAGACGCAGCATTTGCTGATTGGAATGCAACTTCGGTTGAAACTAAGGCCGCTGCGCTTGAGAAGCTGGCTGATCTGATGGAAGAGAACCTAGCTGAGCTGGTGGCAATTTGTCATCAAGAAGCGGGTAAGACTATTCACGACAGTATTGATGAAGTGCGTGAAGCGGTCGACTTCTGTCGTTACTACGCAAAGCAAGCTGATAATCTGCAAGGTTTCGAACTAAAAGGTTTTGATGGCCAAACACGAATCGCCTCTCGACAAGGTCGTGGTGTGTTCGTTTGTATCAGCCCTTGGAACTTCCCATTGGCGATCTTCCTTGGCCAAATTACAGCTGCACTAGTCGCGGGTAACACGGTTGTGGCGAAACCTGCTGAGCAAACAAGCTTGATTGCAGCTCGCGCCGTTGAACTGATGAATGAAGCGGGTTTCCCTGCTGGCACGATTCAGTTACTACCAGGTCGCGGTGCTGAGATCGGCAGTGCACTAACCAGCCATGATGCGATTGCAGGCGTTGCCTTTACGGGCTCAACACCAACGGCACAACGTATCAACGTGTCACTGGCAAGTCGCAATGCTAAACCGGTTCCGTTTATCGCGGAAACGGGTGGTCAGAACGCAATGATCGTCGACAGTACCGCACTGCCTGAACAGGTGGTTCGTGATGTAATTCGTTCTGCCTTCGCTTCTGCGGGTCAACGTTGTTCTGCGCTACGTGTGCTTTACATTCAAGAAGACATTGCAGACCGTGTGATTGCATTGATTCACGGTGCAATGGACGAATTGAGTGTTGGCATTCCACATCTTCATAAAACCGATGTTGGCCCTGTTATCGACCAAAACGCGAAACAGAAGTTGTTGGCTCACTTAGAAAACATGACCAATACCCAGAAGAAGGTGGCTCAACTTTCTCTAGGTACGGATTGTGAACATGGTGACTTTGTCCCACCAAGTGCATTTGAAATTGATGACATCAGTTGCTTGAAAGAAGAACAGTTTGGCCCTGTGTTGCACATTGTTCGCTTCAAAGCGAGTGAACTGGCGCAAGTGGTTGATCAAATTAACCAAACTGGTTTTGGTTTAACCATGGGTATCCACAGCCGTAACGAAACAACTTACCGTTGGATCGAAAAACACGTTCGTGTGGGTAACTGCTACATCAACCGTGACCAAGTGGGCGCTGTTGTTGGGGTTCAACCATTTGGTGGTCAAGGTTTGTCGGGTACAGGCCCTAAAGCGGGCGGTCCTCACTACCTATATCGCTTTACTGATGTTCATTTTTCTCAATCACAAGACAAGGCATAAGGAGCAGTATCATGGTTCATCAAGTGACAGGTTTTTCTGATGCTTTGTTAGCGTGGGAACAATGGAATCTTACCGACTTTGATCATAAGAGTGCTCAGGTACTTTCATTTAAATCAGAGATCGAGAGTCAATCTAAGCTTTTGGCAGCGGTGGCGACTTATCACCTAGAGCAAGCGTCTGCGCTGCTTTCTGAACATCATCTAATGGCTGGCCCTACGGGCGAAACCAATGAGCTGTATGCTGCAGGTCGTGGTGTGGCTTTGGTAATTGTTGATGATTGCGAAGAGAAAGTGCCCGCACAGCAAACCGCAATGGCGATGATTACTGCTGCGCTATTGGCAGGGAACAGCGTTCAATTGTGCAGTGATGACGTGCAGTTCAACACATTAATTGCTGATGCCGCGAAACAAGCGAATCTGCCAACGAACTTGGTGCAAGTTGCCTCGTATGACGCTGCTCAACAGTTGTTGTCTTGCGATGTACGTAGCGTGGGTTACGTGGGTAACTCGCAAACGGCACAAGCTATCAATTTACAGCTTGCTAAGCGTGACGGTGCAATCGTCGGTTTAGTCGCTGAAACGGATCTGGCGACAATGAATGTTGCCAATGATCCACACCTATCGCTGCGCTTCATTACCGAGCGTACGCGAACTATAAATATAACAGCCGTGGGCGGTAACGCGACCTTGCTCGAACTTGGAAGCGAAGCTCACTAACCTTCAGTAAAATTGGCTCTAAGCACTTTTGGTTTTTCCAACTTTGGTTTTCACCATCTTTGGATTTAACTCATAGTGCTTTGGAGCCTGAATACCTAACTCAATGCACTTGCTTGCCTTTACGGTGAGTGCCTTGCATTGAATTAGGCATGGAAGGCTTTCTACAAAATGAGGACTATCAAATGATAGAAAACAGTTTTGCAATAACGACGACGTTCATTGCGTATCTAATTATGATGCTGGCGATCGGTGTTATTGCTTACAAACGTACATCTAACTCAACTGACTACTTCCTAGGTGGTCGTTCGTTAGGCCCATGGCCTGCTGCACTTTCTGCTGGTGCATCAGACATGAGTGGTTGGTTGCTACTTGGCCTGCCTGGTTACGCTTACGCTGCTGGCTTTGAAGCATTTTGGCTTGCTGGTGGCCTACTTGTTGGTACTTGGGCAAACTGGTTAATCAGTGCAAAACGTCTACGTACTTACAGCATTACGACTGAATCACTGACGCTGCCTGAGTTCCTATCTCGTCGTTTCAACGATAACTCTAAGCTGATCCAAACAATTTCTGCTTTCTTTATCCTTTTATTCTTCCTTTTCTACACAAGTTCAGGCTTGGTAGCAGGTGGTAAATTGTTTGAAACGGTATTCGGCCTAGATTACACAACGGCAGTAATTATCGGCACGGTATGTGTGGTTTCTTACACCCTGTTTGGTGGTTTCCTAGCGGTATCTTGGACTGACTTGGTTCAAGGTTTACTAATGTCTGCTGCGCTATTGATTGTACCAATCGCGGCAATGAACGGCGGCCTTGGTCAGCTATCTAGCGACCTACACAACATCAACCCAGAGCTACTAACGCTATGGAATGATGCGAAAGGTGAGCCTCTTTCTGCTATCGCGATCATCTCGCTAGCGGCATGGGGTCTAGGTTACTTCGGTCAGCCACATATCCTTGCTCGTTTCAAAGCAACACGTAGCAATAAAGACCTAACAACAGCGCGTCGTATCGCGGTGGTATGGACTGCACTGTCTATGATTGGTGCAATGCTGGTGGGTCTTGTTGGTCTAATCTACGTGACGAACTCTGGCGCACCTAAGCTAGACGATGGCGAGAAGATCTTCATGCTTCTTGTGAACGCGATGTTCCATCCAGTAATCGCAGGTATCCTACTTGCTGCAATCCTAGCGGCAATCATGAGTACTGCGGATTCACAACTTCTTGTTTCTTCATCTGCAATGGCAGAAGACTTGTACAAGCAAGTGCTTAAGAAAGATGCGACGTCTGAAGAGATCGTTCGTGTAGGCCGCTTCGCGGTTATCCTAATCTCTCTGATTGCTCTTGTGTTAGCGATGACGCCAGACAGTTCAGTACTTGGCCTTGTATCTTACGCATGGGCTGGTTTTGGTGCTGCATTCGGTCCAGCTATCGTATTGAGCCTGTACTGGTCTCGTATGAACCGTAACGGCGCTCTAGCGGGTATCGTAGTTGGTGGTGTTACGATTGTACTTTGGAAACAGTTCACAGGCGGTTGGTTCGATGTGTACGAGATCGTACCGGGAATCATCTTATCAACGATTTCTATCGTTGTGGTTAGCTTGATTACTGGCGAGCCAGAAGATGAAGTTAAGAAGCAACATGCTGAGTTCGAGAAGAACCTAGTTGAGCTAGACTAATTTACATTGTAAAGCAGATGTAAATTAGCTAAGAACATTGGCAACAACCAATTGATAAAAACAATAGAGTCACTTCGGTGGCTCTATTTTTTTGACCATTTCCTAATGCTTTCGACCTCGTGCTGGTCTATCTTCAATGACTCCAAACTCTTTTGATGGGCACTTGGCTCCATCATCTCAAACAGCTTGTGTCAGTTGTACATGTCTCTTCATTGCCCCCGCAATTCTCCATGACGTGACCCTAGTGTTCCTTATCAATATTGGTGTTTATTGCTTCGTGCTCGATCAATATGTTTTTTGTGATCATTAAAAGCCGAGTTTTTTATGTGGGTGCGACTTTTGTCTTATTTCAAATTCGGGTGAAGTACTGCCGTTATCGGGTTTTACAATGTAAATCGAAACCGAATGATTAAAGGGGGGATAAATAGAAGAAGGATCTTGATGACGCTTGATATCAAAAAACAAAGGGAAAATTGGCTGTTTTTTGAACTTAGCGCTCACTTTTGTCATTAGCTCGGTGAATTGTTGAACTGAATTGGACATGATGTGTCAATTGTCAGTAACCACTAAAGACCTATAGGACAAAGGTATGCCTGATCTCTATTGCAAAGGATGTAAAAAAACAACACTACATAAGTCTATAATGAAACGTTGTGAATCAGAGCCCGAGACAGCCTCTGGCCGTATGATGCAATGGACCTCAAAGCTATTTAGTGGCAACTTATATTATGATATGGAAACGCAGCACTTTTGCCGAACGTGTAATTGCCGTTGCGAAACAGGAAGTACTGTACCCCAAGTTGGTTTAGCTTAACTTATAGTAAGTGCTTGCTAACTTAGATCGATAAACCTCCGCTTTAGGAGGTTTTTGCGTTTCTATGCGGCTTTGAGTGCTAGCTCAGCGTCAATGGCGTCGCCATCAATCTTCACATCCCAACCATAGCTTGAGTACTCATTTGCTAGTGCCTGAGCCACATCTTTTGATACCGTTACGTGTGTCCATGAACCAATACCGTAAGGCTTATATGCGAGTTCTTGTGTTTTCATAATAGAGTCATCCTTTCTCTTTGATAATTCTATTATTCACTTTGCCATATATCCTTTCTTTCGTTTCTGGCTCAACTTATTTGTTTATCGGGTCATTTCTATAATAATTTGTTAATAACCAGGGTTTGATTTATAAGGCGTGTTATCGGTTTGTATTGATTTATATTTGATATGAATGTCACTTGTGCGTTTAGTTTTTAAATGTGTGAGCGGGGTTTTCTTCGATTGCTCTAGGTATGGAATATACTGAGCAGAATTTAGAATGTTTAAGGAATGTTATGTCTCAGCATCAACTTGATCGTATCGATAAAGAGATACTAAGAATTCTGCACATGAAAGGGCGTTTACCCGTGGTTGAGTTGGCCAAGCAGGTCAACCTAACCACGTCTCCTTGCTCTGATAGACTCAAGCGATTGGAAAAAGAGGGCTACATAACGGGTTACCATGCTGAGCTGTGCTCAGAGAAGTTGGGACTCGATGTTCAAGTCTTCATTCATATTCGTCTTGACCAAACCAGTTTTTCAATCTTTGATAAGTTTGCTCAAGCCGTGGAAATGATGCCCGAAGTAGAAGAGTGCTATTCACTATCGGGAGACTTCGACACCATGATTAAGGTTCGAGTGAAAGACATGAAGGCGTACCAAGCATTTATGGCCACTAAGTTGGGTACCTTACCTGGTGTGATTCAGACACGTAGTGAAGTGGTGATTGAAGAGCATAAGAAGGGCTTTGGTGTTAACCCTGAGTTATTGGCAACCTTAAAATAGGGCTGGCTTTTACTTCAATCATGCTTGTCTAGATATAAAAAATGGAAGCTGATGAGCTTCCATTTTTTGTGACTGCCAGAAAGGACAATCAGATAAGCGCAGTCATAGGCGCTTTACAGTGTAATCGCCGCTGAAATAAGACCAATAACACCGCCGAATACACCGCCCCAGACGACCAACCAGCCAAGGTGTTTCTTGATCATGGTCTGAACCATTTCTTTCACCAGTTTAGGTGTCAGTTCATTCAAACGTTGATCAATGATTGCTTCGATGTTCTCTTTGATTTCGTCCATCATTGCTGGCGATTCCAGCTCTTCCTTGATGGCATTCTTCACTGAATCGCTCTTGCTGATTTCAATCACAGATTCTTGCATCTTCTCCACAAATGGCGCTTTCATAGGCTCTAGTGCTTCTGTGCCACCAAACATTGCCAACATGCCACCAAACTGTGAATTCTCGATAACGTTTACTAACGAGTCGAATGCTGGATTAAAGTCGATCTTCTGAATTACAGGCTCTAGATTGAGTGACTTTCCTGTCATCTCGCTGCTTAGGAAACGGTCGATGTTACTTTCAGTAAAGAACTGTTCCATCATCAGTTGCTTGATGGCAGCCTTGAACTCTTCAAAGCGTGCTGGAATAACGCCAGAACCGTATAGACCGGGTACTTTCTCGAACAACATGTGAATCGCAAGCCAGTTGGTGATGGCACCAGAAAATGCGAATAGACCTGCATAAAGCAAGTATTGGTTTGCTGTGACATAGCCGCCAGCAAGCAGTGCTAACGCAATAACGTTAGTTAAGACACTTTTGTTCATGGTTAATCTCTAGAAAAAATATTGCGCGCATTTTAAGAAAAAAACGCCAAGAAAAAAACAAAAGGATCGATGAAGTTTATTGGACAGGTAGTAAAGAGGGCCAAATAACAGGCATAAAAAAGGCTAGCCTCCCCCGAAGTCTAGCCTTATTCCAGAACGCGCAAGCGAGGCGTCTTTGGTATTAATGTCATTATATAATTACGACATAACATTCTGCCACGTGTAATTTACCGCTAATTAACAAATTGGTGTGAATCACGCCGCACTTTTAAAATAGCACAAAAATTAAGCGCTCGTAGCTTGCTCAAGATCATCGGCAATGAAGCCACCTGTTTGGTGATTCCATAGTTGTGCATAGATGCCATTTTGATTAATTAGCTCTTGGTGCGTGCCTTCTTCTACGATATTGCCTGCATCAAGCACGATCAGGCGGTCCATCGCAGCAATGGTCGACAGGCGGTGTGCAATCGCGATAACCGTTTTGCCTTCCATTAGCTCAATCAAGCTCTCTTGAATGGCCGCTTCTACCTCAGAATCGAGTGCAGAAGTTGCTTCATCGAGAACAAGTAACGGAGCATTTTTCAGAAGAACACGTGATATAGCGACGCGTTGACGCTGACCACCAGATAGCTTAACGCCACGTTCACCTACTTGAGCATCGTAGCCCACGTTGCCAAACGGGTCGGTTAGAGTTTCGATAAACTCATGTGCGTGAGCCTGTTTGGTTGCTGCGTAAACTTCTTCATCTGATGCTTCAGGTCGACCGTAAAGAATGTTGTCTTTGATCGAACGGTGCAACAGTGAAGTATCTTGGGTCACCATACCGATGTTGCTGCGCAGCGAATCTTGCGTCACTGTTGAGATCTCTTGACCGTCAATCAGGATGCGACCACTCTCTACATCGTGGAAACGCAGCAGTAAGTTCACTAGGGTAGACTTACCCGCACCTGAACGGCCCACTAAGCCCACTTTTTCACCCGGCTTAATGTTGAGGTTAAGGTTGTTGATCACGCCCTTATTCTCACCGTAGTTAAAGCTCACGTTGTCGAAATGGATGCCACCTTGTGGAACGTCCAAAGGTTTTGCGTCTTTCTTGTCTTCGATAGCGATGGGCTTAGACAGGGTTTTAATACCATCAATCACAGTGCCTAGGTTTTCAAACAGACCACCGATTTCCCACATGATCCATTTCGACATGCCGTTAATACGCAGAGCCAAACTGACCGCAATCGCGATCGCACCCACAGTGATTGCGTTGTCTAACCATAAGTAGATAGAGATACCCGCAATGCTGAACACCAACAGATAGTTAGCGAATTCAACGCAGATATTGAAGCCAGTAACTAAGCGCATTTGACGATGTACTGTATCTAAGAAACCTTCCATGCCTTCTTCGGCGTATTCAGTTTCTCTTTTACTGTGTGAGAACAGTTTCACGGTTGCGATATTGGTGTAGCTATCAACAATACGACCTGTCATCAATGAACGCGCATCCGCTTGCTCTGAAGAAACGTCTTTTAGCTTTGGTACAAAGTGCAGTTGGATTCCGATGTAAACGAATAGCCAAATCAGCATCGGAGCCATTAAGCGCCAATCTGATTCAGCCAGCATGAACAGCATCGCGGTGAAGTAAACCGTCACGTAGACAAACACATCAACCATCTTGGTCACGGTTTCACGTACTGCGAGCGATGTTTGCATTACTTTGGTGGCGACGCGGCCAGCAAAATCATCTTGATAGAATGACAAGCTCTGCTTCAAAAGATAGCGGTGCGCTAACCAACGAATCGACATTGGGTAGTTGCCCAGCAAAGTTTGGTGAAGCAAAAGCGAGTAAACACTGATCAAGATTGGCATCACGACCAACAGCAGCACACCAAGACCCATAAGAGTGGACTGGTTATCGGCTAAGAAGGTTTCTGGGTTACTGGTTGATAGCCAATCAACCAGTTGACCCATGTAACCGAACAGCGCGACTTCGATGATCGCGATGGTCATGCTCATTAGGCCGAGCAAGATTAACGGCTTTTCAAAACCACGAGTGTAATGGCGGCAAAATGCCAGTATTCCAGTAGGAGGTTGTATCGGCTCTCCCTTTGGAAAGGCTTCAGTAAAGCCTTCAAATTTTTTGTACATAGATTTCCCTTTATAAACGAATGCATCGATTAGCAACTGCATCGTCTGTGTAGCTTTGTTTTTATAGGTTTGATTTGAAATTTTACAGTCTTAGTTTGAAATTATATAAGTGCCAATTCGTTCTTATAAGCATTAAGTCATTCGATGGATTTTGGTTTAAGCGATGCCGCAGGAAAGGTCCAAAGAGTGTCTTTCATGACGCGTATTTTAGAGTGAATCGGACAGGAAAAGTTAAGCTTATTTCAAACGTAATTGATTGTTATGCAACGGTGATAATCCTAACGCTAAATGGATTAAATTGTAACCTAAACCCGCAGCAAGCTAGAGAATGAAGCTCGGATATTTATTCAACAAATTCTGTATCTAATATGCAAACAGTTGGTTCTTTCTGATGTGCTGTTATCTTGCAGTAAAATTTACCGAATAAACTGAGTTTTGCAGTAATTGTTTGGGATAAATATTCAAATCATTATTCTTTTCAGTGAATCTTATCGTAACAAGTTGTTTACAATTCTGAGGTAAATAAAAGATAGGGACGGTTGAGATGTTAAACCTACACAAAAAATCACTTCACATTACTAATGTTCAAAACGCCAATTGCGTTGTTATGGTGCCGCCAAAAGAATTTAAATTTAATGAAGAAACGGCACAAGATAATGAGTTTCAGCACAGAGTTAATCTGACTGAAGCTGAGGTAAAATTAGAAACCATGGCCGAATTTAAGGCGATGGTCGCTTCGTTGCGTAAAGAAGGTGTGCAAGTTGTAGAGTTTGATTACCCAGAACTTGGTGTGGAAACCCCAGATGCGGTATTCCCTAACAACTGGTTCAGCACCTGTGGTGACGGAAGCTTATTTACGTTCCCTATGGCGTGTGAAAACCGCCAAAATGAAGTGAAGCCAAGTGCCCTTATTGAAGCGCTTGAAGCATCTGGTCGCATTGTTAACCACAGCGAGTCTCTAGAGTCTTACATCGCTCAAGGTTCTTACCTAGAGAGCACTGGCGTGATGGTGATCGACCATATCAATAAGACCATTTACGCCGCGCTTTCTCAGCGTTGTGACCGTGAAGTGTTAGAAGACTATGCGAAGCGTATTGGTTATTCTCGCGTGGTTTCCTTCCAAACAGCATTACCGTCGGGTCAGCCGATTTACCATACCAATGTGATGATGGCGATTGGTGATAACTTCTGCGTGATTTGTGATGAAGTGATTCCAGAATTTGAGCGCCGCTTTGTGGTGAAATCACTTGCTAAAGACAAGCAGGTTATCTCTATCTCGATCGATCAGATGAACCGATTCTGCGGCAACATTCTGCAACTGGAAACAGTGAATGGCGATAAGGTAATCGCGATGTCTCAATCGGCTTACGATGCGTTTTCTCCCGCTCAGTTAGCTCAGCTTTCGACACACGGAAAGCTACTACCGTTTAACGTGAAAACGATCGAAGACATCGGTGGTGGTTCGGTGAGATGCATGTTGGGTGAGGTGTTCTTGCCAACGCGAGTTAATCTCCTGTAGCAAGTATAGAAAGTGTAGCAAGCGACTGACTTCAGTCATGAATTTCTGAATACCACTCTCATAGCAGAGTGGTATTTTTGTATTTATCTATCACAAATAAGAAAACAGAAATAACAAAACCAAAGCTTGATACAGGAACTAGCGCGCAAAAGCTAACGGAAAAAAGCTATGAAGCGCTCTTAAAAGCCCTGTGTTCGATGAACTGAGTTGAGAGTGCCACCACTTCCTTAGAGTACACAAGCGCGGTGTGATTAAGCTTGAGGGCGCAAGTATCTGTCGCGCCTCTTAAGTTGGCGTCTTCGAGCGTAACGGTACCATCCCCTGGGTTTCGGCCCAATACGATACGTCCAACACCAGCGTCGTAGGTACCCGTAATTACGCCAATTGGCACATCAATATCGTAGTCACCCAAACCATCACTTAAGATCATTTTGCTCGAACCAAATATAAAACCAAGACCATGATTCGACAGTGTTTTCGCGATAGTCGCGCCATTGTGTGGAGTCCCCGCGGTAATGATGCAGGTGTCGGCAAAGTCGGGTTGGTAGAACTTAAAGTAATGACGAATCAGCAAGCCACCGAGCGAGTGACCAAAGAAGTAGACCTCATCGTGTTCATCAAAACGTGCATTCACGAAGCGGTTGAGGCGTTTAGCAGCAGAAGGGAAACGCAGTGAGTTGTAAGCGAACTTGTGCGTTGTAAAGCCACGTTTTTTGAAATTTCTATCCAGATATTGCATGATCAACGCAGGCATATACAGACCATGAATTAACACTATGTGTTTGTTTTTATTATTCATTATTGCCCTCCGTCTGATGATGTTTCCAGTATATGGAGTCGCAATTCTAAACTCAACAAAACTTGCTGCGAATGGGATGTAACAGACAGAGATATTTTCAATAAAAACGACAGTTTTGGCTAGAAAAAGGGGCTCATAAATGAGCCCCATTGGTTGGAATATGTATGAGTCACTCTTTCAAGCTAGCGGCAGGAAGCGAAGATATCTTGGTTCTCTCGGTATTCTTTGGTTTGCACGTCCATCAAGCCGAGCAAAGAGTCGAACAGGTTGTCTTGCGAGAAGCTCTGTTCTTTGCCTGCCTTTCTTAAGCAGGTTTGGTTTATTCCTTTCTGTTCTGCAAAGCCATCAGACATCCACATGATCATAGGAACGTGGGTTTGCTCTTTCGGTGCCAATGAATAAGGCATGCCGTGCAAGTAGACGCCGTTTTCCCCTAAAGATTCACCGTGGTCGGAAATGTACATCAGTGCAACGTTGTACTTATCGGTGAGTTTCTCTAGCTTTTGAATCGCCTGTGAGAGAAAGAAATCTGTGTACAAAATCGTGTTGTCGTAGGTGTTAACCACTTGCTCTTTGGTGCAGTTTTCAATATCTGCACGAGCGCAGTCAGGCGTAAACTTCTTATGTTCTTCTGGGTAACGCTCAAAGTACGTTGGGCCGTGAGAACCCGAAATATGATAGAAAATGATGCTATCTTGTTTAAGATCTTGAGTATCTTGCTCGAAGTTCTCTAGCATCGCCGTGTCGTAACACACATCGTTATTACACAATGGATCGCTGTTTTTGGCGACGAGCGTCATCTCTTTGATTCGATGCGCGACAGCTTTATCCCCACCATCATGCTCTCGCCAGATAGAGTGGATGCCCGCGCGGTTCATAATGTCGACTACGTTATCTTGGTTGTAGGCTTTGTCCCGATCGTAGTTGCTGCGATTCATGTTCGAGAACATGCACGGTACAGAAACCGCGGTGGCTGTTCCGCACGACTGAACATCAGAGAAAAATATCGGGTTGTAAGGCTTGGTATGAGCGTTGGTTTCTCTCTCATAGCCATAATACTGGTAGTTATACACGCGAGCAGTTTCGCCAAGTACAAACACCAATAAGGTCGGCTTGCTTGCCGTTTTTGCTTGTGGTTTGAGTTGAGCATCTAAGCCCAGTTCTTGATATGGGATGGGCTGTTTGATGTAGGTGTTATTGATGTATTTCACCGTTGATGCCACATACTCAGTCGGAATGATCATCTTTTTGATGTGCGAGTTATTGCGGCCAAACGAGACGTAATCTTTGTAAAACAGTCCTGCAATAATCGCGATGACAATCAATGAAGAGAGCAATCCAATCGACTTCCAGACAAAGAAATCTTTCCATGACTCTCGCTTAAGCTTGGTAAAGAGTAGCAGCAGTGACGGGACAATCCCCATCGCAAATAACCACAAGATGGAGTGGGTACTTACATAGCTTGCTGCTTCGCCACTATTGGTTTCGAAGACGTTCTCTATCATCCCATAGTCTACATAAATGCCGTAATTGAACATGCTGTAGCTGACGAGTGTTGAGGTGATCAGCAAGAAGATAAAAAATGGCTTGGAGAATATCGGCCAGTTGAAGACTTGGAAGATAAAATTGAAGGCAGCAAGGAAGAAGATAGGGATGGATATAAGAAAGGCAACGCTTTCAGACTTGGATGCCTGAACAATACTAAACAGCTCTTGGGTGAGAGGTAGGTTGATTACAAGCAGGTAATACACGGCCAACACAAAAGGCAGCTTGTTTATCGACATGTTTAAGCTTGGTAGATTCATAGGTCTTATTTTCCTGCGTCTCTTATCCCTTTATTTTAGTCTGGCTACCAAGAAAGCTCTAATATCAACGCATAAAGCTCAGATAGGCGGCGATAAACCGACTAAAGTGAAATGACGCGATAGGTGTGTAGAAACAAAAAATTCACTTTACTGAGTGACCTTCATGACAAGGTGGAACAGCAAAGTGAATTATTTACGTTAGGGTGTTCTACGTAGGCTCGCTACATTAGAAGTTGTAAGAACCACCTAGGCTAACACTGCTGAATGCCAGTGTCTTATCTTCGGTTTTGAATGGACCGTAGTAGTTTTCTACGCTCACAGCATCAGCTTGTGAAATTAGGCGAAGTGTTAGGTTTTCGATTGGCGTGTATTCAACACCCAGACCAAAGTGGAAACCTGTACCGCTGTCATCAGCGTAACCAGCACTCTTATTTGCGTTTAGGTCAACAGAGCTAAGACCAGCCAATACGAACGGACGAATTGTGTTGTCGAACGTGTAACCTAGGTTTGCAGATACAGAAACAGACGTCGGAGACATTTTTTCTGCACCTTTTTTGTAGTCAGCGTAATCGTTGTAGCCAAGTTCAACACCAACAATACGATTGAACTGGTAGCCACCATATAGGTTGTAACCCATGCCGTCTGAGTCTAGGTTGCCTTGACCGTCTGTATCAGAATCTTGGTACACACCAAGGCCACCACCGATGTACGCACCGCCGTTAGTGCCTGCTGCTAATGCTGGAAGAGAAACCGCGCCGATTAAGCCCAGTGCTAATGCTGATTTCGCGAATTTGTTCATTGTTCTTACTCACTCTTTAATGTCATGCAGTATCAATTATTTTTGTTTTCGGCCTTTCGACCGTTGGTGAGTATTATTCCGTAGTCTTATACGTATTACTGTATGGCTTTGTAAGCTAAATCGTTACATAGTAGAAAACATACTCATCAGATTGCTTAGTAAGTTAGGCTGCCAAAACAAGGAATACACATGCTAATGAGACAAAAGACAGGCTTGGTGGTTGTGGACGTTCAGGGCAAGCTCGCACGCCTTGTTGATGAGAGTGAGACACTTATTTCTAACTGTCGGAAGCTGATTAAGGGCGCGCAGGTTTTGGGGTTGCCCATCATTTACTTGGAACAGAATCCAGATAAATTGGGAGCAACAGTCAGCGAACTGAATGACTTATTGAGCGATGTTGAGCCAGTAACTAAATTCACGTTCAACGCGTGTGATGAGCCCAAGTTTGTTGAGGCGGTGCAAGCCAAGGATGTCGAGACTTGGCTGGTGTGTGGTATTGAAGCTCATATTTGCGTGTATCAAACCGCAATGGGGTTGTTAGAACTTGGGTGCAAGGTTCAGGTAGTTGGCGACTGTATTAGCTCGCGAACGGCATTCAACAAGGATCTGGCAATCCGTCGACTAGTAGCTGTAGGCGTGCAAATTACAGGGTTAGAAATGAGCTTATACGAGCTGGTAAAGGACTGCCGCTCGCCAGAATTTAAGCTCATTTTATCCTTAATTCGTTAGTCACCTAGGGGCTGTCTATCGCCTCCGCCTCGGTAGGAATCAAGCGCAACCTTCAAGCGGCGTAGTTTGTCGCGAGATCGGTTCTTGTGATTGACTGCTATCCCCATAGAAAGCACATCCACTAAGGCTAACATTGCGTAGCGAGACGCCGACGGTTTGTAGATGAAGTCTGTTTCCATGTGTTTGATGGGTAGCAATATATCGGCAATCTTTGCCAGCGGTGTATCTTGTGGGGTAATTGCGATGATCTTAAGGCCATACTGCTTGGCCAGTTCTGCCGTTTCAGTGATTACTGGCGTAAAACCGGTTGCTGAGATCATCACCATAACATCATTGGCATCGGCTGTTGCGGCAACCATACGTGACATCAATCCATCGTTGTAAGAGACCACTGGGTAGCCCAGTCGGAACAGTCGATGTTGCAACTCTTGAGAAGCGATGGTCGAGCCACCACCCATGCCGATAGCAATGATTTGTCTCGCGTTATGCAGCCAGCTGACAGCGGTTTCAACGTCTTGCTCTTTGAACAAGGTGCGGTTGATGTCTAGGCTCTGCTTGATCGATTCGTAGATACCTTGATAACCCGTTTGGTCAACAGGTTCGAGAATAAAACGCTGGCCGACTGTCAGTGTTTGAGCAAGCTTTATCTTCATATCACGTACGTTGCTGCAGCCGATAGCCTTAGCAAAACGCGTAATGGTGGCTTCACTCACTTGAGCACTTTCAGCAAGCTCTGTGATGCTGGCATTGGCAGCAAAATCAATGTCGTCCATGATTAGCTTAGCCACTTTCTTCTCTGCATCACGGAGAACGGGAAAACGCTCTGTTATCTGTGAAATGATATCTACTTCTAAACTCAAAGATCCTGATCCTTTGTTGATGGGGCTATGCCTTAGCCCCGTTAGTATATCTGAATGCTTCGCTGATTCTAGCTTATTGAAAAATCGAGCTAGAAGCAGGTCTCTACCCAGTTTGTTACCTGATAGTCGTCATCGCTGATAGCTATGTAACGCCACTTATCGAAAGTCAAACACGGGTGTGAGGTTGAGAAAGCAATCATGTCACCGACTTCAATCTCAGAAGAACCGTCTGTTTCAACAAAGGTATGCTGATCCATTACCGCGGTAGCAGTGAGCCCTTTTACTGAGATAGCTTCGCCGTTACGATAGCCGCGCTCTGCTATTGGTAAACCGGCATCGAAGGCCACATCACGCTTACCTAATCCAATCACGAACTTGGTCGGCTCTGGGCGAGAGATAACATATGCCCACACTTCAAGTGCCGACTCTAAATCACCACCCAATTCACACGCATAGCCTTGATTGGCTTGAGCTCGTTGCAACACCTTGCTTTGGGCATCTAGGTAGATCCCAGTATCGTGAATGGCGTAACAACCTGGGCGGATGATCGCCAAAGAATCGGTTAAATTCGCCAAACACTCTGCAACCACATCATACCAAGCAGAACCCGCGCCAGTGATGATAGGTTGCCCTGTAATTAGGCCATCTGATGCGAGGCTTTCTACAGAGGTTAGAGCTTGATTTAGGAAGGTACGAATATCTTGCTCTGCGTTATCTCCATGAATAACACCTTCGTACACCTCAATTCCCGCGAGTGAAAGGGTAGGTGTATCCTGGATAACTTGCGCCAGTTCAAGAACTTCTTGAGGTGAACGACAACCACAGCGACCGCCCGGTACACCAAATTCGATCAGTACTTTTAGTGTCTGTTTGGTGTTGGCGAAATATTGGCTAAGTCGCAGCACGTTTGCCGATGAATCAACACAACAGTAAAAGTCGACGTTGAATTCACGAATAAGTTGTTCAACGATCGCCATGTTGGTTTTACCCACCAATTGGTTGGCCATGATGATTCGTTTTGCACCCGCCATAGCGGCAACTTCTGCCTGTGCAGGCGTCGCTACTGTAATACCCCAAGCGCCATTTTCTAGTTGTTGGCGGAAAAATGCAGGGGTCATTGATGTTTTACCATGCGGCGACAATTTAACCTGATGGTGATCGGCGAATGATTGCATCCAATTTAGGTTATTGGTCAACGCTGATTGTTTGATAATTGCTACCGGAAGCGAAATATCTTCATCAACCAGTCGATAAACGCCGTTCTCAGTTTGTGATATTGCTCTCCCTTTTTGGCCTCTTTCAGTCAAGACGAAACAATCTTCTTGATACTTTATAACATCTTTTTGTGCAGGGTTATGTTTCATTGCTGATTCCTAACATGATTTAAGTGGTTGTTATTTAATGTTTAAATACATCTTGTGTTCGTTTTGTGATAGAAACTATCACACAAATTAAAATATTATGTGTGTTTTGTCACTGAAAATAATCGGCTGGATTCTTAATATAGCTCCATCAACACAGTGGATTGAGAGAGTGAAAGATGTTGTTCGATACGATAATCAAAAATGTAGAGGTGTTTGACGGCACCGGCGAACAATCGTTTTGTGCCGATGTAGCAATCCGCGATGGAAAAATCGCCGAAATTGGTCAGATCGATCACGAAGATTGTGGCCAATTGGTTGAGGGAGCAGGCTTAGCATTGGCTCCTGGATTTATCGATGTACATACACATGACGATACCAACGTAATTCGTTACCCAGACTGCCTACCTAAGATCAGTCAAGGTGTCACAACCGTGATTGTTGGCAACTGTGGTATCAGCGCATCGCCAACGGTTTTGGCTGGCGACCCACCTGACCCAATGAACCTTTTAGGCGCGCAGGCTGATTTTAAATACCCAACCTTTGCGGCGTATGCGCAAGCGGTAGAGCAAGCTCAACCCGCAGTAAACGTAGCAGCGTTAGTGGGTCACACCACATTGCGTAACCAAGTGATGGACGATCTGCAACGCACTGCAAGCGAAGAAGAAATTGCAGAGATGCAAACCAACCTTGATTTAGCAATGGAGCAAGGCGCATTAGGTTTGAGTTCAGGCCTGGCTTACGCAAGCGCTAAACAAGCGAACGCTAACGAAGTGATGCAGTTAGCGAAAGTGCTGTCTAGCCATGGCGGCATCTATACCACGCATATGCGTACCGAATTTGAAGAGATCTTAAGCGCGATGGAAGAAGCGTTTGAGACAGGACAATATGCGAAAGTTCCAGTGGTTATCTCCCACCTTAAATGTGCAGGTGCGGGCAACTGGGGAAGAACGGTTGAAGTACTCGATTTGATGGACAAGGTTTCTGAGCATCAAGATGTGTCTTGCGACTGCTACCCATACTCTGCGAGCTCTTCGACATTAGATTTGAAACAAGTGACCGACGATTTCGACATCTTCATCACTTGGTCTGAAGCAAAACCAGAACATGCAGGCAAAACGCTGAAGCAGATTGCTGGTGAAATGAACCTACCCCTGATGGACGCAGCAAAAGCGCTTCAACCAGCGGGTGCGGTTTACCACTGCATGGATGAGCACGACGTAAAGCGCGTATTGAAATATAAACTGACCATGGTTGGTTCAGACGGTTTACCTAATGACCCGCATCCACACCCAAGATTGTGGGGCACCTTCCCGAAAGTGTTAGGTCACTACTGCCGAGATGAAAAACTGTTCTCGTTGCCAGAAGCGATTCACAAGATGACTGGAATGTCGGCTCAGCGTTACAACTTAGCGGGCCGAGGCGAAGTTCGCTGTGGTGCCTTTGCTGATTTAGTTTTATTTGATCCAAAGAATATTAAAGATACAGCAACATTTGAAAATCCTATTTCAGTTGCTGCGGGAATAGAAAGCGTATTTGTAAATGGTGAGTTAACTTACCAGCAAGGAAAAGTAAAAGATAATCGTTCAGGCGTTTTTATTTACCGAAACTAAAGTTTAATTATCAAATTAAATTTACGGTAAATATAAAAATGACGAATTAATTTAAATATGTTGGAACAGAACCAATATTATCTATAAAGAAGTGGAGTTAAAAAATGACTATTAAACGTTACGGTGTTGAAGGCGGTACAGGTACAGGCGGACAACATTTACCATTTGCACGCGCAACTGAAGCGGGTGGTTTCCTATACGTTTCTGGCCAGACACCGATGACAGATGGTGAAGTGGTTGAGGGCGGTATTGTTGACCAGTCTCGCCTTGCGATCCAAAACTGTGTCGATATCATGACTGAAGCGGGCTACGGCCTAGAAGACGTAGTACACGTAAAGGTTGTGCTAACGGATTCTCGTTACTTCCAATCTTTTAATAAGGTATTCAAAGAGTTCTTCGGTGCTAACCCACCGGCACGTATTTGCATGGTCTGTGACCTAGTAGTAGACGTGAAAGTTGAAGTAGATGTGACTTGCTACCGCGCTGATCGCGTTTAGTTATAACCTAATCACAATAACCTACTTAGAGAGTATTAGAGGGTAGTCATCCCTGTTATTATCTTTTAATACTCTCACCCTACATTTATAAAAATTACTTTAATTAAAATATACAAAACAAATAAAGTAATTATATGAAATATAAAATGAATGAATCATAAATAAAAGTTCAGGAATGATCTTAATATTTCACTGAGAGGTGTCAAATGAACAGCACACTTTTTCTTACAGGCTTCGGCGTGTACGTATGTTTTTTAATTTGGTTAGGCTGGTTTGTCTCGCGTAATCAAAAATCTGGCGAAGATTTCTTATTAGGCGGCCGTGGCCTACCATTATTCTTAGTACTTGGTACAACCGTCGCGACAATGGTCGGTACGGGTTCAAGTATGGGTGCGGTTGGTTTCGGCTATGCGAATGGTTGGGCAGGCGCTCTGTACGGCATTGGTGGTGCTATAGGCATCCTATTGCTAGCCCTTTGGTTTGCTCCGGTTCGTAAGTTGAACTTCATGACCATGAGTGAAGAGCTGGCTTACTATGTAGGCGCTAACCGCATCGTGAAAAACGTGGTTGGTCTGCTTATCTTTATCGCGTCAATCGGTTGGTTGGGTGCGCACATTCTAGGCGGTGGCATGTACCTAGCGTGGATTGCTGACATCGACCTTAACCTTGCGAAAATCATTATTGCTGCGGCATTCACTATCTACGTAGTGATCGGTGGTTACACAGCGGTTGTGTGGACCGATACTATCCAAGCTATCATCCTTTTTGCTGGCTTCATCTTGATGGCGGTAATGTCTGTGGATCACATCGGTGGCATGGATAACCTTTATGCTGCGATGGACCCTGCTGCTACGAGCTTTTTAGCAATCGATAAACTGGGTCTTCTGCCTGCTGTTTCTCTGGCTGTGGTTATCGGTGTGGGTGTACTTGCAACGCCTTCATTCCGCCAACGTATCTATTCAGGCAAAGACGTTAAAACCATTCGTCGCTCATTTGTAGCCTCGGGTGTGTTGTACCTATTCTTCTCAATCATCCCTGCAATCATTGGTATGGCTGCGCACGCAATCGACCCATCATTGGATAACCCGAACTACTCATTCCCTTACGTAGCTGCAACGGTGCTTCCGGTTGGCGTTGGCATGATTGTTCTTATCGCCGGTCTTTCTGCAACGATGTCGAGTGCAAGCTCTGATGCGATTGCGGGCGTGTCTATCCTACTGCGTGATGTTTACGTGATGTTCACGGGCCGTGTACCAAATAAAGAGTCGATGCTGAACTACTCTCGCTTAGCTCTGGTTGTGGTCATTGGTTTTGCATTGCTGTTCGCCCTTACGTCAAACGACATCATTGGCTACATTACTAAGATGATTTCAACGGTAATGTCGGGCATGTTCGTGTGCGGTATGTTGGGTAAATTCTGGAAACGCTACAACTGGCAAGGTGCTCTTGCGACGCTAGCGGGTGCTTCTGTGGCTTCATTCGTAGTAATGCTAAACGCTGACTACACAGCATTCTGGGGCAACCCTGTGATTCCTTCATGTCTGTTTGCTCTAGCAGCAGGTGTCGCAGTGAGCCTATGTACTCCGGCTAACCAAGTAACACCAGAAATGGCAAAAGCGATTCTTGATGATGAGCGTGCTCTTATGGAGATGGAAATGTCTGAATCAGGTGTACTTGAAGAAGAAGCGGCACCACAACGTCCTGCAAATCAAACAAGCTAAACCTAGTCTCCACAACTGGTTTGCTTAATTCAGGCCCTGCTTAGCGGTTGGGCCTTTTCTAAAGTTAATTACCTCTATTTTTAGGAGCGGCTATGTCGGCATCTTCTCTGTTCAATATTGCTTTCTTCGGCGAATGTATGGTCGAAATAAGCGGCTCTCCATTAACCAAAAAGTTTGGCGGTGACACGCTTAATACCGCGCTTTACCTTTCTCGTTTAACTCAACATCAAAATCTATCGGTTCATTACGCGACGGGTCTGGGTAGCGATGAGTTGTCTCAGAACATGATTGATAACTGGCAGTTAGAGGGTATTCAAACCAATTTCGTTGAACGCATCCCAAACAAGCTGCCGGGCTTATACATGGTAGAAACCGACGAAACGGGTGAGCGACATTTTCATTACTGGCGTAACGATGCGGCAGTAAAATCTTACTTTCACGCTAATGATTTGAATAAGCTTGAAATCGCACTGACAGAGAAGCAAGTTGATGCGGTTTATATCAGCGGTATTAGTATCGCGATTCTGGATAACGCTTCTCGTGAGCGCTTGCTTAAAGCTATTAGCGTTTTCTCAAACCAAGGTGGCAAGGTTATTTTTGATAATAACTATCGCCCACAGCTTTGGAGCACCGAACAAGCACAACATTGGTATGCCAAGTTACTGCCGCTGGTGGATATCGCGCTGATAACCGAAGACGACGACTTGCTTGTATGGGGCAACTTAGAGAGCGTTCAGCAACGCTGCCTTCGTTTGGGTTGCCAAGAGATCGTTATCAAGCGTGGCTGTGAGCCATGCAAAATCGTTCAGCTAGAAAGCGGCAAGGTAGTAGAGTACTACGTATCAGCTACAGCTGTAGCGAACGTTGTCGATACTTGCGCAGCTGGCGATTCATTTGCAGCGGGCTATTTAGCGGCACGCCTAACGGGCGAGAGCGCTACTGAAGCGGCTGAACTCGGCCACAAACTGGCTTCCATCGTTATTCAATACTCAGGCGCAATCATCCCTATGAGCGCTATGAGCCAACTGATTAAAAAATAAAATAAAAAGCGGAACTATTATGTCTCAAGAAATGATCAACACACTTAAGCAATTCAAAGTTATCCCTGTTATCCAAATCAACAAGGTTGAGCACGCGGTTCCACTAGCCAAAGTGTTGGTAGAAAACGGCCTGCCAGTCGCTGAAGTGACATTCCGCACTGAAGCAGCAGCAGATGCTATTCGTGCGATGCGTGACGCCTACCCAGAGATGTGTATTGGTGCCGGAACGGTATTAACATCAGAACAGATCGACCTTGCAAAAGAAGCGGGCAGTGAGTTTATCGTAGCGCCGGGCCTAAACCCAAACACGGTTAAGCGTTGCCAAGAGATCGGTATGCCAATCGTTCCTGGCGTAAACAACCCAAGCCAAGTTGAGCAAGCGCTGGAACTGGGCCTTAACTTCTTGAAGTTCTTCCCAGCGGAAGCCTCTGGTGGCATCAACATGGTGAAATCTTTGTTAGCGCCATATGTTGACGTGTCACTAATGCCTACAGGTGGTATCGGCAAGCATAACGTGAATGATTACTTAGCGGTGGATCGCGTGGTGTGTTGTGGTGGCACTTGGATGGTTTCTCCGAAGATGATTGAGAACGAGCAATGGGATGAGATCGCAGTGTTGGTTCGTGAAGCCGTTGAATTGGTGAAATAGTCAAATTAAGCATTTATAAAAATAAATAATAGCTACTGAATATGAGCAGTAGCTATAAATACACTTCATACAATCAAAATAATTAATAAGAAATAAAAAGGTAGTCTCCGAATTTACATCTTTCTGCATATATCAATGTGCGATGGGTTTTTATAATCATAATATCGGTGAACTATGAAAAAATTACTTCCTTTAACACTACTAGCATTATTACCAATGACCTCAACTGCCGGGGGTTATGTCGATTTAAGGGCAGAGTATCGAAGTACGACAGATCAGTATCGAAGTCGTTTTATTGTTGGTCACCATTTTGATAATGGGTATGGTTTAGAAACACTGACGAATGTTCGACATGCAGCGGGAGCGTATGACGAAACGAAGGTGATTAATACCGAGTTTACCCATTATTACACCTATGCCATCAATGACAATTTTATGCTGAACCCTGGCGTAGTGATGAATTTTCAAGGCTCAAATACCTTCTTGATGCCTTATCTAAAGCTTAATTACAACTTTGACAATGGGCTCTTTGTACATGGCCGTTATCGTTATGACTTTTCGACCGAAGCTTTAGTGAATGACTATGGCAATGAAGAGACAGCAAAGCGAAACCGTTATGATATTTGGACGGGATACAATACAGACAAATACATGATTTCGTATGCCTTTACGTATTTCGATCAGATTACGCATCATACGACAGAGCTTGCAACCGGCGATCTAAATGCCCGCGAGCATACCGTCAAAGCAGTCTACAAATGGAAACCAACAGTGAGGCCATACGCTGAAGTGGTTGATGCGGATACGGTGCAATCAGAAAACGATAAAACGGATTGGCGTTTCCGAGTTGGTGTTAATTTCTCATTCTAAAACAACATAGCCTAGTTATTTTTGTGAATAGGCTCTGATAAATAAAATACAATGAAAGTTACATAGGAAAATTAATAATGAAAAAAACTATATTGTCACTATTGATATCCGGTTCAGTAGTTTCTCCAATGGCTTTAGCAATGGCTCCAAATACAGACTTGAATTTAATGCCTTATCCACAAACTGTGGAATTAAAATCAGGCCAAGTGAAAGTAGATGGTAATTTTAAAGTTTATATCAAAGGCTTTAACTCTGACCGTGTCGAATATACAGCGAAACGCTTTATTGATCGCCTTGAGCGTCAGACGGGTGTGCCGATTCTAGACTGGCAGGTTGATAGTGAAGACGAAGCGAACCTGATCATTGATATTGACGCTGCCCCAAAGTCTGAAGTACAAAATATCGACTCCGAAGAGTCCTACAAAATTACCACTCAGGGTGAGCAAATCACGCTGAGCGCACCAAGCCCTTATGGCGCAATTCACGGCATCGAAACCCTTTTACAGCTCGTTGAAACGACAGCGACTGGTTACCATATTCCTGCCGTAACCATTGTCGATGAGCCTCGCTTCCGCTGGCGTGGTGTTTCTTACGATACTTCACGTCACTTTATTGAATTCGATGTGCTGATTCGTCAGTTAGATGCGATGGCATCGGCGAAGATGAATGTGTTCCATTGGCACTTCTGGGACGACCAAGGTATCCGTATTCAAACGGAATCTTGGCCGCGTCTATGGTCAGAAACCGCCGATGGTAACTACTACACCAAAGACCAAGTTCGTTACCTAGTTGAGTATGCTCGTAATCTTGGTATTCGTGTGATTCCTGAAGTCTCGCTGCCGGGTCACTCTTCTGCTGTGGCGCACGCTTACCCACGTTTGATGTCGGGTGGTGAAGGTCAAAGCTACGAACAAGAACGTGGCTGGGGCGTATTTGAGCCATTGATGGACCCACTAAACCCAGAGCTCTATGAAATGCTGGGCGACGTATTTGATGAAGTGACAGAACTGTTCCCAGATGAGTACTTCCACATTGGTGGCGATGAGCCAAATTATGCGCAGTGGAAAAACAGTGAAAAGCACCAACAGTTTATCGAAGAGAACAATATCGATGGTGAGCGCGGCTTACAGTCTTACCTCAACGTAAAAGTTGAAAAGATGCTGGAAGAGCGCGGCAAGAAGATGACCGGTTGGGATGAGATTTGGCATAAAGATCTGCCAACTTCTATTGTGATTCAAAGCTGGCAAGGACACGACAGCATTGGTCGTGCAGCGAAAGAGGGCTACCCAGGTATTCTGTCTACCGGTTACTACCTAGACCAACCTCAGCCAACCAGTTACCACTATCGAAATGATCCAATGCCAAGTGGCATCACTGTTGATGACAAGCTGCACAGTGGTGAGAAGTTTGTGACTTACCAATGGCAAAAGCCTCGCTCTAAGGGCAGCCCACGTAAGGGAACACTAACTATCATTGAAGCGAAAGACGGTACTTTCCGAGCGTTCAGTGATTACAACGGCAAGTCTCGCGAAGAGATCTACATTCTTGATTATGTGCCGGGTAAAACTTTTGTCGGCTACTTTGATAACTTCATGTCTTACACGGAATTTAACTTGAACCTGAATCCGAATGGCTTTGCTGAAGGCAGCTACCAGTTGATAGGTAACGTGCGTTGGCCAACCACAGGGGAAGTGATCGCGAGCAGTGATGTTGAAGGCTGCGTGATTCCTGAACCAAATGGTGGTTACCCTGCGGAATTAACAGATAAAGAAAAAGAGCTGATTTTAGGTGGCGAGATCACCATGTGGCTAGAGAACAAAGACAGCCTCACGGTTGAAAACTACCTATGGCCACGCAGCTATGCGATTGCAGAGCGCTTCTGGTCTGATGCGGAATTAACGGACGAACGCAGCATGTACAAGCGCATGAAGGCTATGGATACATGGTCTGAAGTGTCGGTTGGCTTACGTCATCATGCGGACGCCGATATGCTGTTAAAACGCATTGCTAAAGGTCAAGATATTCACGATCTGCGCGTGTTAGCGAGATACACCGAACCAGCACAGTACTACGCACGTAACTGGGAGAAGTGGAACTCTACTGAACCTAAAGGCACTTTGTACAGCCAATACGAGCGCCTAAACCGATTTGTTGATGCGCTGCCAGTGGAAAGCTACGCGGTGTATGAGATGCAAGACTTAGTCAATGAAGTGGCGACAGGTAATCAACAAGCGCTGGAACAACTCACTCAGCACTACCAGCAAGCAAAATCGGCAGCTCTCGCCGCAGAGACTGTCTTCGCAGGTAATGTGTCTTCGGTCGAGACTGTGGTTGTTGCAGAGAAAACGGCGGAAGTTGCAGACTTGGCGTTAACCTTGATTGCGAAAGTACGAGCGGGTGAAAAAGTTCGAGCAGCAGACGTGAATGCCTACCAAGCGATATTGTCTGAATCAGCGAAAATTTATGATGAATCGATCATCGCGATTGTTCGCCCGACAGAGTTATTGCTGAAGCAGTTGGCTGAGTAAGTCGTTAACGGATTAGCGAATAAGTCACACGCCAATAAGTGAATTAAAACCGCCCTCTGTGGGCGGTTTTTTAGTTGTAGCACTCAAATGAAATGTGGTGTCTAAGTTATATGAGTGATTACTCACTATCGACATTTTTCAGTGTTAACGTAAATGTCATACCTTGGTCTGAATTGTTCTTGGCTATCAAGGTGCCTTGCATATCACGCACGTTGTTTGCTGTGATGGCTAATCCTAGCCCCAAGCCTTCACCCATCTTCTTGTTGGTATGAAACGGTTCGAAAATGGTTTCGAGTTGATCTTCTGATACGCCACAGCCATTATCTTGCACTTTGATGATTACACGTTGTTGATCGGTATGTGCACTGATCACAATGGTTGCTGGTTTCTGATTTTGCGTGGCATCGATGGAATTTTTTAAGAGATTACCAAGTACCTGTCTTAGTCGCGCTTCTTCTCCTATTACTATCGAAATATTAGAGGCGACACGCACGCGGATATCGACGTTTTCTAATGCTGCTTGGTGAATACGCAGGGTTTCTTGAAGCGCGTCTGTTAGCGAAACTGGGTAAGGTTTTTCTAGTCTTTGGAAGGCGAACGACTTTAACTGGCTGGTCATGTTAGCCATTCTGTCGATGAGGCTCATTACCAAGTCCATGTTCGCTTTCAACATCTTAGTCTCGCCTCTTTCCATCAGTAACTGGTTACTTGAAAGCAGGGTTTTTAGGCCAGTAAGAGGCTGATTAAGTTCGTGAGTAATCGCACTCGACATGCGACCTAGTGCGGCAAGCTTGCTTGATTCCACCAATTCTTGCTGCGCATCTTTGAGGTCTTGTGTTCGCTCTTCTACTCGCAGTTGCAGCGTTTTATTGGCTTCCTGAACCGCGATCTCCGCTTTCTTACGTTTACTGATATCAATCACGGTACACAAGTAATAGGTCGTGGCATGCCAAGGAAAGGCGCTAATAGAGAACAACACCGGGAAGTAGCTGCCATCGCTCCGTCTTGCCATGGTTTCGACGCTGGTGATCTCGGCCAGCTCTTGGTGTTGATCTAAGTTCTTGAGCAACTGCAAGGTGGTTGAATTCGGGTTACCTGCCTCAAATAACTGCCATGCCTTAATGTTGCTGATCATCGAATCAGAAAGGCAAAAGTAGTTCTTCGCCATCAGGTTAATATCGTGGATATGACCATGTTTATCGATCAGCACCAGCCCAACGTGGGTTTTATTGATCATTCCAGACAGTCGTTTTTCTGACTCTTCGATGAGTTTTTGGATTCGCAGATTACTGAGCTTTTTCTGACGTCTTTGATAAAGAATAACCAGCAACAGCAGAATGAAAAGACAGCCAACCGCCACACTCCAGCTGATCCAGTTAGTTGTCTGGTTGAGGCTGGTTAATGGCGTCAGGTAGGTTAAACGCCAATTAAGGTCATCTAACTTAATGGATTGGATAAGGTAGTCTTTATCTTGCAGTCGCCACACGCGAATATGAGTTTGGTCATACAGCTCGCGTTTTGTTGTGCTTGGTTGTGAGTTGAACGTGTCGTTGAACCAGTCTGCGCTCAGTCGTTTATCACTCGACAGAAAAAACTGCTCGCGAGGGTTTTGAAATAAGATGGCTTCACCATCGGCGAACCATTGATCGGTCAGTAACGACAAGTCGATTTGTACCGCGACAATACCTACTATATCTGACGCTCGATAAACAGGCGCGGCAATGAAGTAATCGGGTGTCACCCCTTTATTTTTTGTCACTACAGAGATAGCACCACCTTGCTGGTGGATTTTAGACACAATCGTGCTGGCGTTCTTTTTACTCAGTTTGCTTCTTTCAACACTCGATACTAACAACTCACCTTCGCCAGAAAGCAGATACCAACCCTTGGTATTGGCGGCTTTATCCAATTGAATCAGCTGTTTCTTGATGCGTTTTTCGAGTCGTTGTTCACCATCAATGAAACGGACACTGGTCTCATCGTTGGTTACCAGATAGGGCAAATAATAGAAACGTTTAAGGGTTCGCCTTGCTTCAGCAATGTATCCGAGGAAGCGCTGTTCTGCATAGCGTTGGGCTTGTTCGAGCTTCCATTGGCTTATACCACTTTTGGTGGTTACCTGAACCAAACCAATTAATAAACAGGCACATAGGAATAACCAATATCGATTGTTATTCATCATTGGTGATCAAATCCTTTTAAAACTAGTGACTTGAGAAGGTTTTCTGTTTGCTTTTTAAGCGAATGGAGAGTGAGACAAGTTGAAGCTAACAAACATTATAAAACTGTTAAAGGAGTGTTATTCAAAGTGGGAGCTAGCTCCTTTTCGTCTGCGGATTTTTTACATACCGTGGGCGACATTATTCAGAGGTAAGTGGCGGAACCAAACCATGCAGCGTATAGCTTTGATTGAAGATGATGCAATTGTGCGTCAAGCAACTAGCCAATGGTTGCAATTAGCGGGCTTCGATGTCACCGCATTTGAGGTTGGGCAAGATGCGTTACACGCGGTAGAGCAGGGTGATTTCCAAACCATCATTAGTGATGTGCGTTTACCAGATATTGATGGTGTGGAACTGCTAGGGCGCTTTAAACATCTTGTGCCAGACGTGCCTGTCATCTTGATCACGGGTCATGGCGATGTCGATATGGCAGTAAAAGCCTTACAACAAGGGGCGTATGATTTCATTGAAAAGCCATTCGACCCCGAGCGTCTGTCTCAAACAGTATCTGAAGCGGTCGACAAACATCAAAGTGGCCAAGACAGAAACAGTCGTCAGAACTATCTGGATAATCTGAAAGGCATTGAACAGGTGCTGATTGGTCGCAGTAAAGTAATGTGTGAATTGAGAGAGCAAATACAAAAAGTCGCCTCGATTGATACCAATGTGATCATCTATGGTGAAACCGGCTGTGGTAAAGAACTGGTTGCCTCTTGTCTGCATGAGTTTAGCGAGCGAAAAAGTCACCCTTTTGTACCGCTGAACTGTGGCGCGATCCCAGAAAACCTGTTTGAAAGTGAGCTGTTTGGACACGAAGCTGGTGCGTTTACTGGTGCCGCCAAGCGACGGATTGGTAAGCTTGAATTTGCCGACAAAGGCACGGCGTTTCTTGATGAAATCGAGAGTATGCCGCTGTCGATGCAGGTCAAAGTGCTGCGTACCTTGCAAGATAATGTTGTCGAACGCGTAGGTGGTAATCAGCAACAACATGTTGATCTACGAGTGGTCTCTGCCTCGAAAAGCGATCTACTGAATCACCCCGATTTTCGCCAAGACCTTTTCTATCGTTTGAACGTTGCCCAACTGCATTTACCTCCCCTTAGCGAACGAGAAGACGATGCTTTGATCCTTTTTGAACACTTTACTCAAGAAGCGAACAGCGAAACTCGAGTTGCCAGTGAGGCTGATCGTTATGCCTTGTTGTCGTATGCATGGCCGGGTAATGTGCGCGAACTGCGTAACGTGGCGATTCGTTTTGCGTTGGATGAAAGCCTGACCGTCGGCGATATTTTGGCGTGTCGCCCCAATTCTGTCACAGAGTCCACAGCGGCAGGCATCCCGTTGGCGGTTCAAGTGCAGAGCTTTGAGCGAAAAGTGATTCATGATGCGCTGGTGCGTTATCAGGGGCGCATCAATGATGTTATGCAAGACTTGGATTTACCTCGTCGAACATTGAACCAAAAGATGGTGCGTTATGCGTTGAACCGAAGCGATTATGTCGATTCGTAATTGATGATGAGATTAGAAGTGTTGTCTGGAATCAATGAGCAAAAAATGGCTCATCAGATATTTATCATTTTATAAACATTGATCACGCAAATGTAACACAGTGTGACTTGGCTACCTTTAAACCGATGTTATTCGCTGCTTGGGATAAGCAAAAAATAGCTCATTGATTCGTAGTCAAATAAGCAAGAAATGGCTTACCTCAGGTAGGTTTTTAAATAAATATCAATAAAAACAGTAATTTAAAAACTGGCATTGTGCTTGCTATCTAGCAATTGTTGTTAACAAAAATATAACGTGAATAACTCTACATGGAGAGTAATAATGAAATACAACAAGCTAGTTAAAACTTTAGCAATCGCAATGGCCTCTATTGGCCTTATCAGTAACGCCTCCGCTCAAGAAGAGCGTAGCTACATTTTAGCGACGGCCTCAACGGGTGGTACTTACTATCCAGTGGGTGTGGCTTTAGCGACATTGAGTAAAGTTAAGCTTGCGCCAAAGCAGCACTTTTCTTTGGCGGCTATCAGCTCAGCAGGATCGGGCGAGAACGTGAAACTTCTCAATGAGAACGAAGCACAGTTTGCCATTCTTCAGGGTTTGTATGGCGCGTGGGCGTGGCAAGGGCTTGGTCCATATGAGAAGTCAGGCAGTCAAAAACAACTGCGTTCAGTCTCTATGCTATGGCAAAACGTTGAGCACTTTATTGTGCGTTCTGATCTGACAGAAACGGGCACCATGAGTGATTTAGAAAATCTAAACGGCAAAAAATTCTCTATTGGTAAGAAGAACTCAGGTACAGAGAATTCAGGACGCCAGATCATGCAGGGCCTGTCGGTTAACCCAGAACAATTTAAACTCGCCTTTATGGGTTACGGCGGCAGTGCCAGCGCACTACAAAATGGCACCATTGATGGTATGAATACGCCTGCTGGCGTGCCTGTTGGCGCGGTAACTCAAGCGTTTGCAGCCTTGGGTGAAGACATTCAAATCCTGTCGTTTACCGATGCGCAAATCAAACAAGCGAACGGCGATTACAATATCTGGACTAAATATGAGATCCCTGCAAACACTTACCCAGGTGTTGATAAGCCGATCACCACTATCGCTCAACCCAACTTCCTAGCGGTTCGTGAAGACATTTCTGAAGAAGACGTGTATCAGCTGACCAAAGCTATCTATGAAAACCTACCTTTCCTACAAGGTATCCATAAAGCAACCAAAGCAATGGCACTCGAGAAAGGGATCGCAGGTCTGCCTGTTCCACTTCACCCGGGCGCTGCACGTTACTACCAAGAAGTGGGCATCGATATCCCTTCTGAGTTGATCGTTAACTAGCTGTTTGCCATCAACTACCCCTTCGTGACTTAATTGCTTGGTGCACGTTCGCTTAAGAATGTGTTCGTGCCCCTCTTCACTTTATGGATTTTCTCTTCGTGTTTGCTGCGGAGAGCAGGAGTTTTCTATGAGCGATTCGCTGCAGCAGGAACTGAAAAAATTTGAACTGCCGACCCGAACGGATTTTCCGTGGGTGGGCAAAGCGATAACGACAATGGGAGTAATCCTCTCCCTATTACACATTTGGTTTAACACCTTATCTACTTTGCCAGAACTTTGGATCTCGGCGACCCACTTTGCTGGCTTTGCGATCATTTGTGCACTTTGGTATCCCGCCCATATCTCACTGAAAAAAAGCAAAATTGCTTTGGCGGTCGACATCGGAATTGCCTTGGCGGCTTTGGCTTGTCTTATCTACATTCCCTTTGCAGAAGATGCTTTGTATGAGCGAGGGGTTAAGTTCATCGCCAGTGATTGGTTCTTCTCTATCTTGGCGATTGCCATCGTTATTGAACTGATTCGCCGCACTATGGGCTGGTTTATTCCGGTGCTTATCTTGGTGTGTTTGAGCTATGTGGTGCTGTGGGGGCAATGGACCAGTGGCATCTTTCACTTTCCGGGTTTGAGCCTTGAAACACTGCTTTATCGAAGCTTTTATTCATCAGAAGGGATGTTCGGTTCTATCTCTAGAATCAGCTGGACCTTCGTGTTTATGTTCATCCTATTTGGCGCATTCTTAGTGCGTTCGGGTGTCGGTGATTACATCATTGATGTGTCTCGCGCAGCAGCTGGCAAAGTGATTGGTGGCCCGGGCTTTATCGCGGTAATTGGCTCAGGCTTGATGGGATCGGTGTCTGGTTCGAGCGTAGCAAATACCGTATCGACGGGTGTGATCAGTATTCCGTTAATGCAAAAGGCAGGCTTCCCTTCGCGTTTCGCGGCCGGTGTTGAAGCGGCGGCATCGACGGGCGGGCAGTTGATGCCACCAGTGATGGGGGCGGGGGCGTTTATCATGGCGTCTTACACGCAGATCCCTTATGTCGACATCATTGCGGTTTCCTTCTTACCTGCGCTTATCTACTTTTTGTCTGTGGCATTTTTTGTGCGTATTGAAGCAAAACGCAGTGGCGTGCAAAAAGTTACTTCTGGCTGTGAACCTCTATTGAAGGTATTGCTGTCGGGCTGGCACAACCTGATCCCATTAGCGGTGTTGGTGACTCTGTTGGTGAAGGGTTTTACGCCGACTTACGCAGCGGGTATCTCGATTCTGTCTGTCGTCGTGGCTTCATGGTTCTCTAAAAATCACAAAATGGGTCCAAAGGCGATCATTGAAGCGCTTTCTCAAGGCGCAAAAAACATGGCGACCACGGCGGTGTTGCTGGTAGGCATTGGATTAGTTATCAACGTGATCAGCACGACCGGAATTGGTAACACCTTCTCATTGATGATCAACAGTTGGGCGAACGGCGACTTGTTGGTGATGATAGCCTTAATCGCGCTGGCATCTTTGATTCTGGGTATGGGCTTACCGGTAACCGCGGCTTACATCGTGTTGGGTACTCTGTCGGCTCCTGCCTTATACAAACTGATTGCTGAAAGTCAGTTGCTCGACTTGTTGGTTTCGGGCCAGTTACCTGAACAGGCGAAAGCTATCTTCATGTTGGCGGCGCCAGAAAAATTAGATTTACTGAATGCGCCAATGGCACTCGAAACCGCCAAAGAGATGATTGCGTTAGTCCCTGCTGATTTTGTCGAAACTCTGCTTGAGCAAAGCTTGGGCTTAGAAGCGATCAGTCTTGCACTGCTTTCTGCACACTTGATCATTTTCTGGCTATCGCAAGACAGCAACGTAACCCCGCCAGTTTGCTTAACCGCATTTGCGGCTGCGACCATTGCTAAAACGCCACCAATGAGAACCGGTTTAATGGCATGGAAGATCGCAAAAGGCCTGTACTTAGTGCCATTGTTGATTGCCTACACCAACTTAGTAAGTTGGGATGTGACCTCGGTTTTGGTCACAGGAGGCTTTGCTATTATTGGTACTTACGCGTTTGTTGCTGCGATTGAAGGCTATCTAGAAAATAAAATTAATCTGCTGACTCGTGCTGTGTTAATCGTGTTGGGTGTGGCATTGGTTTGGCCTGACATTTCCGTTGTGATTCGCCTAGTGTGCGTTGCACTTTTCGTTGGTCTCTTTATTCACACGGCTCGTCAATACGATGCTAATCAAGTGAAAAAGGAATCGGAAGATGAGCAAGAATCTTTGCCTCAAACCGAACCTGACACTGTCGCGTCTTCCCTATAATTAAAAGGATTGAATGTAGGAATATTATGAACTCAACATACGACTATATTATCGTTGGTGGTGGCATTGTTGGCGTGTCGACGGCATGGCAATTACAGCAAGCTTACCCTGATAAAAGTATCCTTTTAGTCGAAAAGGAGCGTGGCTTTGCGCAGCACCAAACGGGTCATAACAGTGGTGTGATTCACGCTGGCGTTTACTATGCTCCGGGCAGTTTAAAGGCGGATTTTTGTAAGCGTGGCGTAGAGCGCACCATCGCCTTTTGCAGCCAACACGATATCCCTGTTGAAAACTGTGGCAAGCTGTTGGTCGCGACCAATGAGCAGGAAGTGGAGCGCATGAACGCGCTCTATCAACGTTGTCATGATAACGACATTGATGTCGACCTCTTGGATCAAGCGCAGCTCAAACTCGCCGAGCCGAACATCACGGGCTTGGGCGCGATTTATGTCAAAACCACCAGTATCGTGGACTACAAAAAAGTCACCGAAGTGATGGCTCAAGAGTTTGTTGAAGCAGGTGGCAAACTTCGTCTTGGTACTGAAGTGATCTTGGCCGATGAGCAAGAAGATGAGGTGCAGTTAACGTGCAAAGTCGATGGTCAAACTCTACAACTGAACAGCCGATTCTTGATCACTTGTTCTGGTTTGATGGCCGATAGAATGACTAGCATGCTTGGCATTGAAACCGACTTCCAAATCGTCCCATATCGCGGTGAATATTATCAGTTGGACGCCAAACACAACCAAGTGGTGAACCACCTTATCTACCCGATCCCTGACCCTGAATTGCCATTCTTGGGCGTGCATTTAACACGCATGATTGATGGCTCCGTAACAGTAGGGCCAAATGCAGTTCAAGGCTGGAAGCGAGAAGGGTATGGCAAGCTTAATTTTAGTTTCAAGGACACTTGGCAGATGCTGAGCTTTGCGGGCTTTTGGAAAGTGACTGCGAATAATCTGAAAACCGGTTTGATCGAGTTTAAGAACTCGTGGTGGAAACCGGGTTACCTAAAATTAGTGAACAAATATTGCCCGAGCATTACGGTGTCAGATTTCAAACCTTACCCAGCAGGAATTCGTGCTCAAGCGGTACTGAAGGATGGTACCTTGGTTCATGACTTCCTGTTTGCCGAAAGCCCAAGAAGCTTGCATGTGTGCAATGCACCATCGCCAGCGGCGACTTCAGCGATGCCTATTGGCGAATATATTTGTGGCAAGATAATGCGTAAAACAAGTAGTTAAATTACCCCTGCTTCAATAATAAAAAAGACCATCATTATGATGTAATGCCGATCAGTTAAGAAATTTGTGAGATCATTTGACCGATCCTCAAAAGGCTTCAAAATCCGATATTAGGAAACTAATATCGGATTTTTTATGTCTTTAGAAAGCCAACTTGCTAATACTTTTCGGTCATGTAATACCTTCCATCACTTTGACAAATACTCTGACATTCTTAGTCCAGAGCTTATCCAGCAAGGCTTTGAGCAAGCTGGCGTAGCAACCGTTAGAAGAAGGCGGTTACCTTTGGAAGCAGTACTTTGGTCCGTTGTTGGAATGAGTCTCTTTCGTCAACAATCTGTTTGGGATATCGCTAACCAACTCGATATTGTCCTGCCAGACAAACAACGCTTTGTTGCACCAAGTGCTGTTGTTCAAGCGAGGCAGAGATTAGGTGAAGAAGGTGTAAAGCAAGTCTTTAAGAAGATGGCAGCGCATAGCTATCAAGCGTCTAACTTCGAAACTTGGTGTGGATTAAACCTTCTCTCCGTCGATGGTGTCGTTTGGAGAACAACAGATACACCTGAAAATCATCAAGAATTTAAAGCACAGCGTAATCAATCATCTGAAAATATTTACCCTAAGGTACGTATGGTTTGCTTGATGGAGCTTACAAGTCATCAACTAATCGATAGTGCATTCTCTGACTATCGCACCAGCGAAATGCGGCTCGCAGAAGAGCTCATCGAGCAAACACCAAATCATTCTCTGACTATTTTTGATAAAGGATATTACTCTTTAGGGCTGCTTAATCGTTGGAACAAAGTAGGTCAAGAAAGGCATTGGATGCTCCCTGTGAGAAAGGACTTTCAGTATGAAGTCGTCCATAAATACAGCCGGAGTGACGCTATCGTTGCCATAAAAACAACACCTCAGGCAAGAAAGAAGTTCAGTGATCTCCCTGAGACAATAGAAGCAAGGTTAGTATCGAAAATTATCAAGGGTAAGGAATATCAGGTACTTACATCAATGTGTGATGGGTTGCGCTTTCCTGGTGAAGACATCGTAGAGCTCTATCGCTATCGTTGGGAGATCGAATTAGGCTATCGGGAAATGAAGCAAACCTTGCTGGATAGTGAGTATACATTGCGAAGTAAGCGGCCAGATATGGTCAAACAGGAGCTCTGGGGAATTTTGTTAGCCTATAACCTTATAAGGCAGGTTATGACAAAAGCAGCGAGTAAGTTAGATAGCATCTGGCCGAATCAATTAAGCTTTACGAGTAGTGCCATGGCTGTGACTCAATACTTCGCTGCTTTACCTTTAACGAGCCCGGGAAAACTACCTAAACACTATGAAGTGTTATTACAGCAAGTATCTATGTTTATCCTACCACCCCGAAGAGAAGATAGAAGCTATCCTCGCTGGGTAAAACTGAAACCCAAGAAATATGCAACAAACAGAAAAAATGCCAGTCAGCTTAACTGACTGGCATTACATCATTATGATGGTCTTTTTTATCAGCCGCTTACAAAGTAGCAGGCACGCTGCACTATAGGCAATAGAGTGAGCTACGGTTGCGAACCGCGACTTCTTCACCGCTGTAACTGTCATAAATGTGGATATCAGGTTCCGCTTTCAGGTACCGAGCGGGGTTCTTTACTTCTCGCATCTTGATGTGGTTTTTGTTGGGTGATACTCGCTCAATCGCTTCTACTCGATAGTAAGTGTTGGGTTTAGCGAGTATTTCAGCTTCATCCGGTTTAAACGTGTAAGCATTGATCGCTCGACCTGCTGACTTTAACTCAATTTTGAATTGAGCTGCAGAGGCGCCTTCGTAAACGCCAGCTGACGAAAAGTTCTTGGCAACACTAGGCAGTTTCGATGTCGATAAAAAAGCTTTCTCATGCAGAATGTCACCGATGTTGAGCTTTTCCAGTAGCGAGTTCTTGATTGATGATCCACGGTAAACCGTACCCTTGTAGTTAGGTAGTTTATTCATCACATTCCGCATATGAAAGACTCGCGACTTTAATGTACGACCAAACATTTCCGACAGATACCCTTCAGGCTCTCCAGCTCGCATGTATTCATTGACCACGTCGTGATCCACTCGGCCGTAATTCTTGATAGCAGAGTATTCTTCACTGATCATCTTATTTTCAGCTTTTACATGGTGCGTCGTTGCCCAATCCATCAGGTCATCCGCAATTTGTTGTTGCGCCTGATAGGAGAGTGAACGCCCTTTAAACTCAGGAAACTCCTCACTCTGTGCCGAAAAACTTGTCATTAAAGAGAGGCAAAGCACTCCAATAAATTTTTTCATTGCTTGATCCTTAGCTTATGTACAAACGAGAGAGTGCCAAAATGATGCTTCTACTTCTTCGCCTGAATAGAGGTTATATTTCTGAGTGTTTTTGACGGCAGATGCCTTCACCGTTTCCACGCCGATGTAGGTATGGGTAGAGGTTCGCTCTATCTGGGTGATTCGAAAGTGTGCATTTGGCGCAAACAGAACCTCTGCTTCTTTGCTGTATTCCGAAAGCCCTGCAATGGTGTGACCCCCTTGATTGATCTTGACTTCAAACAGCACTCGCTTGAGCCTTTGTGGGGAGTTGGGATGCACTACCGAAAAGCGCTTAGCGACTTCTGGGAGAGTAGAGGTTGAAGTAAATGCTGGCTCGACCAACACGTCCCCCTCTTCGAGCTTGTTAAGCAGAGATAGTTTTACCCAAGTCCCTCGGTATGCGGTCCCTTTGTATTTTGGCAGCTTGTTGAGAGCCGATTTAACCGTGCGAATGTACTGCCTCGCATCCGCCCCCGCGACACCCCATGTTGAGGTGTCAGTTGCTCTTAGGTAGTCATTAGCGGTCTGATAGCCGGAAATGGAAAAGTCTTCTACTGCTTCCTTTTCATTGGCAGTTATGAAGGAGTAGCGCCAACCATTGGAAGCCTTTGACCAGTCTTTGAAGTCTTCTGCTAGCTGGGTGACCTCTTCCTCTAAACGGTTTGGCTGTTTGAGCGCATCAAACGGTTGAGAGAAGGCAGTAAAACTCAGACAACAGAGCAGCAATAAAAATCGAGTATTCATAGTGTCCGCCCTTTATTGGTATTGGTAGCTGTTAGGGCTTAAATCACATGGAATGCCGAAAGTGTTCTGATTGATCACGGCATACTTCAGAGCACCAAACATATTGAGTTGTTGTCGAGTGACTGCGTCGTACCATTCAGAGAGCGGTGAAAGCCAGTACAGGTGCTCATCTGCCGCAACATCAAGTAGTGCGCTCTTAAGGTGCGGATAGTAGATCATGCAGCTACGACCGGGTTGATTGGTAAAGTTTTCGTTGGTGTTACTTAATTTATCGAGCTGTTGATTGAGTTCAGACGTTGGGTTAAAGATGGCGTCAATAGAGCGCTCGATACGGGCATCATAGCTATCAGGGATGATGTCTGAAATCAGGTAACGCATCAGGTGCGCAGGCAGCATCTCTGAAAACAGAGCTGTGACTTCCCCTTCCCCAGAGGCGTAATGTCCCGTAGAGATATGTTGAGAGTGGATGATCGACGTATAGCGCTGGAATTGGCCCACTTGCGAATGTAGCCACTCAATACCGTTGCTGTCTGAGACGCTTATCGCCTCGGCAAGTCGAGTTTTCACTATCCCTTTCGCTAGCTGTAGCGTATTACCTTGCAGGTTAGTAATGTCTAGCGATGAAGACTTGAGTGCTGAGTAAATTAATGGCGCGTTAGTTTCGAGATCGGCACTGCCTGGATAAGTAAAACTAAAAAACTCTACCGCTTGTTTGGCCTGCCATTCACTTGCCAGTGCGACAGCTATGAGGCTTTCAAGTTTTTGATAACGCTTTGAGTGCACATAGGCGCTTTTGCCGGAGTAGTTAGCGTGCCAATTATTGATGTAATGCAGCGACGCTTGTCGTGAAAGATTCTCTTTTTGAAGGTAAGACAAGCTCCACCCAGCACACGCGCTACCGCCACCACATTCACCTTCAAGCATTGCGCTGGAGTCCAGTAACCAGTGATAAACCTGCTGTTTATCGAATTCGGCTTGTTGTTTTAGGCGCTGCTGCGCAGAAAAGTTCAAGATCTGTTGCTCTAACCAATGCTCCTCGTCTTCTGAGTTCCAGCCATCGGCAATTAAGGTGCTTAACGTATCGAAAAGAACTCGCTTCACCGCTTCTTTATTCGGCGGATAGATTTGCGCAATAACCGTATCTTCAGATGGATTAAACGGGCGAGTTTCCGCTGGTATCCAAGCATATTCGACACAGCCACGAAAATTCGGGTCTCCTCCGAGAATACCAATACGAACGCACTTTCTGTAACCGCTTTGGAGAACAATCTCTTTGTTGCGTATTTCTTGTGACGTTGCTGGACGTCCTAGAATACTGCGTGTCATTTCGTCAATGGCATTGCGCTCAGCTTGCGCCTTAAAGAAGTTATGCATGGTCTCTACAGAGCCTGAACGGAATAGTCGTTCAACGGCGATTTCGCCTTGTGTAAACATCTCTTTTTGCAACTTACTCTTGAGCAAATTGACATGGTTGTCCGCGGTTTCAATGATCTGCGTCTTTGCTGCTAGCGTTCGGGTATAAAGTTGTTCCACAGCGGCTTGGTCAAGCCCTGGAATTTGTCCCGCTCGTAAGGCATCAAGTTTGGCAATAGCTTCATCCAGTAGTTGTTGCTGGCAGTGTTGGAGTTTGGCAAGAGCTCGATTGGCTTGGCGCTTTGACGGCACCGCTGGTGGGCGGTTATTGTTTTCTTCAACATCTTGTTGAGGGTAAAGCTCTGCCAATGCTTGGGTTTCTTCATTACAGCTCAAGGCAATGTCTGATGCGAAAAGGCGAGAGCCTTGATGGTCGATTGCAAGCTGGCTAAAGAGAGTTTTACGCAGTTCATGCTCGACACCTGTAATCAGCTCTTCTGCCATGATGGTTTGAGCTTGAACGACTTCTTGATAATGCTGTTGGTATTTGAGTGCAAGATCGGTCGCGAAGCCTTGTGCTACTGCGTTTAACATGGCCTGCTGTTTGGATGCGAGTTCAGCCCAATGGTTTTTGTCTCTTAGATCTTGCTGAGTAATCAGGTCATCATGAACGCGATAACTATAATGGTCACCCGCCGCAATCCTATCCCAACGGCTACTCAATATTTGACGATCTATTTCTCTAGCTGGAAGCTTTAATACGCCAAACCAATCGACTAACTCCATAACGGTGGCAAACCTATCATAGGAGGTGCGCGATTCGTCTTGAAAGCTATTGGCAACGCTTTTTGCCCAAAGGCCGACAGCAACCGCATCACCAATTGGCCCCAAAGCTTCTAACGCGCCTTTTGCCATGCCACTGGTCGAGCGTCCCAAGGTTTCCATTAATCGTGTCGCTTCTACCGGTTCAATCGCAATCGCCGGGGCTGGCCCTGTCTCCAGTAATGTGGCGGTTTCTGGCAAAATATCACTGGCTTCGGATAGAGATGGTTTTAAGTCGATAATGTGTTCCGGCGCCGATGGGAAAAGGTTTTCAGGGGTAATGCCATCACTAAATGAATCGTAATTTTTTTTGCGGATTTGGTGGAAGCTCTCGCTATCTAAGACGTTATATTCGTCCCCAATCTTACAGATTTCAAAAGCATTGACGCTGGATGAAATCATGGTCGTAATGAGCGCTAATCTTTTTAACTTCATAGAGTTATCCTTGTTTTTTGCAAAGTTGTTTGCTTATTTTAGAAAGCAAAAAGCCTCTCCTTGCCGATATGGCAAAGAGAAAACTAGATGTTGTTGTGTGGGGTACTTCGAAAAATCGTTTACTCAAATCACCCAGTTGGTGATTGGAGGTTTAGCTATGGTGTTGTGATTAGGGGAGCCGTTTCCCCTAATCAGTCTTTATTGAATCTTGTTGAGGTTAACTGTTTAGCTTAAAGGTACTGACTGCTTGCGTGAGCTTCTCAGACAGTGCAATAAGCTCCGACGCTTTCTCTTGGTTCGATGCAGACAAGCTGTGTGTCTCACGGGCTTTGTCATTGACGTCAACGATACTCTGGTTGATTTCGCCTGCGACAAGGGTTTGCTCTTCCGTCGCAGTGGCTATCTGAGTATTCATATCTTCAATAACGGTGATTGAATTCGATATTTCGTGGAGTGATGCCTGGGCTTTTTTCGCATTTTGCATTGTGAGGTCTGAAGCTTCTCGGTTAGTCAGCATCATTTCCATTGAGTTATTGGCTTCGTGCTGAAGTGAGACGATAACTTCTTGAATCTGGTTGGTACTTTGTTGAGTGCGGTTTGCGAGATTACGAACCTCATCAGCGACAACGGCAAAGCCTCGCCCTTGTTCACCTGCACGTGCAGCTTCAATCGCAGCATTAAGCGCGAGTAGGTTGGTTTGGTCAGCAATATCCTTGATGACATCCAGTACGGTGCCGATACTCGAGGTTTTTTCGCCAACGGTATTAATGACATCTGAGACTTCCTCAATACCGCGTGAAAGGTTCACAATACTGATACTCACAGTATCGAAGGTTTGGTTGCCCGATTGTGCCTCTTGAGCAGCTTGCATCGCAGCTTCTGAAGCTCGGTGAGCGTTCTGTGCAACTTCATCGACGGCGACCGACATTTCATTCATTGCCGTTGAGGTTTGTTCTAATTGCTCCATTTGGGAAGCGGAACTCGAATTCACACTGTCTGCGGCGGTCGTGATACCTTCTGCAAACTTAAACAGGTCGTTTGATGAACTACGAATCATGTCGATCGTGGTGCTCAGCTCATTGACCATATCGTTAACTGCAGCATTAATACCAATCGCTTTCCCTTGTTGCTGGTTAATCGCAGTAAAATCACCTGAAGCTACCTTGGCAACCGTTGCTTCTATCTCGCTTGGCTCTCCCCCTAATGGGCGGTAAACCAATACTTCGACAACGTAGTACACGCAGCCTGCGCAAATAAGCAATAGCGTCAAAGAGGTGATCAGCGTTTCAGTAAGGTTATCTTGTGAGTCTTGATTGACGCTAGACTCTTTGTCCCATGCCCATACACTCCAACCAAGGTCTTTAATGTTAGCGGCTGATGCCAAGAACTCAGTGTTTTGATAAACATATTCAAAGCTTTCTTCACGAGAGGTATCTCGATTTTTGAAAGATGGAATTTCGTTGAAGATGTTTTTGCCTACCACGGATGAGCTTTGTGCAGCCAAGATAAAACCATCTTCACGAGTGACAAAGATCTTGTTGTTCGTGGTGAGGTGTTGTGTGAACTTGCTGAGATCTTCAACCAAGATGTTAAGCGCGACAACACCCACAATTTTGCCTTGTTTGTAGATCGGCATGGCGAGGGACATCACCTGATCACCTGTTGTCGCTAGATAAGGGCGAGTAATGATCTTGTCTTGGCCGCTCATACCTTTCAAAAACCATTCACGTTGTTTGGTTTTGGCATTAAAGTTTTCGATGATGCCATTGGTTTTTGATGAGTAAGAGGTTCCGTCTGCTAATGAAAAGTAGACGTTGATGACATTTGTTGAGTGCATTGCGCTTTGGAGTGTTTTGACTGCACGCAAAGTATCGACTTGACCATCCTCAGTGAACGAAAGTTCATTGCTTACCAAAGTTAGAACATCAAAGTAACGATTGATTTTCTGTCCAATAGTGTCTGCGATAAGTTGAGACTTGTACCCTAACTGTTTTTTGTAACTTATGGTCGATGATGTTTCGAAGTTCTTCCAGCTTAAGAAACTTGTCGCCATGATTAAAATGACAGTCAGCCCCATAATAGAAAGAATGATTTTTAGTTTAGCACTCATAACTAGTTCCAATATAAGCAGTGTTTGATTATTTTTATAATTCAGGGTTATTCCTGAATGTAAATAATATAACACTTATAAAATGCGCATATAACTCTGGATTATTTATAGATAATATACATCTAGTTAATATATGCAATATTTATTAAATGCATTGAGGTCCTATTTATTTGGTGTATGGAGTGCTTATTTTAATTGGACCGGTGTCTCGTAATTGAACTGGTCTTACTTGTTGTTTGTATTGGTTATTTCGTTGTTGTCTTGAGTTCGCTTCTTGGTTTTACCCTTATTTATAATAGGTATGTAGCGTTGGCTTACTTTAAATAAATCATTAAATGAAAGTTTGTGTAATTATATTTAAATTATTTAGAGACTTAGGTGGTGGGTATTATGTTCTCGTGGTTAGAGAGTAATAGAATAAGCATTAACTAATTAAGTGAACGCTTTATTATTCGTGTTGGTTATTTATAGAATTGAATATAAGGTGGGTGTATTGGGGTAAGGTAGTCAAATTACTTAATTAAAATATAACTTTTTATTTATATTCTGGGATGCTTAATTAGTTTTTGGTGAAGTAACTATTTTCATCTACATCTATGTTGCCACTGACAAAAAACGCAGCCAGTCAGCTGCGTTATGTTTTTTGCCTAAGTGGTTAGCCAATTGGTTGGCCGAGTAAACCTAGTGATTAGTTACAGCCAATCCGGCACAAAGTTAGCGACGATGGTGACATCGTTAAAGTTACGGTAGCCGCGCACCATGATACTGAATTCACCCGCAGGTTTGTTCAATACACATTGTTCGTTGCTGCTGTTCTGGTATGGGCGGCAATCGTAGCTTGCTTTCGATACGGTACCATTATGTTTCACGTAAAGGTCGGCATCGCCACTACGAGGGCCTGTCATGGTTACGGTTAACTGACCAGAGTACTCTGTTGTTACGGTAAAGAATTGCTCTTCACCGTAACCAGCGGATAGCCCTTCTACAGGGACGTCATATTGAAGCTCTGTTGGCCCTGCAACGGGCGAATCAAGGCTGGTTTCGACAAGGTAAGCAATGGCCAGTTTGGCGAACTTGGTCGCATGTGTCGCGGTTGGATCGGAGTTCTCAAGCGTGTCGTGCTCTGTATGAATACTTGGATTGTAGTCGTTAAACATGCTCTCGAATGGCATGGCAGCTGGGTAGCCAACATTGTGCCAAGAGGCGTGGTCAGAACAGGCATAGCCACAATCATCGAAACCGTAACTGATCTCACTAGCGTAAGTGTCGATCAGCTCGCTCAAGTAGGCGGTTAAGTTACTGTCGGTATAGTCTGTGATGAAGGTGATATCGTGCGCTGAACCGTTGTAGTTGGTCATGTCTAATTGCAGTACTGACACAACGTTAGCTTGCTTATCCCTTAATGCATTGGCGACATCTTGTGAACCGCGCAGCCCCACTTCTTCCGCAGCATAGCCGTAGAATTTGATAGTTTTGTCTGGCTGAATACCGCTGGCGATCATCAGGCGAAGCGACTCTGTTACCGTTGCAATGCCAGACGCATCATCATCGGCTCCCGGTGAGATGGTGCCTTCGCTTGTCCAAGATCCAACGGTCGAATCAAGGTGTCCGCCAACAACGACGATCTCTTCAGGATATTTAGCGCCAAGCAGTGTCACTTCAACGGATTTCTGCGGATATTCGGCATGCGTGATTTGGCGTGCAGACGCATACGGCACATCTTTAATCTCGGTTTCCCAACGCTCTAAAAGCCAATCTGAAGCAGCGACACCAGTAGAAGTAGTATAAAAACGGTTGGTGAAGTTGGTTAGATTCTCAATGGTTGTGACCATGTTGTTCGGTTCGACCTGTGCGAGTAGGTCGTTCACTGTGTCTTGATGGCTGATCACCGGCTTTTCGAAGCTGCTCATTGTCAGTGGCATCGCTGCAGCTTTGAGTGCGCTAGCTTTGTCTTCGTGCACCATGTAGCCACCACAACGGTGAGTCTCTTCGTGCATGTGGCTGGATAGTTTCGCGAGCTCTTTCTGGTTGATTTTCGCGACGATGGAATGCTTGTTTCCCGTCACGCTTGGGTAAACCGTTGCGCCATGCTGAGTCATTATATGCTGTGCGTCAGCATCGGTGGTGATCCAAACCTCTTCGTTCGCTGGTGGTGTGATGCCCAGGGATGCGTAAGCCGAAGTACTATGGATTAAGGCTAAAGAACCTCCTAGTACAGCCAAAGCTAGCATGCTTTTTTGAATAGCCATTTGTCGTCCTTTTTATGGTGAGTATTGTTATGTTAATGGGTGTGATTTTTGTGTAATGCGTGGATGTTTTTGTGTAGATGTTTCATGCGCTAAACATACAATAGAGAAAAGGGCCCCTTTCGGAGCCCTGAATTTGCTATTGATTACTGTGCTTTAATGAAACGGTAGTGCTTGGTTTCTGAACAGATATCGCTTGAGGTACATACTTGGTACTCCACATCTACTGTGCCGTTGTGACGGAACTTGTCGACGTATGAGTTGAAGTCTGTCGCACCAACATTCTTGCCGTTACGCTTAATCACGAAGTAGTCGTTGGTGTCGTAATCCCATGCCAGCTTAACGCGTGCCTTGCCGTTCGGGTTTTTGTTACCAAACTTCAGTTTTAGTGGGAAGCCTTCCGCTGAATCACCTTCAATCGTGATCGACTTGCTTGTTGATGTCGCAACACCTGCATCGTCAGTCACGGTTAGGGTAACCACGTAGTCGCCAGCTTCAGCATAGGTATAACTAGTCACTTCACCTGTTTGCGTATTGCCATCGCCTAGGTTCCATTGGTAAGAAACGATTTGGCCATCGCTATCCGAACTTGTGCTGCGCAGCTCTACTTCTTTGCCTACAACCGTATGCTCGAAAGAAGAAATTGGCGGTACGTTAGCGTTGCCTGATTCGTACGATGCTTTTAGGTTTGCACCTGCGTAATCTGAGTAGCCTAGAATGTTCACTGTGTAGCGACCTGAGGTTGGGTTCTCAATCACACACACTTCGTCAGTCACGCTTTCACTCTTACAGATGTTGTCTTGAGGGCTTGGTGCGTAATCTAGGCCGACATACATATCTGGGTCACCCGTAGAAACAGCAAGATCAATCGTCAGCTTGTCTTGGCCTTCTGGTACTTCGATATCGAAGTAAGTTTTTGAGCCTGTTTCACCAGCAACTGCAGCTTCAACACCATTTTCAAGACGTTGGTATTCCGGTTCTGGCGGAAGTGGTGGCTCGCCACAAGGTGATACGCCCACTAAGTTGAACGCAGAAACAACGTCATCGGCACTGTAACCAAGGTCGGTTGCTGAGTTCTTCACGCCACAAGCGCCCTGCCAGAAATCACTGTTTTCAGACCAGTAGATTTGGTTGGCTAGCACGAACAGTTCGAACGCTTTCTTGGTGTCCCAACCTTGCGTGGTTGCTAGGTGGTAGAACGCTTTGTTGAATACACCCGAGCTGTAGTGCACGTTCAAGCCATCGTAGTATTCAGATGCGTTGTTGATTGAAGAGCCATCGCGTGATGGATCGTCCATGTAACGTAGAGCGCCTTCGCCTTTGAAGATATTGCGTCCTACCATCCAGTCGTTGGTGCCCTTCATGTAGTATTCAGCCGCTTCACCAGCCATGTCAGAGAAAGCCTCGTTCATGCCGCCCGATTGGTTTGCGTAGATCAAACCTGAGTTTTGCTCTGTGAAACCGTGGCTTACTTCGTGCGCTGATACATCCAGGCTTACAAGTGGGTAGAAGAAGCTTTCACCATCACCAAAGGTCATGGCTCTGCCGTCCCAAAATGCATTCTCGTAGTTGTTATCGTAGTGGACACGCATCATGAGTTTGAAGGAGAGTGGTGCTGTGTCGAACCAATTTTTATACATGTCGAACACGATGTTACCGAAGTAGTGGGCATCGTTGAGTGGTGAGAATGCGCCATTCACGGCTTTGTGTTCGTTGCGAGGACATTCATAGCTGTAAGTGGTGTCGCCGTCTGTTGCACCATTCAGGTCAACCGTGACCACGTTTTCCGATTCCATCACACACTCTGTGCCCACTTCTTGAACATCAAGGTAGTGGTAGTCGGTGCCGTATTCGTACATGCCTGTTTTTTCGTTACCGCCAGGGCCTGTACCGATCTGAGCGTGGGCAATACCTTCCCAGCGGTCGATGACTTCGCCTGTGTGCGCGTCTAGCATGGTGAACGGTCGGGTCGGCTGTTCACTGCCTTCAACGAGATAAGAGATAACGTAGACTAGGCGTGTTTTATCTGCACCTTGTTTGCCAATGCCTTGTTTATCGGCTCCTTGGTTAGAGGTGCCCTGATAAATAAACAGCTCATGTTGTACGTTGTCTAGAGATTTGCTGGTTAAGCCTTGAGTCTTAAGATCTTTACTCGCCAGTTCAATCGCTTGAGCGCTGTTGATGGATGGCTTAACAAAAGAACGCTCAAGGGTTGTTGTTTTGAGGTAACTGCCTTGAACGGATTTAAGTGCGCCACCTTGTACACTTTGAGTGGCGTTTAGGTAATGCCCCCAAACGGGTGTTCCCCAGATGTTCTGCTGGATCTTAACTTTGTAGATACCACGCTTTTTGAGGTTAACTTCCTTCACCATCTTAAAGCTAGAGGCGTTACTGACACCTAACTGAGTGTTCAACCCAGAAAAGCTAGTAAAGTTGATCGGTTGATCGATGTTAACGGATTCACTTGCATGCACTGATAAAGACATAGCACTCGCTATAGCAACGGCAACTAAACGCTTTTTCATTTTCATTGTTATTTTCTCTTTCCATGTAAAATCCATGAAAAAATAACAAAATTATCACAACGAATTTACATCATTCGATCCGATTAATTAGTAGCATGGCAATGATCTCTTTTATTCATGAAACTTATATTTCTCGTATTTACAGATAGTTATCGTTTCTGTTTATTTTTGAACGCACTCATAGGTTTTATTTATAAAATCATGACACTTTTATTAAGTGTTATTTTTTTATGGAAATTAAGATTTTCGAGTAAATTGATCTGTGCCTCAGTTAAGGTGTTCCGAGCTGATAGAAGGATCAACGATTTGAAAGTATCATTTTAACCTGAAGGTTATTAAGCGAATTTAAGGGCAGTTTTGATAAGAGTTTGAAGATTTTTAGGCTTATTTTTCGAATTGTTAGTTACAAGAGTGAAGGGGAATTGGGCACTTCTTTGGCACAGAGCACAAAATCTGCTGGATGAAAAAAGCCAGCGACGGGTCACTGGCTTAGATTAACTTAGTTTGTACAGGCTATTGATAAGGTACGTAACGAAGACACTTAACTATGGTTTGTAACTAAAGCGAATTACTGCTTCTTACCGCCAACTTGAACGTAGTCGATACCGATAATACGGTTGATGATACCCAGAACAGAGCTCGTATCAGAGTTTGTTGAGTGAATAGTCTCAACGGTTGCACCTTCGGGTACTAATTCCATTGCGCGGTCTTGAGTATTACCTGGAACTTGGAAACCGACAATGTTGAAGCTCTCAGCGTGCGCTGTGTAAACTTCATCGTTGTGGCTAATACCTGAACAACCTGCAAGAGAGACAATACCCAAAATAACTAATAACTTTTTCATAAACACACCTTAAGAATGGTTGGAGTTTAGGTTCATAGGGAGACAGCATCTCCCGGCCGATGTTGAACATTATTCCAGAGGTGTTTTGTCGTTACTGTATGGGTTTGTCATCTGAATCATTACATAGCTGAATGGTTATAGTGAATACTGCACCATTTAAGGTTTGGCTTTGACCTACTTCCACGGTAGCGCCGTGTTGAGCGCAGATCTTATCGACGATAGAGAGCCCTAAACCATGGCCGCTCTTAGCTTTATTGCGCGCTTTGTCGCCAACGTAAAAGGGTTCAAATAGGCGCGCTTGATGTTCTTGAGCCACACCATCACCATCATCATGTACTGCAATCTGTAGTTGTTCTTGATGCGCGCTGGCTTCAATCAACACTTGAGAGCGTGCGAATTTCATGGCGTTACGGACGAGGTTATCTAGGGCGCGGTTCAGCAGTATTTCATCCGCAAGAATTTCATAAGGTTGCTCTGGCAGTGATAGGTTTATGTCGAGCTCTGTATCTTTGTTCCAGCGCGCCATTGCGTGGTCGAGAAGGTCTCTTATCTCTAATGGTTGTTGCAAGTTTTCTAGGTCACAGCTGTCAAGTTTGGCGTAATACAATAGCTCATCAACCATCTTTTCCATCTCTTCAGTGTCTTCGACAATACTCTCAATCGTACTTTCTTGCTCTTCGTTTAGCAGGGTGTCTTTCAACATTTCAGCTTGCCACTGAATACGAAATATTGGCGTGCGCAGTTCATGAGCGACAGCATTAGTGAGTGAGCGATTGCTTTCAATTAAGCGATGAATTCGGTCGGCCATTAGGTTGAAGGATTTGTTCAGTGAACCGATCGCAATGCCACTTGAAGTCTCAGCTCGCGAGGAGAGATCCCCTTCTGCAAAACTCAGAGTGGCTGATTCCAGTTTTTTTACTCGGCGGAAGATGATCAGTACATGGCATAAACCATATAAGATAAAGCTCGCTAAAAAGAACAACCAAATGAGGTCATCTTCTAACTCGATTTTTTGCCTAACGAATGCTTCACTGTTGGGCAGGTAGTGATAGGTGTTATCACTGTTTGCTAAGCGAAACCAAAGATCCCGCTCTTCATCATGAAAGATAAAGGTACTTGGGTTGGTACTGAAAAACTTAGAAACGGGGCCTGGAATTTCATCTTCAGGGCTGAACGTAACCAGTTTATTTCGAGTGGTCTCTACAAACTGGTTTATCGCTTGATGAGCCGCTTCAAGGCCTTGATTCTTGGCGATGTTTTCTATCAGTTGTTGGTGGGCTGTTGCTTCATAATCTTGCAGTACATATTCGTAGTCGGTATTGAGTTGATAAACACAAATTTCGTAGGCGACAATACCGCTAATAAAACAAATCAATAGCCCTAGTAGGGACTCCAAATAGATACGTCGCATAATCGCTCTCTTTCATTACGCTCGTATTGAGCGAGGTTTAATGCCAGGCGGTGGAAACAAATAAGTAGCCTTTTCCGCGAATCGTCTGAATTTTCTCTGCTGGCGCATGGTCGTCGCCCAATATTTTTCTTAGACGTACCACCTTGTTATCAATTGTTCGGTCGATTCCGTCGTACTCAATACCACGCAGCGTTTTCGTCAAGTAGTCACGTGATAGTGGAGTATCGGGGTTGCTTGCCAATAACCAAAGTAGGTCAAACTCACTGTCTGTGAGTGACAAAACCTCACCCGAAAGTTCGCATTTCTTATAGGTGTTTTTCAGGACCAGTTTATCAAACTGTAGGTTGTCTGAACCGTCGGCTGAAGCAGTATTGGTATCTTGGCGACGTAATAGTGAACGAACTCTTGCCAGCAGAACTCTTGGTTTGATTGGCTTGGTGACATAGTCATCAGCCCCTGTCTCTAGACCAGCGACATGATCGAAGTCGTCATCACTAGCGGTGAGCATCAGGATTTTACCTTTGTAGTGTGTACGCGTCTGTCGGCAGATTGTAAGTCCGTCACTTACAGGAAGCATTAGATCTAAGAGTACGATATCAGGTTGCTCAGATAGGATAGTATGTGCGGCATCACCGCCATCATCTAACGTGGAGACATCAAAATCTTGCGTGACAAAGTAATCCTGCAACATTTTCTGAAGTTTTAAATCGTCTTCCACGATGATCATTTTAGGTTTTGTCATTCCACTCCCAGCCTTATCATGCATTTCACTTATCGAGATGACGTGAGCGATTCTCATCTTATGCAAGTCGATATCGCATATTAAATTTAAACGCTTCACGAAAAATACCTAACGTGAATGATTAAACACTTTCCACGTCAGTTCAATGATGATTTTGACTTTTGGGGAAAATAAAAAACAACGTTCAAAAAGAATTACACTCTCATACATTCACAGGACAGATGCTTGCGGGTTTAAATAATAGAATCACTTCCATCAAAACATTATGGGAATGATTTTATGAACGACTATCGAAAGGCATTACTGGCGTTACCTTTGATTTTTTTAGCTGGCTGTAATTCAAGCTCAAGCAAGGCTGACACCAAGGCGCAAACGAAGCCTAAAGCTGATTACGTATTTTCATCGGCTAAGCTTGGTGAGTTGTATCAAGAGCGACAAGAGCTCCAAGAAGCAATGAAGCTTACTTATGATGGTGTTCAGTATGAAAAAATTCAGTTTGCTGAAGATATTAGTGATAAGCAAAAAGTAGTTAGGCTTGTAGATAGCTTAGGCCAAAGCGTTGACCTGTACTTTCCAGATGCAGGAGTCGATGACTGTGCAATTTACAGCGAGGGTAATTTTTTTGATTCATTTGATTGTGGTACGGCTCTACGTTCAATTAGTAATGATACAACGTTAATCCAAACGACAACGGGCAATAGAAAGCTTGCAGTTGAGCTTGAATACCAAAACGAGCTGTCGCAATACGTGACTAGTCTCGGGTCTACGGTTTTGAGTAACACCAAAACTGGCAACAAGGTAACCATTACCACATCGTTTGCTTTCAACGCTTTTTACCGCGATGTGCTCAACGAGACAGGTGCTGTTGATCGAATTCGGTCTACTCTGGGGGCATCAACCTATTCTCAGCTTTTTGATATCGTGAAATTGTATCAAGGCAGTGAGATGACATTGAAGTTCACTAACCATATCGGTGGCAGCGCTGACGACGATATCAATATGTACACCGGGCGGGTGATCAACAACAACCATATGACGACGGTGGTTACCCCAACAGGCTCGGTGTTCTCTGGCGGCACGGATCTGTTCGCAGCGGGTAATCCACGAGTTTTGCAACGCGCTGATACCACCAAAGCTATTGAGCTTAATAAGCAGATTGGTGTGCACAGTTGGGCTGAGGGTGATAAAACAGCCAAAGAATTCCCATACACCAATGAAAGCCATCGTAAGCAAGCGACCTACTTTAAAAAGGTGATGGGAGACAAAGGAATCGATTTTTATATCTTCACTTTAGATTCAGCTCCTGCCTCTGGTGAACACTGGGTGACTAAGGCCGATTCAGATAGATACGGTTTCATCACTCGTATTGAGTAGCTTTGACTCGCATTAAAAATTAGGTGTGTATGTTGAAAGGTTGGTTGTGCTTTGTCATCACCAGCCTTTTTTGTTTTGGAATTGAAGGCGGTACCGCTTGTAATGCTCATGAATTCAACGTGAGATCATGAATGTGAGTAAAAACCGCATTTATTCGCTAAGTAACAACTAATTTCTGCAGATTTGGTTTTTAGAAAGCACAATCACAGCACTTTGATGCCGATAAACTTTAATATCCGCAAGCCTTACAAGCCGAAGACGATTATGCTTGGTGATGTAAGGAGCAATGTGAATGACTAATAAGGACGATCATTTATGCAGTTACTGGCAGGCACTCTGACACACTATGCTAACCCTCAAGCACACCCTGAATTGGAGTACTCAAGTGAGCAACTTGAGATTCTGAGTGTTGCGAGTTCTGAGCAGGCAATTAAGGACATTTCACAATGGCCGGGTTATTCCGTCACTCCCTTGCATGAATTGAATCGTATTTCTGCTGAGATCGGCGTAAACAAGTTTTGGTATAAAGATGAATCGCAGCGTTTTGGCCTAAAGAGTTTTAAAGCACTGGGCGGCGCGTATGCTGTTGCCCGTCAGCTTCAGATTGAGATCGCCAACCGTTATGGGAAGAATCCAACCATCAGTGAGCTGCTCAACGGGGAATGGAAATCAGAAGTCGCTGAAATCGTTGTCAGCTGTGCGACAGACGGAAACCATGGTCGCTCCGTCGCATGGGGTGCACAAATGTTTGGTTGTGGTTGTGTTATCTACATTCACCGTGACGTATCGGAAGGCCGCAAGCAAGCGATGGAAGCGTTCGGCGCAGAAGTGGTACGCATTACCGGTAACTACGATGAATCTGTTCGTTTGGCCGACTCAGAAGCTAAAGCGCAAAATCGCGTGATTGTATCGGATACCTCTTATGAAGGTTACATGGAAATTCCGAAAGATGTGGCACTTGGCTACACTGTTATGTTGGCTGAAATTGTCGAGCAACTTGATGGTGAAATCCCAACCCATGTCTTTGTTCAAGGGGGAGTGGGTGGTCTAGCTTCAGCAGTTTGCGGCTACTTCTGGGATCTGTGGGGCTCCGATCGCCCACGCTTTGTAATTGTCGAACCTGAGCAGGCTAACTGCTTACAGAAGAGTGCTCAAGCGGGCAAGCCCGTGGTAGTTACAGGCGATCTAGAGACACTGATGGCAGGGCTCGCATGCGGTGAGGTTTCAAGCTTGGCGTGGACAATTCTACAAAATGGCGCGGATGACTTTATGACGCTGAGCGAAGAGGCCATTCCGCAAGCGATGTGTATGTTGGCGAGTGGGGAATATACGGAAGTGGCGATTGAAGGTGGTGAGTCTGCGGTTCCTGGTTTTGCTGCTGCGATCATCGCTAAAAAAGAACCGAAATTCGCTGAAAAATTGAATTTAACTGAAAACAGTCGAGTGTTGGTTATTGGTACTGAAGGAGCAACTGACGCGGATCTCTACCAACAAATCATCGACAACAAAATCTAATAGCTAGAAGTACATAGTTAGCTGTTAGTGGTTAAGAGCTAATCGCGAACAACTCATAATAATGTAAGCCCCAAAGTTGGCGGTATGTAAGGTTTCTTCATACCGTCTTTTTTCCTCTCTTTTTGACTTCATCTCATGGCACGCCTTGCTTTCTAATCGGTCTGGTCATCAATCACGTTGCTCATCAATCGGAATTGTCAGGCCGACTTTGACGTTATCCATCACCACATTGGTTTGAAAGCTTTTGATGTTGGCATTATCGAAGAAAGCCTCACGAGTAAAATTGTCATACCCCTCCATATCTGCTGCAGTGACGATCAAGATAAAGTCAGAACTGCCCGTCACGTAGTAGCACTGCTGTACAGAACGATTGGCACTCATCTCTTTTTTGAAGTTATGCATCAAATCAACGCGTTCACGCTCCAAGGTCACTTGGACGATAAAAGTCATCGCATGCCCTACCGCTTTTGGATTGATGACCGAGACATCCGCTTGAATGACCCCTTGAGTTCGCATGCGTTTTAAACGCCGTTGAACGGCCGCGGGAGAGAGCCCCACTTTTTCTGCGATGTTGTCCGAAGTTGCTCGATTTGAGTCTTGTACGATGTTGAGGATCTTTCTGTCAAAACTGTCGACCGTCATTTCCGGTTGCTGTGCCATACCAACGCTTCCCAATATTTGCTTGTAAGTGAATTGTTACTTTTAGGTCATTGTGTGATCAAGATTAAGGTATTTCTCCTTAGCAACGAGTGAGCCACCTATGAGAACAAAAAATCACTATAACGTAATAAAAATGCGGAATTTCTGCACAATAAAGACGTTATTTGATGATAATCCTTAAACTTATCGGGGCATTATTAACCTTGTAAACAAAATGTAAAGAGTCAATTGGCAAAGATGTTAGTTGTGAGTACACATTTTATTAACACTTAATGAGTTCAAGGAATCGGTAAGTATGAGATCTGGAATCGCTACTTTACAGTCTGAATTAGAAGCATTAGCACCAGCAGGACGCGTCGGTGTGATCGCGTTAGCAACCGACTTTAATATTGAGCGAGATCTCGCCCAACTGTATCCAAGTGATGTGCAATCTTTTACTAGCCGTGTTCGAAATTACAATCCTTTGACCATTGATAATTTACGCAGAATGGAGCCGGGAATTGCCGATTGTGCCGATACTATCTTACCGGGCACAGAGTTGGATGTGGTGATTTACGCTTGCACCTCCGGCACCATAGCGATTGGCAGCGAGCGAATTACTCAACTCATTCATCAGTCTCGCCCAAACGCTGCGGTAACGAATCCGGTGGCCGCTGCCTTAGCGGCTTTCGACAGCTTTAAAGCTAAGCGCATCTCGGTATTAACGCCTTATACCGAAGCTGTGAATCAAGACGTGGCCGCATTTTTTGACTCGCAAGGCATTGAGGTGTTGAGCATTGCTGGCTTCGGCTTTGAAGATGACACCGCGATGACGTTCATTTCACCACAGGACATTAAACAAGCCGCGATTGAAGTCTGTGATCCGAATGCCGATTTACTGTTTATCTCTTGTACTGCATTACGTGCTGCATCAGTCATCGAATTCATTGAAGCGCAATTAGATAAACCTGTTGTGAGCAGCAATCAGGTGCTGGCTTGGCACTCACTTCAGTTGATGAACTACCCCATACCCATTAAAGGCTTTGGTGCACTACTAGAGCACCATCTTAAGCCATCCTCAGATAATTGCCGAAGGTCGCAGTCGTTGTAACGACCTTTGATTAAGGCTGCTCGCTTCACGTTTACATTCAGCAGCCAAGCTAACTCTACATTTAACGTTAATACAAAGAATTACACTTTGGGATCACTACTATGTCGTCTACTTTCTCGATAAAACCAGACCAATTGTCTTCGCAACTTATTCAAAGCATGACGGAATGGCGTCAACACTTACATCGCTTTCCTGAATGCGGCTTTGACGTGAATCTCACCTCTGATTTCATCGCCAATCAACTACACAGTTTTGGTATAGAGGTGGTGCGTAACATCGGTAAAACAGGATTAGTGGGGATACTTCGTTCGGGATCAAGTGAAGTGAGTATTGGCCTAAGAGCTGATATGGATGCTCTGCATATTCATGAACAAAACAGCTTCGCACATTGCTCACAACACGATGGAAAGATGCACGCTTGTGGCCACGATGGACACTCTGCAATGCTGCTTGGCGCAGCAAGTTATTTAGCCGAAAACCTATTGGCAGGGAACCCAACCTTCGATGGCACGGTGTATTTCATTTTTCAACCCGATGAAGAGCATGGCTGTGGCGCGCAAGCGATGATTGATGATGGCTTGTTTGAGCGATTCTCGATTGATGAAGTGTATGGCGTGCATAACTTTCCCGGTTTAGCGGAAGGTGAATTGATGGTTCGTCCTGGATCATTAATGGCCAGTGAGAGCAGCTTTGAGATCACGATCAACGGTGTGGGTGGGCATGCCGCTCTGCCGCATCAAGGGGTCGATCCTCTAGTCGTTGGCTCGCAAGTAATCCTTGGCCTGCAAACCATCGTCTCTCGCAATCTTAGTGCGATCCACGATACGGCTGTAGTCTCTGCGACCGAGTTTATTACAGACGGCACGGTTAACGTCATCCCGACTCAAGTGATTATTAAGGGAGATTGCCGTTGTTTTACTGAATCTTCTCTCGACCGAATCAAGCAAAGTATGGAGCGAATCGTGGCGGGCATTTGTCAGGCTGCAGGTGCGACCTACGAATTTGAGTTTATTAATACCTTCTATCCAACCATCAACAGTGAGCTACAAACCCAATATTCGGTTGCCGCCGCGCAGAAGGTGCTTGGTGTCGAGAACGTTAATGACGCCTGCGATCCACTGACAATTTCGGAAGATTTCTCAAGCATGTTGCGCGTTAAGCCGGGCTGCTATGTGCTGCTGGGTAATGGCACGGAATCGGTCGGTGGCTGCGCATTGCATAACCCAAAATACGACTTTAACGACGGCATCTTAAAGCTCGGTGCGAGCTACTGGATTCAGTTGGTGAACGACCGTTTAGCAAGATCAATTTAGAAACGGCTCAATGAGAAGTAACAAGTAGAGAAAAAGATTCAGCAGTGACGTATTTGGCACTGCAAGATGGCCGACTTTAAACGGAGTTTATTGTCGATACAGTCAATACTGAAGCGCGTGAATTGACCAAAGTCATCAGCGTGAAATTAGGATAATAAAAGGAAAGACAGGATGAAACGATTAGGCGTAGCACTGCTAAGTTTGAGCATGGTTTTTGGCGTTCATGCCGAAACATGGAAGTTTGCTTCAGAAGAGGACAAAACAGACGTTCAAGACATCTATGCGCAAAAATTTGCGGAAGTGATTAAGAAGGAATCTGATGGCGACATCCGTGTTCGAATCTATTACTACGGACAATTGGGTACAGAGAACGACATCGTAGAACTGGCTGCTAAAGGCACCATTCAATTTGTGTCTGTAGGCGCGGGTCACTTAGGGTCTTATGTTCCTGAGGTACAAGCGGTGAGCTTACCGTATGTTCTGGGTACTAACGAAGCGATCACGCATAAGGTCTTAACGGAAAGCCCAACCATCTACAACAAGCTGGCACCCAAGTTTGAGAGCGTAAACCTAAAGCTGTTGTCGATGATGTCGGAAGGCGAAATGGTGTGGGGTGGTAACAAACCTATCCGTACACCTGAGGACTTTGCTAACCAGAAAATCCGTACTTTCACTTCAACCATTCCTGTTGAAACCTACAAAGCGTTTGGTGCAACACCTACTCCTCTTTCTTGGGGTGAAGTGTACGGTTCACTGCAACTTAAGACCATCGATAGCATGGTTAACCCTATCTACTTCATCTACAACGCGAAGTGGCATGAAGTTCAAGACTACTTGATGTTCCCAGGTCAGCAACCTTATGTGAGCACCGTTTCGACCAACAGCAAATGGTACAACGGTTTGTCAGAGGAGAAGCAAGCGATGGTCGACAAAGCGATCAAAGCCGCAGACCAAGCTGCTTATGACTACCAGATTCGCATCAACAAAGAGAACATGGACAAGATCCTGAAAGAGCGTCCAAACATGCAAGTGGTTGTGTTGACGGATGAAGAGCGTGAGCGTTTTAAAACACTCAGCCAAAAACTGCACACCACCTACTATGACGTAGTGGCAAATGCCTACCCAGCAGGTCAGCAGAGTGAAGCTCGTGAGGGTGCGAAAAACATTCTCGAAGAAATCCTAGGTGAAGTGAAGGCTGCTTCAGCAACGCAATAAAAAGCGTTAGTAAGGATGAATGCTATCCACTGTTCATTGGCGGCGGGTAGCTTATTCCCACCTTCTCCAATTTGTGGCAATGGACCCTTGTCACTGAACGAAGTATGGAGCACTGCCTGTTATGAAAGAACTGCTACATAAAATCAGTGTTGTGACGGAAAAGCTAGAGCGCTTTTTGATCATGACCGCCATTCTCACGATGATGATTAATTCTACGGCCAATGCGATTGGTCGGTATGCTTTTAACAAAAGCCTGTTTTTTTCAGAAGAGCTCAATCAATTTCTGATTGTGTCTGTGACCTTTATTGGCTTCGCTTATGCAGTGCGCCAAGGGCGAAATATACGCATGACTGCGGTCTACGATTCACTAAGCACAAAAGCTCAAAAAGTTCTCACAACCATTATTGCGCTACTCACTGCCATGTTGATGTTCTATCTCACCTACCATGCGTTCTTCTACGTCAAAGAGTTGAAAGACATCAATCGATTAAGCCCAGCTCTTCAATTCCCTGTGTTTTGGGTATACGCGATTATCCCTATCGGCTTTTTCATCGCCGGATTGCAATACAGCATGAGTTTCTTGATGAACCTGCTGCACAAAGAGATCTACGTGTCATTTGACGTGATTGAAAATAGAAATACAAAAGTAGGTGAGTTCGAATGAGCGATGTTGCACAGTTTTTCTCGGACATTATTGCCGGCGAATTAGATATTTATGTCATCACATTTACCCTTGTCTCTGTGATGGTGATTCTGCTGTTTTTGAGCTTCCCTATGATTGTTCCGTTAGCGGTTGGGGCTTTGATTGGCTTGATTCATTTCTCTCAGGTTGAACCGGGAGTGCTGATTCAGCAAATGGTGACAGGTATCTCACCTAACGCACTGATTGCGGTGCCGATGTTCATCTTGGCTGCGGATATTATGACGCGTGGTCACACTGCGTATAACCTACTGGGTTTGATTCAAGCGTTTGTAGGTCACTTGCGTGGCGGGCTGCCGATTACCACCTGCATTAGCTGTACTCTATTTGGATCTGTTTCTGGTTCGACCCAAGCTACCGTGGTGTCGGTTGGCCAAATCATGCGCCCGAAATTGTTGCAAGCAGGGTACAAAGACAGTTTTGTGATGGCGCTGATCATCAATGCCAGTGACATCGCGTTTCTTATCCCACCGAGTATCGGTCTGATTCTTTACGGCACCTTAGCTAATGCCAGTGTGGGTGAGCTATTCATTGCTGGTATTGGCCCTGGCTTAGTGCTCGCGACCTTGTTCTCCCTATACAGCTATGCCTATAGCGTGAAACACAGTGACACCATCTCTTTGGTTGAAAAAGCCAACACTGCAGAACGCATTGAAGCGATTAAGAAAGCGATTCTTCCTCTTGGTTTCCCCGCTTTGATCATCGGTGGTATTTATTCTGGCGTAGTCACACCTACCGAAGCAGCCTCATTTGCAGTGTTGTATGCGATTATTGTTGAGTGCATTTTCTATCGCAAACTTGGCGTAAAAGACATCTGTGATGCAGCGTTAAATACCGGCTTGATTACCGCGGTTGTGTTTGTGCTGGTGGGGGTCGGTCAGGCGTTCTCTTGGTATATCTCGTTTGAACAAATTCCTCAGGAATTATTGGCTCCTCTTAATTTAGAAGATGCTTCACCTGAATTCATTCTGTTTGTCATCGCACTGACTTTCTTTGTCGGCTGCATGTTTGTGGACTCTTTGGTGGTTCTACTGATCTTGACGCCGATCTTTATGCCGATTGTTGACGCTGCAGGTATCGATCCAATCTTAGTCGGTGTGATGGTAACGCTACAAATGGCCATTGGATCGGCAACGCCGCCATTCGGTTGTGACATCTTCACCGCGATTGCGATTTTCGAGCGTCCTTATATGGAAGTTATCCGCGGAACACTGCCGTTTTTCCTCATCTTGATATTGATGTCTGCTTTGCTGATTTTCTTCCCAAGTATCGCTCTGTTACCAAGAGATGTTTTATTCAATTAATTCGCCGAGTTACCCTAATTCAATCAAGGATAGAGATATGAGTATATTGCCGTTAACACCTCCGCAGAGAGGGTTTGAATCAGCAGAACTAGAGCGACGTACTGTCGAGTTACAACAACGTCTACGTGCTCAAAACATCGATGCTGCGTTTTTTACGACCGAACCTGAGTTTCGCTATTTCAGTGGCTTTAAATCGCAGTTCTGGGAAAGTCCAACTCGACCTTGGTTTTTGGTGGTGCCTGCGGTTGGCAAGCCTATCGCTGTGGTGCCAGAGATTGGTGTCGCTGGCTTTGATGATACATGGATTGACGACGTGCGCAGTTGGCCATCACCAAGGCCAGAAGACGACGGTATCTCTTTGCTAGCGGCTACGTTGTCTGAAGTATCGAGAGGATCTCGTCGAATCGGTTCGATGGTCGGCCCAGAAACACATCTGCGTATGCCAGCCATTAACTATGCATTGTTACAGCAGAAACTAAGCCAACATAGTGTGGTGGATGTATCGCTGATGATTCGCGATCTGCGCAGTGTTAAGTCTCAAGCAGAAATCGATAAAGTGCGCTTTGCGTGCCAAGTCACGGCGGCGGGTTTTGAGTATCTTCGCCAAAATTTAGCAATAGGTATGACAGAGCGACAGGCGTGTAAAGCCATGCATTTGGAAATGCTACGCTTGGGCGCTGATGCATGTCCTTATCTGATCTCGGCATCCGGCCAAGGTGGTTATGACAACATCATCATGGGACCAACCGATAGTGTGCTTTCTGAAGGAGATGTTTTGATCATCGATACGGGTGCTAACTTTGATGGCTACTTCAGTGACTTTGACCGGAACTATGCGTTTGGATATGCGCAGCCAGATACAATAGCGGCTTATGACGCGGTGTATCAGTCGACAGAAGCAGGGTTAGCGATTGCTGAACCGGGACGAACAACCGGAGACGTGTGGCAAGCCATGTGGTCGGTGCTCGAAAAGAACGGTGCACTCGGCAACGATGTGGGTCGCATGGGGCACGGCTTAGGCATGCAGCTAACCGAGTGGCCATCACATGTGCCTAACGGTGATGTGATCTTAAAACCCGGTATGGTGCTAACGCTTGAGCCGGGCATGGCATTTGCGAAAAATCGCATGATGGTGCACGAGGAAAACATTGTTATCACAGAATCTGGCTGCGAGATACTGCATCAAAGAGCCTGGCAATCGATGCCGATTATCGGCTAATTGCGCTTAGAATCTAGTCATAATGCTGAATCCTGGTGAAGGAGGGCGTTCAAGCACTTTGTTGGACGCTCGGTTTTCTTTTTCACTTCGCTATACCTCGTCATCTTTTACACTTAAATACCTCTAATTTCCGAATTCCTCTTTTTTTCAAGAATCTCTCTTTCTGTTCAAATATTGTCCTTGTTGAGTAAAAACATTTGACTAATAACTATCACACCTCAAATCTTTAATTGTTTTCGTTAGTGCTCTAAATGATATTTAATTTATTGTTTTATAATGATTTTTGTTGTTTTGAATGCTGTGTTGTTACGAATTTGTTTTAAATAATCATTTGAACCCTAACTAAATTTCTGTCATTTTATATTTAACTGAACGTTCAATATAAAATAAAAGGACTAAGAAATGCCGAAGGTTGGGATGCCTGATATACGTAAACCACAGCTTGTTCAAGCCACCATGACGGTGATTGATCGAGTGGGTTTGCATGCCGCGAGTATTGCGTTGATCAGCAAAGAAGCGGGAGTCTCCACTGGCATTATTAATCACTATTTTGGTGGAAAGCATGGGCTGCTCGAAGAGACCATGCGTGAAATCCTTCGCCAACTTTCCAATACCATCACCACTTCACTAAAAGCACTTCCTGTTGATGCTCACCAACAGAGAATTAACGCGATCATCGATGGTAACTTCGAAGGTTACCAAGCAGAAAATAAGGTCGCGAAGGCGTGGTTGGCATTTTGGTCATATTCAATGCATGACGAGCAACTGAAAAGACTGCAGCGTGTGAATGAAAAACGTTTGATTTCACACTTACGTCTTGAGTTGAAAGGTATTTTTAATCATGAACAAGCGGATCTCGTTGCTCACGGGATTGCGTCTCTGATTGATGGTTTGTGGCTGAGAGGCACACTAAACCCAGATGGTATCGATGCTCAAAAGGCGCGTGCCATCATCAATGATTATCTAGATAAACAACTTACGTTCTACTCGTGTCACAGCAAATAGATCGCAGTGGTAGCGTTAGACCTAGATCAAGATAAAGAACTAGAACGACCACTATTCGCACCTAATACTCACATATAGACCAGTAGAGTCTAATAACAATAATTAAGTCAGAATCTCAAATGGAAATGAACTCGTTATACATCGATGGCGCAGCGGTTAAAGCAACCTCTGGTGAAACCTTTGATAGCATTAACCCTGCAAACGGCGAACCTATCGCGACGTTAGGCCAAGCATCTTCAGCGGATGTCGACAGTGCTATTGAATCTGCGAAGCGCGGATTTGCGGTATGGTCAGCAATGACCGCTGTGGAACGCAGCCGCATTCTTTTGAAGGCAGTGGAAATACTTAGAGCTCGAAATAATGACCTTGCAAATCTTGAGGTTGTTGATACGGGCAAGCCGCTGCAAGAAGCGATTGAAGTGGATGTGGCGTCTGGCGCTGATGTTATTGAATACTTTGCTGGTTTGGCTCCAACGCTACAAGGCGACCAACAGCCGCTGAGCGAATCTCAATTTTTCTACACTCGCCGCGAGCCGCTAGGCATTTGTGCGGGCATTGGCGCGTGGAACTACCCCATTCAAATCGCGATGTGGAAATCGGCTCCGGCATTGGCCGCGGGTAACGCGATGATTTTCAAACCTTCAGAAGAAACGCCGCTAACGGCGCTCAAGCTTGCAGAAATCTTTACTGAAGCTGGTCTTCCTGATGGCGTGTTTAACGTGGTTCAGGGCGATTACCGTGTTGGTCAGATGCTAACGGCTCACCCAGACATCGCGAAAGTGTCGTTCACGGGCGAAACCGGTACCGGTAAAGCGGTAATGGCAGACAGCGCTAAGACGCTGAAATCAGTCACAATGGAACTTGGCGGTAAGTCACCAATGATCGTGTTTGATGATGCGAAATTGGATGATGCGGTTTCCGCTTCGATGGTTGCTAACTTCTACACCCAAGGCGAAGTGTGCACCAACGGTACTCGTGTTTATGTACACGAAAACATCTACAACGCATTCGTCGATCAACTTAAAACACGCACTGAGAAGCTGATCATTGGTAACCCAATGGACATGGAGACTCAGATCGGCGCGTTGATATCTAAAGAACATCTTTCAAAAGTCCTTGAAGCGATTGAGTTAGCTAAACAGTCAGGTGCAACTCTGCTGACTGGCGGTTATCAAGTGACTGACAACGGTTTAGCAAACGGCAACTTTGTTATCCCAACCGTATTTGTGGATTGCGAAGACAACATGCCTCACGTTCAACAAGAGATCTTCGGCCCTGTGATGTCAGTGTTGAAGTTTTCGGACGAAGACGATGTGATTCGTCGTGCTAACGATACCAAATACGGCCTTGCTGCTGGTGTGTTCACGCAAAACCTTTCTCGCGCTCACCGTGTTATTCATCAAATGCAGGCGGGTATTTGCTGGGTGAACACGTGGGGTGACTCACCGGCAGAAATGCCTGTTGGTGGCTACAAACTTTCAGGGGTTGGCCGCGAAAACGGGCCAGAGACTCTACTCCACTATACGCAGACTAAGAGCATTCTTATTGAACTTGGCGACTACGCCAGCCCTTATGCCTAACGCGTAACACTCAATTTTATGGGTTAGCTTAACAGAGCTAGCCCTACTGACTCATCTCAGGGAAATCAAAACATGGAACAACGCTACGATTATATTATCGTCGGCGCGGGTTCGGCCGGCTGTGTGTTAGCGGATAGGCTAACGGAAAGCGGTGAACATAGCGTTTTATTACTGGAAGCTGGTGGCACGGATAAGAGCATTTTTATCCAGATGCCAACCGCACTTTCTTACCCAATGAATACTGAAAAGTACGCTTGGCAATTTGAAACAGAGCAAGAACCGGGCCTTGATGGACGTGAACTGCATTGCCCACGTGGCAAGGTGTTGGGTGGTAGTTCATCAATCAATGGCATGGTTTATGTGCGAGGCCACGCTTGTGACTTCGACCAATGGGAAGAAGAGGGCGCTGCTGGTTGGAATTACCAAGCTTGCTTGCCTTACTTCCGCCGCGCTGAATCATGGAATAAAGGTGGTGACGAATATCGTGGTGACAATGGCCCTGTAGGTACTTGTAATGGTAACGATATGGAGCTTAACCCGCTTTACCAAGCATTCATAGATGCAGGTAAAGATGCCGGTTACCCAGAAACACAAGACTATAACGGCTACCAGCAAGAAGGCTTCGGCACCATGCATATGACGGTAGACAAGGGTGTTAGAGCCTCAACCTCTAACGCTTACCTACGCCGTGCATTGAAGCGTTCAAACCTAACATTGAAGAAAGGCATCGTGGCGCGTCGTTTCTTACTTGAAGCACAAAACTCAACAGGCCAATCAGGCTTGAAAGCCGTTGGTGTCGAGTTTGAAAAGTCAGGCAATACCCAAGTGGCGGTAGCGAACAAAGAAGTGATCTCTTCTGCGGGCTCTATCGGTTCTGTTCAACTGCTTCAATTATCTGGTATCGGCCCGAAAGCGGTGCTTGAAAAGGCGGGTGTTGAGCTGAAACACGAACTGAGCGGCGTCGGTGAAAACCTACAAGATCACTTAGAAGTGTACTTCCAATATCACTGTAACGACCCCATCACGCTCAACAGCAAGCTGGGCTTAGTCAGCAAGGGCATGATTGGCGCAGAGTGGATTCTGACTCGCAAAGGTTTGGGTGCCACTAACCACTTTGAATCGTGCGCGTTCATTCGTTCTCGCAAAGGATTGAAGTGGCCAAACATTCAATATCACTTCCTGCCAGCAGCGATGCGTTACGACGGACAAGCAGCCTTTGATGGCCATGGCTTCCAAGTACACGTTGGACCTAACAAGCCAGAGAGTCGCGGTACGGTGGCGATCACTTCGGCTGATCCGCATGCCAAGCCAGAGATCATTTTCAATTACATCTCGACTGAGCAAGACCGCCAAGATTGGCGCGATTGTATTCGTCTGACGCGTGAGATTTTGTCGCAACCTGCGATGGATGTTTACCGTGGCGAAGAGATTCAGCCGGGTCTGAGTGTAACTTCTGATGAGGCGATCGACGAATGGGTTAAGCAAAATGTTGAAAGTGCTTATCACCCTTCTTGTGGCTGCAAAATGGGCGCTGATGATGACCCTATGGCTGTACTTGATGAAGAGTGTCGTGTTCGCGGCATTGATAGCCTGCGTGTTGTCGACTCGTCTGTTTTCCCTGTTATTCCAAACGGCAACCTTAACGCACCGACCATCATGGTTGCCGAGCGCGCATCCGATTTGATTTTGGGTAAACCAATGCTCAAAGCGCAAGACGTTCCAGTGTGGATTGCACCTGAGTGGGAAGAGAAGCAAAGAATAAATAAACCAGCAAGAGATGCGTAAGCCTCTGTTATTGAGATAAAAATAGCAAAATTAGTCAAAAGTCAGCAAAACAGCCCCGATGAGTATGAGTTAGGGCAGAAAAAGGAAAGATAAAAAGGAATCATTATGACGACTCAACATAAACAAACCGCTACAAAAAAGGCGCTCGCAACGCTAGCAATCAGTTCATTCGCGTTCAGTGCTTACGCCAACGCTTCAGTAGAACCACAGCAATGTGAAAACGTTCGCTTCGCTGATGTAGGCTGGACTGACATTACCGCAACAACCGCCGTTACTTCAGAACTATTAAAAGGCCTTGGTTACCAAACCAAAACCGACCTACTTTCAGTACCGGTGACTTACTCTTCAATGGCGAACGGCGATATTGACGTATTCCTAGGTAACTGGATGCCAACTATGGAAGGCGACATCGCTAAGTACCGCGAAGCGGGAACGGTTGAGACAGTGCGTGCCAACCTTGAAGGGGCAAAATACACACTAGCCGTACCAAAATACGTGTACGACTCTGGCGTGAAAAGCTTCGCAGACCTAGCAAAACATGCCGACAAATTTAAAGACCGCATCTACGGCATCGAACCGGGTAACGACGGTAACCGCTTAATCCAATCAATGATTGATTCTGACGCGTTTGGCTTGAAAGATTTCAGCCTAGTGGAATCAAGTGAAGCGGGCATGGTATCGCAAGTATCTCGCGCTGCTCGTCGTAGCCAGTGGATTGTTTACCTTGGTTGGGCACCGCACCCAATGAACAGCAATGTTGAGATGGAATACCTATCAGGTGGTGACGATTTCTTTGGCCCTAACTACGGTGGCGCGAATGTTTACACTAACGTTCGTTCAAACTACCTGTCTGAGTGTGCAAACGTCGGTCAACTTCTACAAAACTTAGAATTCACTCTAGAGATGGAAAACCAGTTGATGGAAGAGATTCTTAACCAAAAAGTGAAGCCAGAAAAAGCGGCTCAACAATGGTTGAACAATAACCCTCAACAAGTTGAAGCTTGGTTAGACAATGTAAAAACACATAAAGGTGAATCAGCAACTCAAGCCGTTACTGAATACCTAAAGCAAGTAAAAGCTTAGTTCTACCTATCTCAACAGCTATATAAATAATAAAGGTGGGCTTGCCAATTTATCGATTGGTTTGAAGTAGCCCACCCATAATAAAAGGCAATATTGTGAATTTTATTACGGAAAACAAAATCCCTGTCGGACAATGGATGGAAGCGGGTGTTGATTGGCTAACAATCAATGCAGCAGGCTTTTTTGATGCTATTTCTATCTTTTTAGAAACCATCATTATGTTTTTAGTCGATGTATTTAAGTGGATGCCGCCTGCACTGCCAATCGTGATGACTGCTGCGATTGCATGGTACTTACACCGTAAACCTTCGCTAGTGATCTTTGTGGTTGCAGCACTGCTGACTATTCTTAACCTTGGCTATTGGCAAGAAATGCTGGAAACCTTTGTTCTCGTCTTTGCGGCGACAACGATTTCCGTATTAATTGGCGTACCGGTTGGCATCATGGCTGCTCACCGTCCTTGGCTCTATACAGTTTTGCGTCCAATCCTTGATTTGATGCAGACAGTCCCAACTTTCGTTTATCTGATTCCAACTCTGGTTCTATTTGGCTTGGGCATCGTTCCTGGCTTAATCTCGACCATTATTTTCGCGATAGCTGCTCCGATTCGTTTGACCTACTTAGGGGTAACGAAAGTCCCTGAAGAGTTGATTGAAGCGGGTAAAGCCTTTGGTGCAAGTCGCATGAAGTTACTGCTCAAAGTTGAATTACCTGCCGCTCTGCCAAGCATCATGGCGGGTGTAACCCAATGTATTATGTTGTCGCTTTCGATGGTGGTTATCGCCGCTCTTGTCGGTGCTGACGGACTTGGTAAACCTGTTGTTCGTGCATTGAACACAGTGAATATCTCACAAGGTTTTGAAGCCGGATTAGCGATTGTTTTAGTCGCAATCATCCTTGACCGCTTGTGCAAAACACCAAACCAGAAGGAAGCTTAATCATGTCTACCTCTCAAGAACAAAAGCCAATGGACGCGATTACCATTAAAAACCTTGATGTTGTGTTCGGTAACAAAGCCAATCAAGCGCTTGATCTACTCGACCAAGGTAAAACTCGCCAAGAGATCATCGATGAAACTGGGCAAGTTGTTGGTGTGGATAATGTGTCGCTGACGGTGGAAGAAGGCGAGATCTGTGTATTGATGGGTTTGTCTGGTTCTGGTAAATCATCTTTGCTTCGCGCAGTTAACGGTTTGAATGAGATCAGCCGTGGTTCACTAACAATCAAAGACGGTGACCAGCAAGTCGATTTAGCGCAATGTGATGAAGCGACTCTGCGTCACCTTCGTACTCACCGCGTATCTATGGTGTTCCAAAAGTTTGCTTTGATGCCATGGCTTAACGTATTAGACAACGTGGCATTTGGTCTTGAAATGCAGGGCGTGGCGAAAGATATTCGTCGTGCCAAAGCGCGTGAACAATTAGAAATGGTCGGCCTAGCAGAGTGGGAAACCAAATTTCCACATGAGCTTTCTGGCGGTATGCAGCAACGTGTTGGTTTGGCGCGTGCGTTTGCAATGGACACCGATATCCTGTTGATGGATGAACCGTTTTCGGCGCTTGACCCATTGATTCGAGCTCAACTGCAAGATGAACTGATCACGCTGCAAAACAAACTCAACAAGACGATTCTGTTCGTGAGTCACGACCTAGATGAAGCTCTGAAGATTGGCAATAACATTGCGATCATGGAGTCAGGCAAACTGATTCAACACGGTAAGCCTGAAGAGATCGTACTGACGCCAAAAACCGAATACGTAAAAGACTTCGTTGCTCACACCAATCCATTGAATGTGCTTAAAGGTCGTTCTTTAATGCAGCCTCTTGATTCACTGACACAAGAGAATGAAAGCTGGAAGATCTGCGATTCTAAAGACCTCTGGATTGAACAGAGTGAAGGTGCTTTATCAGTAAAAGGTGAATCTACTTTGGCGCTTGTCGAGTGGAGCGAGTCAGATGGCTTAGCTGCGATCAGCGCGTCGAGTGTGGTCGTGGCAAGCCCGGAAATTGGCATGCGTGATGCGATTAAGCTCAAGCAGATCAGTAACCACCAATTCTTCTCGTTGAAGACAACCAATTGGTGGGCATTCTGGATAACAGCGAGTTTTACAACGCGCTAACGGGTAATTTTCAACTCAATAATGCCGCTTAGTGGTTTGAACTGAAATAATTCGTTCTCTAACGAATAAAATAGGTAGTGAGGTGTTCAAATCTCGCTACCTAGATGAATCTATACTCTTCATACTTGAAGCTACAGCGTTGTAACTGCTTAAGTGCACCCTAATCACATAGAACTTCTATGCTCATAAGGATGAACTTACTTGTTGCCTAGCAGCAAATCCAATTATTTTGAGTATGCGGCTTTTTATTTACCGACAATATCTCGCTTTTTCTTGCCTTGTTTGCCACTTTAAGACTGAAGATCGCTACTCATTGTACAAAAGTGTTGCCATGCGCAAATTCAGAGGCATATAAAAGATTGAGAATAGTATGAACATCAGTACAATGCGGAAAAATCAATGAAGTAATTTATCAATTTACAGTGTAATCCGAGCTCACCTGACGTAAATAATCAGGATATTTCATCGCTTCGACGCTGTAAAACCATTCACAGTATATTAGTACAAAGGTCTGCATCTTGGACAAACATGACGAAATCCTGGTCGCTATTCGCCAAATTATTCGCGCTATCGATTTACACTCGAAAAAGCTGAGTAAAGAGTATGGTTTGACTGGCCCTCAATTAATCTTAATGAGAGCAATCCAAGAAATGGGTAATGTGACGATCAAAGAATTGTCTAATCACACCAATGTAAGCCAAGCCACCACAACCACGATCATCGATCGCTTGGAACTGAACGGCTATGTACAACGTGTTCGCAGCTCGTCAGATCGCCGCAAAGTACACGCAAATCTGACTGAAAAAGGCCAAGAGCTGCTAAACAATGCGCCACCGCCGCTGCAAGATAACTTCGTTAAAAAATTCCAAAACCTAGAGCCGTGGGAACAAAGCCTACTGCTTTCTTCGATGCAACGCGTATCGTCAATGATGAATGCAGAAGACATCGACGCTGCACCAGTTCTACAGCTTGAAGGCATTGCCAACGTTGCTAAGAGCTAGTTAGTTAGCTGAGCTTATTGTTTAAAAACAATGTATTAAGATAATTTTTAATGGTCGCTTTAAGCGGCCATTTTTGAACCTGTTACTCCCCATTTCTCTGGTTATATCAGCCTGATTTGTCTTTTCTTTATCCTTTTCTTCTTCCCACTTTTTCAAATTTACTACCTGTTATTTATTCAATATCTAGCCACTTCTTTCAGACAGCATTGACGATTCTCTGACAAAATAATACTAGACCGACCGGTTTGTTGTGTATTATTGTGTGCATCTCTTAACCACGAGGTGATGTATGAAACATGAATTGACGGCTACACAAATGACAGCGACGTTGAAGAGTATGCAGGAAGCTTTTGCAGATGATCCGATGCCCACTGTGCCGGTGAGAATTGAACAGTTGCTTGCGCTGAAATCTGCTCTTATCGATTACACAGACCGTTTGTGTGTCGCGGTGAGTGAGGACTATGGTCACCGTAGCCGACAAGACACTTTGATGGCTGACATATTGCCTTGCTTAGGAAATATTGATCACACCATCGAGTGTTTGCCGCATTGGTCGACATCTTCAATTCGCCACTCTGGCCCTTTGCTTTCAACTTCTCGCGTTGAAGTGGTTTATCAGCCTAAAGGCGTAGTGGGGATCATTGCCCCGTGGAACTTCCCTATCATGTTGTCGATTGGCCCGCTCATTTCAGCCTTAGCGGCGGGCAATCTCGCCATGATCAAGATGAGTGAATTTACGCCAGCAACCAATGACGTTTTAAGACAGTTATTGGATGAAGTTTTCAATGCCGATGAGGTGTGCTTGGTTGAAGGTGAGGTTGACATTGCTGCTGCGTTTTCTGCGTTGCCGTTTGATCATCTTCTGTTTACAGGTTCAACCCAAGTGGGTCGTCAAGTGATGAAATCAGCGGCTGACACGTTAACTCCCGTCACTCTTGAGCTCGGTGGCAAGTCTCCAGTTATCGTGGCAGCAGACATGCCGATCGATATTGCGGTCGAGCGAATTATTTACGGCAAGAGCCTCAATAACGGCCAAGTGTGTGTTGCTCCAGACTACGTGTTACTGTCTGAAGACAAACTCGAGGCTTTCATTTTGGAGTACAAAAAACAGTACCAACTGTTGTTTGATGAAGGGGTTTATTCCGAGAATTTGACGTCCTTAATCAACCCTCGCCAATGCGACCGTATAGTGGGTTTGTTGAATGAAGAACAACAAGCCGGAACTCGAACCGTAGCGTGCCATGACGACGCGATGGACCTAGATACTCATCGATTAGTGACGCATCTGATTGTTGAACCAAGCTTGTCATCCAAGGTGATGAACGAAGAGATTTTCGGCCCACTATTACCGTTGATTACGTATCGCAATATAGAAGAGGCGTTCCAAATCATCAATAGCAAACCAAGGCCTTTGGCGCTGTATCTGATGAGCTTTGATTTGAGTTTACAGTCTCAGGTTAAGCACCAAGTTCATTCCGGTGGAATGTGTATCAATGACTGTGTTTTCCACTTGGCGGTAGACGACGCGCCGTTTGGTGGCATTGGTGAATCAGGGCAGGGCAATTATCACGGTAAAGAAGGGTTTATCACTTTCTCCCATGCCAAAACAGTCTTGGAAACGGGCTTAGATCATCGAGTTAAGCATCTGTTTGCAAAAGAAGAAAACGAATTAAAAACAGCAGTGATGAGCATGCTTGGTCAGTAAATCACTGTTGGTATGACACTGTTTATTTTGAGAGGTTATTTTTATGTTAGAACGATTTTTTGAACGAACCATGAAAGCGTATTTGATGGTTACTGGTTTCTTAACGGCTACGGCTTTCGCTACTTTTCTTGCGCCTGATTGGAGCATGCAGACCCTGTTCTCTTACAACGATACGATGTTGGGCAGTAGTACGTATTTGATGGGGACATATCAGCACTGGGGTGTGATGGTTGGCTGTATTGGTGTGTTGCTGATGTTCTCGGCCAAGTACAAATCGCTGCGCACTTCGACCATGATTTACAGCGCATTTGAGAAGTCGATGTTTGTTGGCATCTTCTTATACAACGTCTGCATTAATGACTATGAGTGGTTTTATGGTTGGAGTGGTGTGTTTGCGCTCGATGCGTTTGTAACCGTCTACTCTTTGGTTTATCTCTACTACTATCTCAATCGAGACAAAACAAAGGTACCCGCTCACTTGCGTTAACCTCTGTTGTTCAGCTCGTTGAATCTAATATTCCTAAGCCCGCATTTGCGGGCTTTTTTCGTTTTCGACAAATGATCCTCAACGATCTTAATTGA